>JBJMWX010000108.1:0-71469 GCA_045809925.1 Chthoniobacterales bacterium
GAGCGGATAATGCGTGCAGCCGAGCACGAGTGTATCGACGCCGAGTTCGAGCATCGGCTGGATGTATTCGCGAATGATACGCTCGCTCACCTCGCCATCGAGGCGACCTTCTTCGATGAGGGGAACAAGGAGCGGGCACGGTCTGCTTGTCACGTCTATCGCTCCCTCCAAGCTTCGCAGCGCCCGCTCGTATGCGCCGCTGTTGATCGTCGCGCGGGTGCCGATTACGCCGATATGGCGGTTACGGCTTGCCGCTACCGCCGCTTGCGCGCCCGGCTCAATCACGCCGGTGACCGGTACCGGAACGCTCTCGACGAGGCGGGGCAAGGCGAGAGCCGACGCGGTATTACAGGCGACGACAATCGCCTTGGCGTCTTCTTCGAGGAGCAGGCCGGCGATTTCAAGACTGTAGCGTTCGACAGTCGGCTTGCTCTTGCCGCCATACGGCACCCGTGCGGTATCGCCGATGTAAACGATACGTTCGTGCGGCAATAGTTCGCGGATAGCCGCCACCACGGTGAGCCCGCCTATACCCGAATCGAAGACGCCGATTGGTCGTGTTACGTCCACCTTGCTCATTTCAATCCCCACCCCGCACGGAAACCGACGGTTGCCCGTTCGGCCCCGCATCGAGACCAGTCTGTGGTGCGAGGGGTGCGGTAATCGGCTGATTGTGTGGCGGGAGATTGGCGCGTGCCGCGGCGAAGGTGGCATTTCCGCCGTGATAGTTGACGGCCGCGTTGTAGTTCTGGATGCCCTGCGCAATCGCCTGGCCAAGCCGCTGACGATATTGCCCGGTTGCGATTCGCTCGCCCTCAGCCGGATCGCTCAAAAAGCCGCCCTCGAGGAGAACCGCCGGAATTTTGATGTTCCGCAAGACGTGAAAGCGCGCGTGCCTGACACCGCGATCGAAGGCGCCGACGTGCGCCAGGACGGCAGCGTGAACCGCGGCGGTCAACGCGACGTTGTTCGGATCATGCGCGTTTCCTTCGCACGGCTGGACCTCATCCGGCGAGGCGTGGCTTTCCGCCGATGCATTCGACGGCACGCCAGCCGGCGCGAGCGAGTAACTCTCCACGCCGGCGCCACCGCTGGCTGAGTTGAAATGAATGCTCACGAAAATTCCATTCGAGAATTGATTGGCAAAGTTCACCCGGTCTTCGAGCGACAAACCGATGTCGGTTGTGCGTGTCATCTCGACTTTAAAGCCGGCGCGCAACAACTGCTCGCGCGCGACCAGTGCCACATCGAGAGCGAATGCTTTCTCGGTCCCCCAGCGATTCATTGTACCTTGATCGGTCCCGCCGTGTCCGGGATCGAGAACCACGGTCTCGATGTTGTGGCTATTCGCGATGCGACTCGGCCGCAGTACCGGCTCGATGATCTTGCTAACATCCATCGCTGAAATCAGGTCCTCTTCACCGAGGGCAAGAATGGGGAAATCGGTCAGGAATCGGACTCCGTTGATGAACAGCTCGCTCGTTCCGGCTTGAGCGCGAATTGCGCGGCGATCGCTGCGCAGCGACACCGTGCGATTGACCCGCGTGTAGTCGGGGAACTGGTAAAATTGCGCCACGTTCGCGAAACTGACGTAATCATGGCTCCGCTCCTTGATGACGTTCCAATCGCCGGCCCTCGAAGTGGGGCAAAACGCGAGCAATGCAAAAAATGCGACCCGTTTGATGCGAGACATGGGTTGGCGGAGCGGAAAAGTAACAGCTCCGAAAGCGTTCGCGAGCATGCTTCCCCTCCAGTTTGCATTCGTGCCGCGCGGCTCTGATGATTCTGCCCCGTGGCTGAGCTCTCGAAAACGTACGATCCAGCGACTGTCGAGCCGAAGTGGTATCAGCATTGGCTGGAGAGCGGCGCATTTCACGCCGAGGTAAATTCGCCTAAGCCGCCCTACTCGATCGTTATCCCGCCGCCGAACGTCACCGGGGTGCTGACCCTTGGTCACGTGCTGAACAACACAATTCAGGACATCCTGGCGCGGCGGGCGCGCATGCGCGGTTGCGAAGTTCTTTGGCTCCCAGGGACCGATCACGCGGGCGTGGCAACCCAAACCGCCGTCGAGAAGGCTCTGCGCAAGGAAGGCAAAACGCGCCGTGATCTTGGCCGTGACGAATTCGTGCGGCGCGTCTGGGAATGGCAGGAGAAACACGGCGGAATTATTATTCAGCAACTGAAGCGGCTCGGTTGCTCGTGCGATTGGGCACGCGAGCGTTTCACACTCGATCCGGCGTATGCGCGCGCCGTGCAGGAAGTGTTCGTCGAACTTCATCGGCGCGGGCTGATCTATCGCGGCCGTCGCATGATCAACTGGGACCCCGCAGCGCAGACGGCGTTATCGGACGAGGAGGTGATTCCAACGCCGCAGAAGAGCACGCTCTTCTACGTGCGTTACGAAGTCGTGGAAGAGCCGGGACGCTTTCTCGAAGTGGCTACCACGCGCCCCGAGACCATCATGGCCGACACCGGCGTGGCGGTTAATCCGGGTGACGAGCGATACCAGTCGCTGATCGGCAAGTATGTATGGCGGCCGCTCGCGCGTGAGCAGCTTCCGATCGTCGCCGATGAGGCGATTGACCCGAAGTTCGGCACCGGGGTGCTCAAGGTAACGCCAGCTCACGACAAAGTAGACTTCGAAGTAGGGCAGCGGCACAACCTGCCAACCATTGATGTGCTGCATCCGGATGGCCGGATCAATTGCCCGGCCGTGCCGGAGCTCGACGGCCTCGACCGGTTCGCGGCCCGGGAGAAAGCAGGGGAGTTGTTGCGCGAGCGTGGTCTGCTCTCAAAGGCCGAGCCGTATGAAAACAACGTCGGTTTCAGTGAGCGCAGCGAAGTGCCAATCGAGCCGCGGCTAAGCGAGCAATGGTTCCTGCGCTACCCGCGCACGGCTGACGCGTTAAACGTTGTTCAGAAGCATCTTATCCGATTTTTTCCCAGCCGATGGGAAAAGGTTTACGCGCAGTGGATAGAGAACATCCACGACTGGTGCATCAGCCGGCAGGTCTGGTGGGGCCATCGGATTCCTGTCTGGTTCCACGATGGCGAGACGCGGGTGCAAGTCGACTCGCCTGGTGAAGGATGGACACAGGATGACGACACGCTCGACACCTGGTTTTCGTCGTGGCTATGGGCGTTTGAGACTATGGACCCGGAGACGCGGGCGAAGTTTTACCCGACGAGCGCGCTCGTCACCGGGCCCGACATCATTTTCTTCTGGGTTGCCCGCATGATCTTTGCAGGCCTTGAACTGCGCCCCGGCAAATCGGATCGCGACGAGGACAACATCCCGTTCCGCGACGTCTTCTTCACCAGCATCATCCGCGACCGAAAGGGCGACAAGATGTCGAAGTCCAAAGGGAACTCGCCCGATCCGCTCGAATTAATCGCGAAATACGGCGCCGACGGCTTGCGTTTCGGTCTGATGCGGATCGCTCCGACCGGCCAGGACATTCGGTTTGATGAGAAGCAGATCGAGGAGGGCCGCAATTTTGCGACAAAACTTTGGAACGTCGCGCGGTTCCGGCAGATGCACGGGCCGTCCGCGGCGGAGCCACTGCTAGATGACGGTGAGTTATCGATCTACTCGAGCCAAGTCTTGTCGCGACTGGATGCGACGATCGGCGCTGTGGAAGCGGCTTACCAGCAGTATGAGTTCAATGTTATTGCACAGCGGCTCTACGAGTTTTTTTGGACCGACTACTGCGATTGGTTCGTGGAGGCGGCGAAGACCGACATCTTTGGAACCGACGAGGCGAAGAAGCGCTCGGCGCTGGCCGTGATGGATCACGTGCTCTCGGCTGTGCTGCGTCTCCTGCATCCGTTCATGCCGCACATCACGGAGGAGCTTTGGTCGATCTTCGAGTTTGGGAACGCATCGATTCAATTTGCGCGGGTCCCGGCGACCCGTGAATTGGCGCGGGATAGGGCAGCGAAAGTCGGCCTCGTCAGCGCGATCTACGAAACAGTCCAAAACGGCCGGAACCTCCGATCGGCAGCAGGCGTTCCGAGCAATAAGAAGATCGGTTTCATTTTGCAGCCGAATGGCGCCGACGCCTCGATGGAACTCGCGACGATCACCCGGCTGCTGAACGCAAGCGAGATCACGATTCAGCCGGATTATAGTGCAGCCCCAGGCACGCCGGTCGCGATCACTCCGCTCGGCGTGCTGCATCTGTTAAGCAGTGCAACGGACAAAGCTGCCGAACGTGAGCGCTTGGACAAAGAGTTAGCAAAACTGGAGAACGAATTGCGGACCGTAAACCAGAAGCTCGCGAACTCTTCCTTCGTGGATAAAGCGCCGCGGAGCGTAGTCGAGGAACACCAGCGACGTAAGGCCGGCTTTGCGGCTAAGCTCGAGCAGCTTCGACAGGCGCGGGCAGCAATGGGCTGAAGACGACCCGGTTGCTCGTCACTTCGGCACCGCGGCTCTTGAAGAACTGTTCGAGCTCGAGGGAGAAACAGGTGCCGTCGAACTCGCGGTTAAATTCCAGCCACAGACAGCCGTCGTCGTTCAGGCGCGAGCTGACGTCGTCGAGGAAGAAATCCCATTCGCGCACGCCCCAGAGCTGATCGCTCTTGTGGCCATTGAAGCAAATCTGGTGGGCCGTCACGAGATCGAACCTGCCGAGCTCAGGCAGTGGAACGAACGGCTCCACGCGCCAGATGTGACGATCGACGCCGAGCAGCTCGATCATCTCGTTGAACATCGGCATCTCGTCGAGGTCGAGCCCGATCGGTTCGTGGCCGAGCAGGCTGGCGACGTAGAGGAAATAGCCGGTGCCGCTCCCGATATCGAGAATCCGTTTGCGGCGGCCAACATCGAGCTCCAGATCGCGAATCCGCCGCAGATTCTCGTTGATCCAAACCGGCATCTCGAGGTACTTCGGCGGTTCTTCGCCCGGATTCTCAACACCGTGGCGCGCGCGTATTTCCTCGAACCGGCGCTGATCGATCGTGCGAACGATTTCCTCCGCGTTCAAAGGTACGGGTGAACGTCGACGGAGCAGCCACCGGCGCACACGATGGGTAGCGCTGCGGAAGGCGCGGCCGTTGGCCAGCTTTCGAATTTTGTCGGTGAAACGCACCGGACGTACGGTGCATCGTCTCGTCTGGCGGGCAACGTAGTTTTCGCTAAAGTCATTTGGCTCGGGATGACGTTTGCAAGACGCCTGATTTGGATTGCGATTGCATTGGCTGGCACAGGTGCCATCGCTGTGCTCGCGCTTTCGCGCGGGGAACGTGTCAGCGCGCTGTGGCTGATCGTCGCAGGTCTGTGTGCGCTCGCGATCAGCTACCGCTTCTACAGCAAGTGGCTCGCGACAAAGGTGCTCGTCCTGAACGACGAACGCGCCACTCCCGCAGTCGTGGTGAACGACGGAAAAGACTTCGTGCCGACGAATCGCTGGATGGTGTTCGGGCACCATTTTGCGGCAATCGCCGGTCCCGGCCCGCTCGTCGGCCCGGTTCTCGCCGCGCAGTTTGGGTTCTTGCCGGGCACACTGTGGATCCTGATCGGCGCGACCCTCGGTGGTGGGGTGCACGACATGGTCGTGCTCTTCAGTTCCGTGCGACGTCGTGGCAAGACGCTCGGTCAAATGGTGAAGGAAGAGATCGGGCCAGGCGTTGGCGCGCTCGCCCTCGTCAGCGTGCTGGCGATCATGATCATTATCATGGCTGTGCTTGCGCTCGTCGTGGTCCAGGCGCTGGCGAAAAGCCCATGGGGCGTGTTCACGATCGCGAGCACCGTTCCGGTCGCGATTCTTATGGGAATCGGGTTGCGGACTGGCAAATTCAACGTGCGCTGGATCACGATCATGGGGGTGATCGGTCTCGCACTCGGCATCTGGGGTGGGCAGTTCCTCCCACATTTTCCGACGGTTCAGTCGTGGTTTGAGCGCGATGAGAAATGGATGGCGTGGGCGGTAATGATCTACGGCTTGGCCGCATCGATCCTGCCGGTGTGGCTACTGCTTACGCCGCGCGATTATCTCAGCACATTTCTGAAGCTCGGCACGGTGGCGGCTCTTGCCGTGGCAGTCCTGGTGATGCGTCCAACGCTGCTCATGCCGGCACTGTCGCGATTCATCGACGGCACCGGACCGGTGTTCGCCGGGCCTGTGTTCCCGTTCGTCTGCATCACCATTGCATGCGGCGCCGTTTCGGGATTTCACTCGCTCATCGCTTCCGGTACGACATCAAAGATGCTGCCGAGCGAATCGCGTATTCGCGAGATCGGCTACGGCGCCATGGTGGTGGAGATGATGGTTGCGCTCATGGCCATGATTGCCGCGTGCGTGCTTCAGCCCGGCGAGTATTTCGCGATCAATACCAAGGGTGCGCCGACCGAAGTGGTGGCCAGAGTCAGCGCAGCTGGATTTCCGGTGACCGAGAGCGAGATGCAGCAGCTCGCAACGAATCTCGGCGAGACGACGATGTTCGGCCGGGCAGGGGGCGCGCCGACATTTGCCGTTGGGATGGCCCATATGTTCTCGCGCGTGACAAACAATCCGACCGCCCTCGCGCTTTGGTATCACTTCGCGATCATGTTCGAGGCGTTATTCATCCTCACGACGCTCGATGCCGGGACGCGGGTAGGTCGTTTTCTGCTCCAGGACCTCCTCGGCAACATTTGGCGGCCGCTCGGCAACACGCGCTCGTGGACCGCGAACGTTTTCGCCAGCGTCCTCCTTGTCGGCGCATGGGGCTGGTTCCTGTACCAGGGTGTGATCGACCCGCTCGGTGGGATCAACAGCCTGTGGCCGCTGTTTGGCCTGGCCAATCAGTTGCTTGCGGTAATTGCGCTTTGTCTCGGCACGACCGTGCTAATCAAGATGCAAAAGACACGCTATGCGTTCGTCACTCTGGTCCCGATGGTTTTCATGTGCGCGGTGACGTTCAGCGCAGCCTATCTCAAGATCCTTTCCCCGGATCCGAAACTCGGGTTTCTCAGCGGCGCCGAAGCATTGGCGCGAAGCGCGGCGGCCAATCCCCTCAAATCGGCTGAGCTTCTGCGCCAGGCCGCAATCTGGCGCTTCGACGCGTTGGTGGCGTTTGGGTTTGTCGCGCTCGTCTTGCTAATCGTAGCAGGCAGTGCGTTCGAATGGTGGCGTCTACTTAGCGGGGCCAAGCGCACAGTGCTGCACGAGAGCGAATTTGTGCCGGTCTCCCGTGTCGAAGCGGCAAGCTAAGCGCGGCGCATGCGGCCCGCTGATGCGATCGATTTTCCCGGTCGCGATGCGGTCGCGCAATCTGGCTGTCCAGCGACACCCGACTGCGCACGGAGCGATTACTATTTGCGCCTCAGCGGCACGATGATTTCGATATCACGGCGGCCGAGAACCACCCGGCCATCTTCAATCCGCTTCAGGGTCAGCTGGTAGGTCTGGTTGCCGAGCTGCAAACCAAAGACCTGCCCTTCCTGCATCGGTCGACCGTTGATAATTGCGAACCGCGCACCGTTATCCATCGTGACTGAGCTGAGCACAAATGCGGCCGGCGGAATATCGGGCCCACTCTGCTCGCCGGTCGCTTCGGTCGCCTTCGCACTTGGCGCCCAGCCAATCGGCCAGAAGGGGTTCCGCCCACTTGATTCGGTTGTGAAGGAGGACTTGTTCTTCAGCTCAATCGACGGTGCCTCGGCAGCGAAGGCGCCGGCCGTGAGACCAAGAAGCAGAAGGGCGGAGCCGAGCGTGTTTTTCATCGTTTCAGCAGCGTTGTTGTCGCAGCGAGGGTGACCTGTTGAAACTCCGGGACGTCGGCGGACGCTTTGATGCTCACCTTTGTCACGGAAAGAAGCGGCTCACTGTTCTCCAGCGCGGCAACGGCGTTGCCGAGGCTGCGGAAATCGGTCTGTGGAATGTCGACTACCCAGGTGTATTTGACCCAGCTGGAGAGCTCTGGCTCCTTAAACGGCGCATTATTTTCCATTTTCGCGGTCACTCGGTCGATATGTTGACTGGCAAAGAATGCTTTCATGCGCGGCGGGAACCAGGCGATCGGTGCGCCTTCCGGACTAAGTCCCTTCATCGCGTCAAACCGTGCTGTCGCATTGCTCGCCTGCCGCTCGAGGTTGGATGCTTTCAGCATCTCGCTTTTGGAAGAGCCAATCTTTTGCTGAAGATTGTCCATCGTCGCGATCATCGAAGCCCGGCTGCGGTTCAGCGGCCCGAGGAAAAACGAGAAGTAGACGTAAAGGAGCGCGATAAAGCCGATCACGCTCAGCGCAAGCTTCTTAATTTCTTCTTTACTCAGCTTGTTTTGCTTCACGTTTGCTCCGGGTTTTCGCCGCTGAGGCAGCCGTCTTGGCTGCGCTGAATGGATTGAAATCGATCGTCAGAATAAAGCGCGCCATCGCCATGTTTGTGCCGGCGATGCTTGCCATCGTGTCGAGGTCTTCAAGAGTCTTGAATTCGACCTTCACTTCCTTGTAGCTCTCGCCGAGCTGCTCGATCAGCAACTGCCGCAGTTCTTCCGCCGCTGCACGCGGCTCTCGTCCTGCGGCTACACCTTCGATGGAAACCAAAACGCCTTTTTCAAGATCGACTGTCCCCTCAAACCCGGTGAGCTGGGCGTTCGGGGCAACGCAGCGGGAAACTTTTGCGAGAAACGGCGCCCAGAAGAAGCGGTTATCGATCATGCCGTCGAGCACTTTCGTTGTGCTAACGATTTGGTTGAGCTCCGTTGAGCGGGTTTGCGCGGCGGTCACTCTCGGTTCAACCTTGGCCCAATCGCGCTGCACAGTTCCCAGCCGGCTCTTGATTTCGAGCGTCTGGTAAGCGTTCCACATGTAGTAGAGGAACATCAGGCATCCAGCCGCCGCGAGGGCGTACATGCCGAGCTTCAGGGGATCACGCTGGCGCTGCCGTTGCTCGAGGATCTCCTCGTGCAGGAGGTTAAGGTGGAGAGCCATCGCGCCTATTTCCTCAAGTATTCAAATGCCGCGCCACACGCGACGTTGAGGGAGACAAATTCCTGTGGCAGCGCCTGTCGCTTACCTGCGGGCAAGGCTACTTCGCACATCTCGAGCGGATCCCAGATTTCACACGGCAGACCGAGCTCATCGCTCAGAATCTGCAAAATCGTTTCTGTTCGTGCGAGGCCGCCCGAGACGAAGATGCGTTGAATGCTTTGCTCGTGCTGGCCTTCGAAAAAGCCGATGGAATTGCGGACTTCGGTGGCGAGACGGGCGAGGGCACTGCGGCAAATCTCGGTCATGCCGGGGTCGCCCTCTTGAAGCATGACTCGCGCAGCATCGCTGTCGAGCGCGCCGTCAGCAGTCAGCGCTTCATTCACCATCTTGCCGCCGTAATCAATGCTCCGAACGAGCATCAGTTCGCTCTTGGAGCCGATCAGGACCGTGCTTTGCAGGTGTCCCATATCGAGAAGGAGAAACGCGTCGTGCGCGAAAGTCTGAGGATAGGCGAACTCGAAGGCGTTAAACGAGCAGACGGGCGCGAGCTGGACGATGCCCGCGGGAACGCGCGCTTTGGTGCAGGCGGCGGAAATCTGTTTCACTGCCGGGCGCAACATCCCGCCGACGAGATAGCGCATTTTCGGCGCCGGATCGGCAGCCGTAGCAACCGCTGCGCTGCGCGAAGAATCACCAACGCCTGCAGTCTGGTGAACAACTGCCGCTTCCGCCATTACCGGCGCGCAATCGAGGACGAAATCCTTGCACTCCTGGTTGAGGACGGCGAGACCGTTTAGTCGCAGTGCATTGCGCAAAAGATCGATGGGTGTTTCGGGCTGTTCGATAATGCGAAGCAGCGCCTGCGGATCGGAAACGCCAACCGCGCATTCCTTGGTGCTGCCGCCGAGTTCGCGCAAAAGGGCCTTCAGCTCCTGAACCAGACCATCAGTGCTGCTGAATTGCTCGGGTACCGGGCGCGAGGCGTAGCTCGTGAGCACAACGCGGTGGTCGCCTTTGCGCTGCAGCAGCACACCTTTAAAAGCGTGCTTGCCGAGATCGATGCCAATAACAGAATTCGCACGTCGCGCCATGATGCCGCCGTTCGATATAGCGGGAAGCGTGCCGACACACTGCTTTTCTGGCGGAAAAAGCCCTATGCAGCGGCGGAGGCGGAATAGCCGAAAAAGCGACGATTCTTGATGATCTCGCTGACTTCCGCGGGCACCATTCGCTCCCAATCCCGATCACCTGATTGCAGCTTGGCCAGGGCTGCCGGCGCGTAGATGCGCAGATAATCGGGATTGTAGTCGGTGATCTCGCGGATGAACTGGTTCTCGACCAGATAAAGAAAGAGAGAGCGCAAATTCGGCGCGACTTCGGTCTTCGTCGCGGTCACGATCTGCCCGGTGCGCTCGTCGATCATCGGATAGACATAGAGTTTCAGTCCTCCTTTGAACATCCGGCCGAGCGCTTCCAGAATCCCGCCCTCCAGATTCAGGTAATATTTTTCGTCGAAAATCTCGAGCAAACTCGGCACACCCATGACGAGACCAATCATTCGGCTCGTGTAGCGCGCCAGATAGCCGGCAAGCCGGTAATATTCGCCGAACTTCGAGATCATGACAGGCCGGCCGAGCGCGCCAAGAATGTCGACCCGGGCGAGAAAGTCGGCGTGATTTAGCTGCCCCTCCGAGAGGAGATTTTGCAGTGTCATCTCCATCAGAACGACGAGGTCTTGTCCGGAGCAGCCGCAATGTCTCAGGAAGGCGGTGCGTGCACCGTTGAGCATGTCGTTGGTCGCGTAGGTCACCGGTCGAAAACTGCCGCGCTCGACGAGAATCGCCTTCTTATAGAGAACGTCGGCCGGCTGAACCGACTCGCCATCGGCGGTGAAAATCACCGCGTCCGTGAGCCCCTGGCTCACGAGTTGAAGACTCATCAGGCGATTGTCGACCTGTCGGAAGGCCGGTCCGGAGAACTTGATCATGTCGACCTCCATCCGGCCGGGCGCGAGGTTTTCCTGCAGCGACGCAATTAGCTTCTCTGGTAGCTGATGATGATAAAATGCGCCGTAGATCAGGTTGACCCCGATAATTCCGAGCGCTTCCTGTTGATCGACGTTTGTTTCATCGAGCATCCGCACGTGAATGATGATCTGGCTGGGTTCGCCGCGCGTTTCCGTCTGGAAACGCATTCCGAGCCACCCGTGTGATTCGTTGTGCTGCTTGAAGCTCCGTGCCGCAACAGTGTCCGCGAAAACGAAAAATGTCCGCTCGCTACCGAGCGTCGCGTCCAGCCGCTCGACCAGGAGATTGAATTCGTGATCGAGCATTGTCTGCAAACGCTTGCGACTGACGTAGCGATCGGCTGGCCCGTAGATCGCATCACTGAAGGTCATGTCGTAAGCCGACATCGTTTTCGCGACCGTGCCGGATGCGCCGCCGACGTGGAAGAAATGCCTCGCTACTTCCTGCCCGGCACCGATCTCAGCGAAGGTGCCGTACTTCTTCGGGTCGAGGTTGATCTGGAACGCTTTTTTGTTCGTCCCGACGTCCATCTCTGCCCTCATCGCGCTAATGTAGCGGCGGCAGGCGCGGCGGCAAAAACTAGCTAAAGACGAACCGGCTGGAGCGCGCCAGCCGGAATCCAGCCGCGTTGCGCGTTTGGCAGGATCGCATAGGTCCAATCGCCTCGCGTGCTTACGATTTGCACCTCGCTGCCTGGCGGCAGGACGAGCACGCTCGCGGACGTGTCGGCAGTCGCGAGTCGCGCCTCGGTCTTGTTACCAATCACGATCGCGAGGGAACGGCCGTGCCAGCCGTTTTCCTTTGTCCACGCTGCCCAGGTTGAAGCGCCGCACACAACGAGCGCCAGCGCCACAATCGTAGCGCGAGCGACCGAGCGTCTTGTCGCAAAAAGGCTCGTTAGAGCGACCAATGCAGCGATCCAGAAGGAGAGCGCAGCTGCGATCGTCCATTGATTGGCGGTGGCGAAGGCAACGTAACGCTCCGCCGCATCAGGACGCATCTCAAGCGCGCGCGCCTGGTCACGTACCAGCCGCAGATTTGCTTCCGCTTCCGGTTGATGGGGATCGAGCGCGAGTGCCCGCTCATAATTTAAAATCGCTTTACCGAAGTCACCCGCCCGATACCACGCATTTCCAAGATCGTAGAACAAGTTGCTGCTCCATCGGCCGTCGCGCACCAGTTGCTCATAGCCGTCAATTGCCTTGCGGAAATCGCCGGCGGCGTAAGCCTGGTTTGCCTCCGTGAAGCTCGCGTCCTGCCCCGCGCGCGCCGGAACAAGGCTAGCCGAGGCAGCAATTAACAAGGCGATAATCCGGTTCATGCGCGGAGATGGTCCAGCAGGTCGAGAACTTCGCGGCGCGCGTCGGCCGACAACGTCGACGCGCCATTTCCCGTCCCGCTGTAACGCAGCTCGTCGCTGCGAGCGAACAACTGTTGAAGCCGTTGGCGGATTCCTTCGTCGGCTCGAAAGGCAGCCGCAGCCGTGTCGGCATCGATCGCATGCGGCGGTAGGTTTTTAATCACGGCCGCCTTCAACTGCACAGCGCGCGAGGCGTCGGCAAAATATTCGCGTGGCGGCAAATCGCTCCGATGGAGTTTCCGCTGCAAGTCGCTAATTTCGTGCTGCAGTTCGGCAAGCCGGCGGGCCTCGCGGTTGCTTTGCCGCCGTCGCCGAATTTGCCACGCCGCAAAGCCGAGAAGCAGAGCCAGCGGCACGAGCTGCCCCAACCAGAACACGCGTCGTGCGACTAACGGTGCAAACGCAGTTGTCCCGCGCGGCAACTCGCTTAGCTGATAAAGAATGTCCTGTGGTTTTGCCGTGCTCGCAGCTGGCGGAGCCGATGGCGTCGCCAGCCTTGGGGACGAAGGAGCGGCGGTCGGTGCAGTTGCCGCTGCGCCCCCCTGCACTTGGACGGCAATTGGCTGGGAACGGAGCGTGACGTACTGCTCTTTCAGCGGGTCAAAGAAGGAGAAAACGAGCGGTGGAATTTTGTCCTTGCGTTCGGTCGCGCTCAGCACCGTCTCAAATGTTTTCGTGCCGCTGATCCCCACGTCGTCATCCTGCTTAAATTGCGAAGAAGGAGGGTAGGCGTGCCAGCCGTTCGTATCCTCAAGGACGGGAGCGGCAACGCGATCGAAATTTCCACGGCCGGAGATCTTAATTGTTACCGTCATCGGGTCTCCAAGCTGGACACTGGTCGGCTTGGCTTCGCTCGTGATCGTGAAGCTGCCAACCGCTCCGGAAAAACTTGGCGGCGCATTGGGAGGCAGCGGCTTGACGTCCACCGTCACGGCATCGCTCTTCAACTTCACCTCGCGCGCCACACCAGGCGCGAACATCGGGTCGTTGAAGAAGTTGTCGAAAAACGGATCATTCATACCGAACGGATCGCGGACTGATGGTCGGCTACGACTCCGCTGCGGCACCCAAACCGTCACCGGCATTTCGATCGGTCCGACTTCGATTTTCCCCGTGCGCGCCGCGGCGATGGCCGTTTTGTAGGTAATAATCTCGTGCGGCGAGCCTCGAATTGTCGCAGTCGTTTGCGTCGGCCTCGGCATTGTCTGCGCGACAAAACCCTGGCCGGGAATCTCGATGCTCGGCGGGAGCGCCGGAACCCGAATGTGGGCGGTCGTATCAAAAGCTAGCCGCACCTGCAGCGGAACCATCTCTCCGATATAAGCGCTCGTCTTGCCGAGCGTTAGCTCAATGAACCCGGCACGGCTCGCGTCCACTGTGCCGCGCGACTGACCAGCACCGCCTGAGCGCGCGCCCGCCGCGACGTTTAACGTCAGTTCAGGCGTGCGCAGGGTCTTGTCGCCGACCCGAATCGATTGCGGCGGAATCTTAAACGTGCCGGGCTTGTCCGGCATGATCGTGTAGCTATAGACGATGCTCATGCTCGTCGAGAAGCCGCGCATCTCAATACTTTGGGATTCGCCGGTGTAACGAATATCGAGGCCGCCGACATTGATCTGATCCGGCATCTGGGCGCGTCGCGACCCGTTGATTTTAATTTGCAACTGCACCGGTTCGCCGACAGCGGTCTCGGAACTATCCAGCACTGCGGTGACGCTCGGCTCGTCGGCGCGCGACTCAGTCGCCACGCAGGCGACGGTTGCGAGCACGATTAAAAAACGTATTGCGAAACTGCGGAGAGAATTCGGGTGAAACATGCCGGCGGCTACCAGTCCTTATAGACATGGCGTGCAGCCTTACGTTCATCAAGCTGCACCCGCTGTTCCTCGTCTTTCATCGACTTGAGGAGAAGTTCCGCCTGCTTCTCGCTCATCTGCCCGTCCTTTTGCTCTTCGGCTTCCGCGATCTCCGCCGCCTGCTCCTGTGATTTCTCGTCATTCGTCCCTTTCAGTTCGCCGGCGAGCTTCTTTGCAGGCGAAGCAGAAGGCGCCGCCGTCGCAGATCCGTTTGCCTCGGCTCCATTGCCTTCTCCGGGCGACGGCGACGGCGATTCACCTGCGCCCTTGTTTTGCTCTTGGGCGGGGGTCGGCGACGCCGGCTGATTCTGGTTGTCTCCGTTCTCCGGCTGCGGCTGCTGACCGGGTGTTGTTGAGGCCGAAGCGCTCGGAGAAGGCGACGGCCCGCCGTTGCTATCATCCTGGTTCTTTTCCCCCGCGGAGGGCGAAGGTGTCGGCGAGGTGCCTTGCTTGTCGTTCGGTTGGTCTTTCTGCTGGCCGTCTTTTTTTTGTTCGTCTTTCGATTGCTCCTGCTTCTGCTGGTCGTCCTTTGACTGCTGATCCTGCTGCTGTTGGTTTTGATCGCGCTGTTGTTGCTGCTGATCCTTTTTTTGCGGCGACTGCTGGTCGTTCTTCTGCTGGTTCTTGTCTTGCTGCTTTTGTTGTTGCTGCTGCTGCGGTGAAGGCGAGGGCGTCGGCTGTTCCTGTTTGCGCTTCAGCTCCTCGATTTTGTTCTTCACGAACTCAAGGTTCTCCTTCGCCTCTTTGTCATTCGGGTCGAGCTTGAGTGCCTGTTCGTAGTGCTGCACGGCGTTCGCCCATTCGCCCAGCTTCTTTGCGTCGGCCGTCTGCGATTCGCCACGCTCGTACAAGGTGTTGCCCAAATTGTAGTGACTTCGGCTCTGCAGCGCTTTGTCGGGCGAAAGCAAGGCCTGGCTGAAGGCGTCGAGCGCCTTGTTGTAGTCCTTAAGTTTGTAGGCGGCGGCACCGGAATCGAAGTGCAGTTTGTCCGCCGCTTCGCTCTGCGGGTGCTCCTTCAGGGTTTGTTGAAACTGCTCGTAGGCGTCGCGATATTTCTCCGTCCGGTAGGCGTCGAGCCCGGGTGAAGCAGCAAGCACGCTCCCGGCCGATGCGATGACGACCGCGGCTGCGGCCAACGCGGCCCGCGTGACTTGCGGCCGCACCCCACGCACCCGGACGCGCTTTCGTTCGCTCACAAGAAACCAGCTCGCCAGCGCAATGCACCCCGCGGCGAGCGGCCACTGATAACGCTCAATTGGCCGACGGGATAAACGCGCATCAATTTGGCCAGCCTGCAGCGTAGAAAGACCCTCGCGGACCAGCTGTTTCATGGTCGAAGGGCCGTTGTCGAGATGCAGGTAGAGTCCTCCCGTCGCCGCCGCCAATTCGCGCAACCGTTTTTCGTCCAGCTTCGATTTGACCACCTGACCTTTGTCATCCTTGACGAATGCGGTGCCGCTGCCGTCGGGGCTGCGCAGCGGAATCAGCGATCCCTCAGGTGTGCCGACACCGATCGTGAATATGCGAACACCTGCGTCGGCGGCGGCTTTTGCAGTCTTCGTCGCATCACCGCTTAGCTCTTCGCCGTCGGTAAAGATAATGAGCGCGCGATTGCCGGTCGCGCTTTTGCCGTAGGTCGACACAGCGAGGTTGATCGCCTCCGAAATATTCGTGCCGCCTTCAGGAATCGTGTTCGTGTCGAGATCGTTGACGGCATCGATCGCGGCATTGTAATCGATCGTGAGCGGCGCCTGGACGAAGGCGCGACCGGCGAACGCGATTAATCCGATACGGTCGCCCTGCAGCTCATTAATAAAGTCCTGCGCGGCGAGCTTCACTCGGTCGAGGCGGCTCGGCTGCACGTCGTTCGAGAGCATGCTGCGAGACGTGTCGACGGCGAGAAGCAGATCGAGACCTTTTCGCTTTGTTTCGTCGTAGGTGTAACCCCAGCGCGGTTGGGCGAGGGCAAGGATGGCGCACGTTAGTCCGACAAGGAGAAGCGCGAAACGCATTGCGCGGCGCGCGTAGTTTACCGTCCCGGCGAGTTCCGGCAGCAGCTTCGGTGAAATGAAGGTGCCGAGGCGCGCCGCGGTCGAGCGCTCGGCGCGGACGTAGACGAGCACGAGCGCGGGCACAATCAGCAGTGCCCAAAGCCAGGACGGCGCGCCTAATGCGAAATCGTGGAGCGAAGTCACGGCAACTTCTTCCAAAGAGTGTTCGAGAGCACGAGCTGCGCGACGAGCAGACCGCACCCTGCCATGATGCAGGCCGGAAAAAGGTCGCGGTATTGCTGGTGCTTTTTCACCTGCACGGTTGTCTTCTCCAGCTTGTCGATGTCGCCGAAAATCCTCTCGAGAGATTTCGTGTCAGTCGCGCGAAAGAACTGGCCGTCGGCGATCCGGGCGACTTCCTTCAGGCCCGCTTCATTGAATGAAACGCGCGCTCGTTGATAGAGCACATTGCCCGCTGTATCGGTCAACACTCTGCTTGTCCGCGGGTCCATCGCCGGGTATTGCGCAATGCCATTGGTGCCGATGCCGATCGCGTAAAGTTTGATCCGCAACGCCTTGAGCGCCTCCGCGGCGGTGTTCGGAGGAATCTTTCCCGCGTTGTTGTCACCGTCGGTCAGGAGCACAACCGCGCGGCTCTTCGACTGTTTGTCGTTGAGGCGATTCCCCGCCGCTGCCATCGCCGACCCGATCGCGGTGCTGCCTTCAATCAACCCGATCCGGACGCGATCGAGATTCTGTAGCAGCCAGTCATGGTCGAGCGTCATCGGGCTGACCACGAACGGTTGTGCGCCGAACGCGATCATCCCGATGCGGTCGTTTGGCCGTCCTTCGATAAACTTGCGCGTCACCTCACGCACGGCATCGAGCCGGGTCGCTTCGTCGCCCCCGATGGTGAAGTCCTTCGTCAGCATCGAGTTCGAGACGTCGAGCACCAGCATGATGTCGATGCCGCTCGCCTCAACCTCGGTCAGACTTTTGCCGAGCTGAGGCCGGGCCAGTGCGAGGACGAATATGGCAAGCGCGAGGAGGAGCAGTGTGCGAAGCAATTTGCCCGCGCGCGCGGCGCTTAGTTTCCCGAGCGCGCGCAGGGTTACCGTGTTCGAGAATACGACGGCTGGTGCGGGACCACGCTGCCCGCGCAGCCAGGCGAGCAATGGGACAAGGGCGAGCAGCAAGAGGAGCCATGGATTAGCGAAAGACAGGGCGGTATTCGCCGGTAGCCAGTCACGCGGGTTCAAGCGCACCTCCCTTCACAAATCGCGTCGCTTCTTCAAGCAACAGCCGGCTGTCGTCGCGCGTCGCGTCATAGCGCGCAAACTTGATCAAATCACAGCGGCTCAGGAAATCGTCGAGCAGCGCCTTGTCGTCGGCCGAAAAGGCAGGCGAATCGCTTAATGCGGAGAGAAACTCGACGGAGGTTTGTCGTGTCAGCGGGAGCTGATATTGCTCGGAAACATACCTGCGCAGAATATCGGAGACAAAGATGCTGAATTGATACGGGTTCATGGTGTCGATCTCTCTCGCGGCGCGGTCGAGTTGTTCGAGCGCACGCTGGCGGGCGGTCGGAATGCGGACTGGTCGGCGCCTGCGCGCGCGAATGATCAACCAAACGGCACCGCCGACCAGCGCGAGGATGATGAATGAAACCGCCAAAACCAGCCAGGCAGGGATCAGCGAATAGTCGACCGCCGGCGCGATATCGTGAAATTGCTGCTGGGCCAGCCAGGCTTTCATCTGATCGCAAGTCGCCGCTCGCGCACTTTAAAGAAGGAGCGAAGCGGCGGCATATAATCTTCGCCCGTCCGAAGTGAAATCGCATCGATGTTGCTCCGCCGCAGGACTCGCTGGAGTTCATCGCGGCGCGCATTTGCCAAAGCTGCGAAACGATCGCGCGTTCCGCGGTCGGCGGTGTTGATCTCAATCTGCTCGCCGGTCTCGGCATCTTCGAGAGTGATGATGCCGATATTCGGCAGGACACGCTCGCGTTCATCTTCGATATGCACTGCGATAAAATCGTGCCGCCTTCCGCTCACCGCCAGTTGGCGCGAAAAGTCGCTCGTCTGAAAATCCGAGATGAAGAAGACGACCGCGCGGCGGGTGATGATTCTGTTCAGGTGATCGAGCGCGAGCGCCGGGTCCGTTCCGCGCCCGGTCGGCTGGAAAAACAAAATCTCGCGCACAATCCGCAGGGTGTGCGAGCGGCCTTTCTTCGGCGGCACGAACAGCTCAACGCGGTCGGTAAAGAGGAGCAAGCCAACCTTGTCGTTGTTCCGGATCGCGCTGAAGGCGAGCAGACACGCGACTTCCGCCGCGAGTTCGCGCTTCGACTGCGAGGCGCTGCCAAAATACTCAGAGGCGCTGACGTCGACCACGAGGATGACGGTGAGTTCGCGCTCTTCAGTGAATTTCTTGACGAAGGCAGTGCCGAGTCGCGCGGTCACGTTCCAGTCGATCGCGCGAATTTCGTCGCCCGGCTGATATTCGCGCACCTCGTCGAAGTTCATCCCGCGCCCCTTGAAGACGCTGTGGTAATCACCCGCCAGGACGGTCTCAACCAGGCCGCGCGTCTTGATCTCCAGCTCGCGGATCTTCTTCAGAATTTCCGCGGTTGTCTGCCGGACTTCTACCATCATGGCACCGGCAGCCCGGTGAAGATCTGCTCGATTACTTTCTCGCTCGTGATCGCTTCTGCTTCCGCTTCGTAACTGACGATGATGCGATGACGGAGCACGTCGAAGCCGATGCTCTTCACGTCCTGCGGAGTGACGTAGCCGCGGCCATTCAGAAAGGCATGAGCGCGCGCTGCGAGCGCCAGATAGATAGTTGCGCGGGGCGAAGCGCCGTAGCGCACGAGTCCATCGAGCTGCAGGTTGTAGACCCGCGGCTCGCGTGTCGCCCAGACCACGTCCACGATGTAATCCTTCACGCGATCATCGATGTAGATGCTGTTGACGACGGAGCGCGCCTTGATGATCTGCTGCGGGTCGATGACGGCATCGACGTGCAGGTCGGGCGTCGACGTCGCCATCAGGTCGAGGATCTGCCGCTCTTCCGATTTCGCCGGATAGCCGATCTGCAACTTCAACATGAAGCGATCGAGCTGCGCTTCGGGCAATTGATACGTTCCCTCCTGCTCAAGCGGGTTCTGCGTGGCCAGAACGAGAAACGGATCCGAAAGCGGATACGTCTTTTCTCCAATCGTGACCTGCCGTTCCTGCATCGCCTCGAGCAGCGCGCTCTGCACTTTCGCCGGCGCGCGATTGATTTCATCGGCGAGGATCAGATTCGAGAAGAGCGGACCGAACTTCGTCGTGAACTCCCCTGAGCGCGGATTGTAGATCAGTGTTCCGATCAGATCGGCCGGGAGCAGGTCGGGGGTGAATTGCAGCCGCTGAAAGCCGGTTTGGATCGCCGCCGCAAGGGTCTTGACCGTCAGCGTCTTCGCCAGGCCCGGAACGCCCTCGAGCAGGACGTGGCCGTTGGCAAGCAAGCCGAGCAAGAGCCGATCGACGAGATATTTCTGGCCGACCACGACGCGCCCGATCTGCTCGCGCAATGCAGGAATCCAGCGACCGAGCTCCTGGACTTCGTATGTGACTTCCTGCGTCGATTTCATATGGAGTGATGAGACATGGCGAAGGATAGAATGTTCGATCTGTAGTGGCGGTCTGCGGCGGTCGCAAACGCCACTGGCAATCGCCTGGAGCGGGCAGCCCGGCGGTCATGGACTGCCGCTACAATGTCTGGCTGCGTGCCCGGCAGGAGATTTGCATGGGCAGCCCTGCGTACGGCTCGGCGGCGCGGATCCGGCCCTCGAGGTACCGCTTGTACGTTTCCGTGAGCAGCTTCGGGTCGTTAACAAAGAGCACGAACTTCACCGGGTTGAGCGGATGACCGCCCTTGGTGTTTGCCTGCGTCGCGTAAAACAATTTCAGCCGGCGCGTTCCCACGATCGGCGGAGGGGCCGCCGCGAACGCGCTGCGCAAAAGACGGTTTAGCGGGCCAGTACTGATACCACGGGCCGCGCCGCGCCGGATCGTGTCGATCAATGTAAAGACCTGCAGCACATTTTCACCGCGAATCGCGGAGGTCACGAGGACGGGTGCATAGGGCAAAAAGAAAATCTGCTCCTGCGCTTGCGCGGCGATTTCCTGCATCGCGCTGCGGACGCGGTTTTGCGGTTTGATCAGGTCCCACTTGTTCAGCACGACGACACAGGCTTTCTGCGCTTTCTGAATGAGACCAGCGATTTTCTTGTCTTGTCCGGTTACGCCACTGGTCAGATCGACGACGAGGACACAAAGATCCGCTCGCCGGATGGTGCGCTCGGCGCGCATGACGCTGAACACCTCGACGGAGCTTGAGTGCTTGCCGCGCGCGCGTATTCCCGCAGTATCGATGAGGACGAATCGCTCGCCGCTTCGAGTGTATGGCACATCGACGGCGTCGCGCGTTGTGCCTGGAATTGCGCTCACAATCGTTCGCTCGTCGCGCAGGACAGCATTGATCAGAGATGATTTCCCGGCGTTCGGTTTGCCTACGATGGCAATTGCCGTCGGTTCGGTTGTGGCTTCCTCCGCAGCACTCGACGAATCGGCCCCGCCTGGTGTTAGCGGGAGCATGCGCTCGATTTCTTCCAAGAGATCCGAGATGCCCCGCCCATGTGCCGCGCTGATCGAAACGGAGCCGTCGAAGTTCAGTTCGGCAAAATCGTCGGCGAGCGTTTCATGTTTCGGGTCGTCGATTTTGTTGATCACGAGCACGACCGGTTTCCGGGATCGTCGAAGCATGCGACCGAGATCGGCGTCAATCGGGGTGAGTCCTTGCTGCGCGTCGACGACGAACAGCACGAGATCGCTCTCGCGCATGGCCGCGTCGGCCGCCATTCGGACCTGCTGTGGCAACTCGCCTTCGCCAGCCCCGCCGATGCCGCCGGTGTCCCATACGGCGAGGGGCCGCTTGCCGCGCGTACTAATCGCGACGAGCCGATCTCGGGTGATGCCGGGCTGGTCGTGGACAATGGCGATGTTGCGGCCGACGAGCCGATTAAACAGTGCTGACTTCCCGACGTTCGGGCGACCGACAATCGCGACTTTGCCTGGTGTCTCCACGCAGGTGCTTCGGTTCGCCGGGTCGGAACGTCAACTCACCTTCGCGTTCGCATGGCCGCCGGCCTGTGCCTGGCGGATGCCGTCGAGCACGTAAATCACGCCCGAGCCGAGGGTAAACAAGCCAGCGGCGATCACGACCCACATCAACGGCAAGAACCGCAATTGCAACATCACCCAGGCGATCGCCGCCATCTGCAAGACCGTCGCTACTTTTCCGACCCAACTCGGCTTCACGTTCACTTTGCCGTTGAGCAAATGGAGGATGACTGCGCCGATCAGGATGACTGCGTCGCGCGTGATGACAAGGACCGGAAACCACGCCGGGAAGTGCCCGAAATCAGGATCGCTTTTACTCCAGTTGCTGATGCTAAGGGTGATAATCCCGCTAAGGAGCAGACCCTTGTCCGCAATCGGATCGAGGATAACCCCGAGCGAGCTGCGCTGATTGTACCGACGAGCGACATAACCATCGACGCCGTCACTGGCAGCGGCCAGGAGGAAAACAATAATTGCAGCGAAGCGCTGCCATTCCAACGGCGCGCCCCGCTGGATACTTTCACCGTAATAGATCCCCAGCGTCACAAACACCGGGATCATGAGAATCCGGACGATCGTGATCTTGTTCGCTGTCGTCATCGCAGGCAGGTGAACTGAACGTGAATCTGTTTGGTTCGGCAAGCCGACTGCGTACAATGCCGCCGCACGCCGATGTGGCGAAATGGCAGACGCAACGGACTTAAAATCCGTTGGGCCGAAAGGCCCGTGCCGGTTCGAGTCCGGCCATCGGCAGTCATGCCCGGGCCACTTTAGACGCTAGCCAAATGGACGATCGAGCACTCTACATTCCGGTAATTGTAGGTACGGCGCGGCAAGGCCGGATGAGCGAGCATGTTGCGCGCTTCGTTGTCAGCGAGATGAAGAAACGGCCGGAGATCGAGACCGAGCTGATCGACGTGCGTGAGTTGAAGATGTCGCTGCAGGACGCGGGTCAGGGGATGAAGGACGCCGAGTTCTCGAAGAAGATGCAGCGCTGCGATGGACTCGTCATCGTCACGCCCGAATACAACCATGGGTATCCCGGCCTGCTAAAGCATGCGCTCGACATGTGTTTGGAGGAATACATCCACAAAGTGGTGGCGATTTGCGGCGTCTCCGCCGGTCCGTTCGGCGGCTCGCGCGTGATTGAGCAGATGGTTCAGGTGGTGCGCGAGCTCGGCCTGGCAGTGACGTTTACAGACCTGAATTTCAGCCGGGTTGGCGATGCCTTCGACGAATCAGGCAATCTGAAGGACGAGAAATATGTCGGTCGTACAGCGAAGTTCTTAAACGAGCTGGTCTGGATGGCGCGCGTGCTGCGTTACGGACGCGAAAACATTCCGCCGCTTTGAACCCGCGCTTCGAGCTGCGCGAGTCTGATCTCGAGGAAAGCTTCGCGCGGTCAGGAGGTCCCGGCGGTCAGAACGTCAACAAAGTCTCGACCGCCGTAACCCTGCGGCACGTGCCAAGCGGGATCAGCGTCACCGTGCAGGATTCGCGCTCACAGGCAATCAACCGCAAACTGGCGCGCGCGCGACTGCTGGAGGCGATCGTCAAGGATCGGGAAGCGAAACGCGCGGCCGATATCGCGGAACGCGAAAGAGCTCGGCGGCGGCGGTCGCGGCGGCCCGCGGCTTTGAAGCGAAAGATCCTGGAATCCAAAAGGAAGCGCGCGGAGCTGAAGAAGCAACGGGCACGCATTCTATAGGGCTGAGACCGCGATCTGTTGTTGCTGTGGAAAATGTTGGCGGGGTCAGCGGCCCCGCCCTACAGAATGCCGAAATGAATGTCGGGATCATCGGCACGGGATGGCCGGGCCAGCAGCACGCGATTGCCTTAAGCAGTAGCAAACGAGGAAGATTGCATTCGTGCGCTGATCTCGACGAGCAGCGACGCGCCGCCTTTGTAAAGGAATTCGGGCCCGACATGGCCGTCGGCGACTATCACGAAATGTTGGCGGATGCCGCCGTTGATGCGGTCATGATTTGTCTGCCAAATTATCTGCACTTCCCCGCCTCACTCGCCGCGCTCGAGGCCGGCAAGCACGTGTTTTGCGAAAAGCCGCCGACGCTCAACGCGGCGCAAATGAAAGTGCTGCGCGACCAGGCTTCGGAACGTGGACTCGTGTATTTTTTCGGCCGTCAGTTTCGGTTCACGCCCGGAATGTTAGCGGCCAAGCGCCTGATAGCGGAAGGTCGGCTTGGCAACATCTACCACGCACGCGCGACATGGATGCGCTCACGCGGCATCCCACCGGGAATCGGCGGATGGTTTACCGAGAAAAAACGCTCCGGCGGTGGCGCCTTGATCGATATCGGTGTGCATGCGCTCGATTCCGTCTGGTACCTGATGGGAAATCCGCGTCCCGTTTCAGCCAGCGCCGGCGTGTTCCAGAATTTCGCGCACTTCGTCGCGAGCGCGGTTTTCGACGTGGAGGACGCAGCGTATGCGTTTATTCGCTTCGAAAATGGCGCCGTGGTCCATCTCGAGACCTGCTGGGCGGGCAACCTTCCGGACGAGATTCCGGAAGGAAAATATTTCGGACGCGAGACAAACAATTCGCTGCTCTTCGGAACGAAAGGAACACTGCGGCTCAAGCCGTTGACGTTGTTCGAAGACCAAAACGGCGCGCTTGTCACAGTACCGATCAAGAACGGAAGCGTGGAAGACAACGCTGACAGCTTTGCTGCCCAGGTGGACAATTTTCTTGCGGCAATCGCCGGCGAGTCGGAGCCGATCAACAGCGCCGAACAGGCGGTGGAGCTGATGGGAATGATCGACGCGATTTACGCGTCAGGCGCAGCGGGACGGGAAATGGCGATCGCCTAACGAACAAAATTGTTCGACGCATACATCTACCCGAGGTCGCTCTGTCGAATTGTCGGTGGAGAGCTATATCATTATGAAAAAGACACTTACCCTCACATTGGTCGGCGCGGCAGCGGCAGTTGCTTTTACATCCTGCACGGTTGTTGAGCCGGTCCCGGCAACGAGCACGACGACAACTACACACGAAACAACAACGGTCGCGCGGCCGGCGACAACTCAGACCACCGTTACGCGGAGTCCCGGCGGCGGCGGTTACTAAGACTAACCCGGTTCCGAAAAAGGGGAGTCGCTGCGGCGGCTCCCTTTTTTATTGTTCCGCCGCGACGGCTGCTTCCTCGGCCTGCGTCTCTGCCGCCATGCTGACCACCGGCGCGATCGCCTGAAGTTTCTCGCCGGACTTCAACGCGAGCAGCTTCACACCCATGGCGTTGCGTCCCGTCTCCCGGATCTCTTTCACGCGCGTCCGCACAAGCTGACCTTTGGTTGTGATGAGCATCAGTTCGTCGTCGTCGCGCACGGTCAGCGCGCCAACGACATCACCGGTTTTGTCGCCGGTTTTCATCGTGATGATCCCTTTGCCGCCGCGCGATTGCCTGCGGTAGTCATCAAAACGTGTGCGCTTGCCGATCCCGTTCTCGCCTGCCACGAGGAGCATCGAATTCGCGTCGACGATTGCGCTACCCACCACGTGATCCCGTTTTTCGGGCCTGATTCCCCACACGCCAACGGTGTTGCGGCCCTGGTCGCGCAGCTGTTCTTCGTGAAAACGCAGGCTCATCCCGTCCTTCGTGATAAGGACGATCTCGTCGTTGCCGGTCGTTAGTTTTGCGTCGATCAGGCAATCATCGCTTTCGATTTGGATCGCGATGATTCCGCCCTTCCGCACGTTCCTATAATCGGACAGGTTCGATTTCTTAACGATGCCGCTGCGGGTTGCGAAGACGATGTGCAGCTCGGGATCCCACGTATTGTCGGTGGCGTTAGGCCCGGTGCCGGATTTCTTGGCCTGAATCCGAATGGTCGCGGCGATCTTCTCGTCGCTGCGGAGCTCAAGCAGGTTTGCAATGGAGCGCCCTTTGGCGGCTCGACCCATTTCCGGGATTTCGTAAACCTTCTCGACGTAACAGCGGCCGGTCTCGGTGAAAAACATCAGGTAGTCGTGCGTGGTGGCGGTGAAGAGATGTTCGACGAAGTCCCCTTCCTCCTCAGCCGTCGCACCCTCGCGAGTCGTCATTCCGACGACGCCTTTGCCGCCGCGGCGCTGTGCGCGAAAAGCACTGACGGCGGTTCGTTTGATAAAGCCGCCGTGAGTGATTGAGATGATGCAACCCTCATTCGCGATCAGGTCTTCCATCGCCATTTCACCCTCGTCAGGGACGAGCTGCGTGAGGCGAGGGGAGCCATGTTTGTCGCGAATCTCGCGCAGCTCCTTTTTGACGATGGTAAAGACACGCTGCTCCTTGGCGAGGATGTCGCGCAGATCGCTAATCCGCTCGATCAGTTCCTTGTATTCCCCCGTGATCTTCTCGCGCTCGAGACCGGTGAGCTGATAGAGCCGCAGGTCAAGAATCTGGTTCGCCTGGTGCTCGCTGAAAGCGTAACGCCCGTCCACGAGCCGCGCCTCATTGCGTATCAAAATGCCAATCTGTTCGACCTGCCGTCGGGTGAACTCGAAGGCGAGTAGTTTCACGCGCGCTTCTTCGCGGTTGGCTGATCCGCGAATGATGC
The DNA here is from genome assembly GCA_045809925.1 of Chthoniobacterales bacterium. Lineage (GTDB taxonomy): Bacteria > Verrucomicrobiota > Verrucomicrobiia > Chthoniobacterales > UBA10450 > CADDYX01. Next base: position 25,880 of record JBJMWX010000108.1, read on the forward strand.
GGATGAACTCATCGAGATTGGCCAGCGCGATGAGATAACCTTCGAGCGTCTCGGCGCGCTCTTCGGCTTTGCGCAGTTCGAAGCGCGTGCGGCGCAGCACCACTTCGCGGCGGTGCTCAATGTAAGCAGCGTTTGCTTCCTTGAGGGAAAGCAGTTTCGGCCGCCCGTGATCGATCGCGAGCATCGACGCCGCGAACGACGATTCCATCGCGGTGTGCTTGTAAAGGTTGTTGATGACGACCTTCGGATTCCCGTCGCGCTTCAACTCGATGACAACGCGCGTGTTTTCGTCCGACTCGTCGCGGATGGCACTGATCTCGCCGATGACCTTGTCGTTCACGAGCTGTGCAATGCGCTCGACGAGCGTGGCGCGATTGACGTTGAACGGAATCTCCGTGATCACAATCTGTTCGCGTCCGCCTTTGAGCTCCTCGACGCCTGCTTTGCCGCGCACTTTCATGCTGCCGCGTCCGCCGGCTAGATATTGCTTGATGCCTTCTAGACCGCAGATCGCGCAACCGGTCGGGAAATCAGGGCCTTTGACGAACTTCATCAGCTCCTCGGCGGTGATGTCGGGATCGTCGATTTGCGCGCAGATGCCGTCGATCACCTCCACGAGGTTGTGCGGCGGAATATTGGTCGCCATCCCGACCGCGATGCCGGTCCCGCCATTGACGAGCAGATTCGGAAATGCGGCCGGAAAAACCGTGGGCTCAGTGCGGGTTTCGTCGTAGTTCGGGACGAAGTCGACAGTGTCCTTGTCCATGTCGACCATGAGCGCGGCGCCGAGATGCGTCATGCGGGCCTCGGTGTAACGCATGGCGGCGGGCGGATCGCCCTCCACGCTGCCGAAGTTGCCCTGGCCATCGACGAGCGGTTCGCGCATCGCCCACGGCTGCGCCATGTGCACGAGCGTCGGATAAATCACCGCTTCGCCGTGCGGGTGATAGTTACCGCTGGTGTCGCCGCAGATCTTTGCGCATTTACGATGCTGCCTTCCCGGAAACAGCGACAGGTCGTGCATCGCGTAGAGGATGCGGCGCTGGCTCGGCTTGAGCCCATCCCGCGCGTCCGGCAAGGCGCGCGAAATGATGACCGACATCGAGTAGTCGAGGAACGACCTCGACACCTCTTCTGCGACGTTGATCGGTTCTACCTTCTCGTTCGCGTTATACATCGAGGTTGCGAACGTTTAGCGCGTTGTCTTCGATGTACTGACGCCGCGGCTCGACAACGTCGCCCATCAGACGGGTGAACATCTGGTCGGCTTCGACGGCGTTGTCGTCGTTCAGCTCCACTTGAAGGAGTTTGCGCTTCTCCGGGTTCATCGTCGTTTCAAAGAGTTCCTTGGCGTTCATTTCGCCAAGACCTTTGAACCGTTTGATCTGAACGCCACGGCGTCCGATCTCGACAATCTTCTGCAGGATTTCGGGAATGGAGAAGAGCGGGTGGGAAGTCGCGCGATCACCTTCGCCTTCGATGAGCTCGAAGATCGGCCGATCGCTCGCCGCGTAATGATCAACCTTCAGCCCCTTGCGCGCGAGCTCGGCCATGATCTTCTGGATGGTGGTCGACTCGTGCAGCTCGACGAGCTTGCCGCGGCGGCGTGCCGCGTTCGGCCTGGCTGAACTGGTTGAAGCACCATTGCCATTGGCAAGCGGGAGCAGCTCCTGCTGCGTGTCATTGTCGAACAAGTTAAGATCAGAATTCTCTTCGTGGAATTTCCTGACCTCTTTTTCGTCGTGAAAATAACGGACGGTTTCGTCGTTGCCTTCACGGACCTTGACGAGATAGGTCGGCAGCTTGCCTGATTTCGTGTCTCGATCGCCGAGAAACGCCTCGAAGTCCCCGCCATGGCGTCGGATTGCTTCGCTCAGTTTGGCCAGCTTCTCGAGCGACTCGAGGATGTCTTTGAGCTGCGTGGCCGAAACTTCCTTGTCATCGGCCAGGTTCTTCAGCCGGACGTCTTCCGCGCCGAGCGCGATCAGGATCTTGTTCAGCTGCACGTCATCATCGACGTACTCCTCGCGTTTCTTGCGCTTGATCTGATAAAGCGGCGGTTGCGCGATGTAGATTTTCCCGGCACGAACCAGCTCTGTCATCTGCCGGTAGAAAAAGGTGAGGAGAAGAGTGCGGATGTGCGAACCGTCCACGTCCGCGTCAGTCATGATGATGATGCGGCCGTAGCGGAGTTTCGACATGTCGAACAACGATTCGTCCTTTTTGACCGGCATGCCGTCGATGTCCTCCTTCGGCTTGCCGATGCCGGTCCCGATCGCCGTGATCATCGATTGGATTTCGTTGTTCTTTAGAAATTGATCGATCCGCGCCTTCTCGACGTTGATGAGCTTGCCGCGAATGGGGAGGATCGCCTGATAACGACGGTCGCGTCCCTGTTTGGCCGAGCCACCTGCGGAGTCACCCTCAACGATGTAGAGCTCGGTTAAATCCGGGTCGCGCTCGGAGCAATCCGCTAGCTTGCCCGGCAGACCGCCTCCTGTGAGCGCGCCTTTTCGAATGGTCTCGCGTGCCTTGCGGGCCGCTTCGCGCGCGCGGGCCGCGGTCAGCACCTTCTCGAAAATCCGTTTCGCAACTGGCGGAGTCTGGTCGAAATACGTCAACAACCCGTCGTAGACGACCGAGTTCACGATGCCTTCGATCTCGGTGTTGACGAGCTTCACCTTGGTTTGTGATTCGAATCGCGGGTTGGGCAGTTTGATACTGAGGACACAGGTCAGACCCTCGCGCACGTCGTCGCCGGAGATGGCGGGATCCTTGTCCTTCAAAAGGCTGTTCTGCTTGGCGTATTGATTGACCGCCTTGGTGAGGGCTGCGCGAAAACCGCTGAGGTGCGTGCCGCCGTCGGGGTTGGGAATCGAGTTCGCGAAACAGAGGATCTGGTCGTTGTAGCTGTCGTTGTACTGCAACACGACATCGACAAAAATCTCGTCACGCTGACGCGAGATGACGACGGGTTTCGGATGGATGACCTGCTTGTTTTCGCCGAGCTGCCTGACGAATTCCTCGATGCCATGCTTGTAGAAGAACGTTTCCTTCTTTTGCGCTTCGGTTCGTTCGTCGATGAGCGTGATCTCGAGGCCGGGATTGAGGAAGGCGAGCTCGCGGAGGCGAGTTGCGAGTCGCTCGAACTTAAACTCTGTCGTGATCGTGAAGATCGTCGGATCGGGAAGAAAGGTAATCAGCGTGCCGGTGCTCTTCTTGTTCTTGAGCTCACCAATGACATCCAGCGTCTGCGTGGTTTTGCCGCGTTCGAAGCCCATGTGATAGACCTTGCCGTCGCGCGAGACCTCGACCTTGAACCAATCAGAAAGCGCGTTGACGCACTTCGCGCCCACTCCGTGCAGACCGCCGGAATATTTATAGGCGCCTTGTCCGAATTTTCCGCCGGCGTGCAAATTCGTAAGAACCAGCTCGACCGCCGGCATCTTCCACTTCGGATGCATATCGACGGGAATACCGCGGCCGTTGTCTTTTACCGAGACGGAGCCGTCGACGTGAATAGCGACGTCGATCCTGGTGCAGAATCCAGCGAGATGTTCGTCGATTGAGTTGTCCAGAACTTCGAAAACACAGTGATGCAGACCGCGTTCGTCCGGGTCGCCGATGTACATTCCTGGCCGTTTCCGGACCGCTTCAAGGCCTTCCAGTTTGTCGATTTGGGCGGCGTCGTATTTCTGGCTGGCGCCGATCTTCATGTGTTCGCGTTCGGCCGAATTTAGCTGATCGTTTTCGTCGTCTGGAGTAGGCAAGGCAGCGGCTGGCATTAGAGCCGAAAACATAGCCGAAAAGGGTCCCTCGAACAACAGGTAAATCTTGACGGATCAACGACTTTTTCCGCAACCGATTGCGGAGGGGCGCAGATGCGACCTCAGCATCTTGTGGTCGAGCGGCCGCGCTTGACCTCCCCGCCCGCGCCCCGGAAAATCAAACCTAAAGATGAGGTTCCAGACCCTCAACGAAGCACGGTGGATTTTTGCCGTCCTGGTCCTGCTCACGGTTGCGAGTTGGTTCGTCTGGCCGTGGCTGTCGCTCCTTTTTCTGGCGCTCATTATCTACACGTTCGCATTTTTCCGTGACCCGGAACGTGTGACACCGGCGGACCCCGAGGCGGTTGTCGCGGCGGCGGATGGAGTGGTGGCCGACGTCGCTGAAGTCGACGAAACCGAAGTGGTGAAGTCGCGGACCATGCGGATCGGCATTTTTCTTTCGGTATTCGATGTGCATACCAATCGTGCGCCAATCGATGGACGAGTGATTTACCGTCAGCATCACGAAGGTCTCTGCCTCGACGCGCGGCGCACCGACTGTTCGACCAAGAACGAAGCGATGACGTGGGCTTTCGAAAACCCGCGCGCCACAATCGTCGTGCGGCAGCTCACCGGCGCGATCGCGCGACGGATCGTCGGCTGGTCGAAGGTTGGCGATGAGCTGCGTAAAGGGGAGCGCTTCGGGATGATTCGCTTCGGCTCGCGCACGGAAGTATACTTGCCGCTCGAAGCAGACGTGTTGGCGAAGGTTGGCGACCGGGTCGCAGGTGGATTGACGGTTATTGCGCGACTGCGCACAAAATGAGCGACCAAAACTCGAAAATTTACCTGCTGCCCAACCTGATGACAGCGGGCAATCTTTTCTGCGGGTTTGCCGCGACGCTCAAAATCGTGCAGGGCGCGCTCCTCCAGGGCACGAATCCGGACGCGGCCGCGATCCTGTTTCACATGGCGGTCTGGTTGATCCTGGGCGCGTGTATCTTCGACGTGCTGGACGGCCGGCTCGCCCGACTCGGCGGACAGGACTCAGCCTTTGGCCGCGAATTCGATTCGCTTGCGGACGTTGTCTCCTTCGGGGTCGCGCCGGCTCTGATGGTTTATCGAATCGTGCTGCTCGATTTTCCCCGTACCGGGTGGGTCGTGGCCTTCGTTTACCTCCTTTGCGGGGCGCTGCGGCTGGCCCGCTTCAACACGGCTGCGGCTGCCGGGCATTCGCCGACCTCGAAGGATTTCACCGGGTTCCCGATTCCAGCGGCAGCGGGGCTGATCGCCTCGCTAACGCTCTTCATGCTCTGGTGGTTCGGTGAGCGCGACCACGAGATCGGCCGCTACAAATGGATCCTGCCGCCCCTCATGCTGCTGCTCTCGATCATGATGTTTAGCAAGCTGCGCTATCCAAGTTTCAAAGCCATCACCTGGCGCACGACCAAATCGCTCCCGCGTTTCCTGATCATCGCAACGGTACTGCTTATGACGGTGCTGAATTATGATTGGATGCCGGCGGTGCTGTTTATCGTGTATCTGCTTTACGGACTTCTTCGGCCGTGGGTCTCGAAACGGTGGCAACGTGAGATCGAAGAGGAACTCGGCGAAGAGCCCGAGGCGGAAACTGTATAACTGGAGCGGCCCTATGATCGCCATCGCGCATTATGCCTGAAAGGACGGCAATCAAGGCCGTCGCTACACGTTTAGCGATTTAGCTGTGCGAGAACTTCGGGATCACGCACGTCGGCCCACTCGCCCGTCAGCTCAAGTGCCTGCACTTTCCGCCCGGAATGAGCGAGGGCGCGAATCGCGTCTGTTAGCTCGTATTCACCGCGTGGGGAACGCTCCAGGTTCGCCGTGAATCCGAAAATGCTGGGGCGAAACGCGTAAACGCCCGCGTTGTACCAAGGGCTGGTCGGTTCGCCCGGTTGAGGCTTTTCTCGTAGGTCGATAAGCTCAAATCGCTCGTTGACGAAGACGGCGCCCCCTTTGCTCACATCTTCGTTCTGTTTGACGCTCACGATCGCTTCTGTGCCCTCGTCCATGACGACGAGCCGGCCGTAATTCGGGGAATCGACAAGAATATCGCCGTAGCTGAGCACGAACGGATCCGCGCCGACAAAGTCGCGCGCCAGCTCCACCACGCGGCCCGTTCCGTCCTGCACTGTTTGCGTTGCGTACTCCACCGAATCGCCGAAGTGGGAGCGCACCACGTCGGCGCGGTATCCGACGATAAGGAGAAAACGCGAAATGCCGGCGCCACGCAAACCATCGACAACATGCTGAAGCACAGGTTTGCCGCGCACTGTCAGCATCGGCTTTGGCAAATCGCTCGTCAGCTCGCGCATTCGTGTCCCGCGGCCGGCTGCCAGCAGGACGGCTTTGCTGATGTTCATAGTGTGAAGACTGTCATTCCGAGCCAAGCCGAGGAATCTCCGTTCCTATCAGCGTACGAGAAGATGTCTCGGCTGCGCTCGACATGACAAGATTGCGCTGCAGATGCGGTTCGTGCAGCTTCGCGCCGTGCGAATGCAATTTCTGGCAAAGTACAATGAATTTGGGCTGCTCTTGTTGCGGGTGACACTTGGCTTGGTGTTCGTAATTCTTGTCGCACCTGTACTCATGGGCGGCACCGGAGCGTGGTCGCGGTTCGGCAGCGGCATCCACGTGCTCGGCATCCATTCGCATTATGCAGTCTGGGGATTTCTCGGCGCGCTGCTCGCATGTATCGGCGCAGTGCTAATGATCTTCGGGCTCTTCTTCCGGCTCGGCATTTTGTTCTGCCTCGTGATCGCTCTCTTCCACGCATTGGCGGCCAGCCGGAATCTTCATGCCGGCCTGATGCCGATCGGAACGGGCCTGGTGCTGCTGAGCGCGTTATTCATCGGCCCCGGCAAGTACAGCGTCGACAAAACCTAGCGCTACTTCCCGGCCGCGCGGCGTGGGTCGATTGCGAGAGCGGGCAGATCAAGCTGTTTGATGGCGGTGCCAATCCTGGGCACTTCTTCGTTTTTGATCTGCGTCCACTTCGTGAGCTGCTCGTCAAGCTGCCCGCTCAACATCTTGAAGACCTCGTATTGCGGCTGGGTCGGCGCAGCATTCACGCCGTCGATCGAGTGGCTGAAACTGTCGAAGCGCTCGTTCAGCTTGTTCGGGAAAACGAGATTGCCTTCCGAACTCTTCATATTCACCTGAATCAGCTCCTCTTCGACGCCTGACATTTTCCTGCTCAGCTCATCCGCGGCGTCGAGTGCCGGCTTGACCCGCTGGTCGTCGCCGAACTTGGTGTGCAGGTTCTTGATCTGCGATTTAAGGTCGCGGATTTCGTTGATCGCGGTGTGCAGTTGTGTAATCCGGTCGCGCACCTGCGTGCAGAGCTCGAGCTGCTTCTGCCAGGCATCCGGCGGCGTCTGGACGCGAGGGTCCTGAATTAACTTGAGCGGCGCAGTCTGGACTTTGCCCGCAACGGTGAGCTTGACCTGATAATCTCCGGGGACGACGTGCGGCCCGCGCGGACCTTCGCCCGAATAAAACGCGCCCGGCGTTTGCACTGGATCGTCGTAACGAAGGTCCCACGCAAAGCGGTTCATTCCTTCGGCCGCAGGAATCGTCTTCGCAGCCTCGACGCGGTCCGGCCATTCCGGTGGCTGGTCGCTCTTCTTTTCTTCACGGCTCGACAAATGTCGGACGAGCTTGCCCTGGCCGTCGAGGATATCGAGCGTCACTTCGTCTTTCGGTGCGCTCTTGAAGTAGTAATCAATCATCGCCCCCGGCGGCGGGTTTTCGCCGACCGGCTGACGTTTATCGAATTCGGTCGGATAACTAAGGCTGATCGCCGTCTGCGGTTGGTAAAGGATCGAATCAGCGGCCGCGAGCTGCTCATTCACCTGCCTCAGAGGGGTCAGGTCATCGAGAATCCAGAATGCGCGGCCATGTGTGGCGACCACGAGATCATCGTCTTTTACGACAAGATCGTGGACCGGCGAGACCGGCAAATTCAGCTGCAACGGCTGCCAGTGGCCGCCGTCGTCGAATGAAACAAAAACGCCCATTTCCGTGCCGGCGTAGAGCAATCCGCGGCGCTTCGGATCCTCGCGGACCGCATGCACGCACGCTCCTTCGGGAATGCCATTGGAGATGGCGGCCCAAGTCTTGCCGGTGTCGGTCGTCTTGTAGATGTAAGGTTTGACGTCATCGAGCTTGTGACGATCAACCGCTACGTAAGCGGTGTTGGCATCATGTGGCGACGGCTCAATCAGATCGATCGTGCTCCACTCGGGCGCCTTCGGAGAGACGTTCGTCCAGTGGGCGCCGTCGTCGGTGCTGACGTGGACAAGCCCATCGTCCGTCCCCGCCCAGAGCAGGCCCTGCTGTTTCGGAGATTCGGCGAGCGCGAAGACGGTGTCGTAGTACTCCACCGAGGTGATGTCGAGTTGAATCGGGCCGCCACTCGGCTGCTGCTTCGATTTGTCGTTCCGCGTCAGGTCCTGGCTGATTTGTGTCCACGACTGCCCGTGATCGGTTGATTTGAAGACGGACTCCGCCGCGGTGTAGATCACGTCCGGATTGTGCGGTGAGAGCATGAGCGGCGCGACCCATTGGAAACGGTGCTTTAGATCGACGGCGCCGTGGCCTGAATTATCAACCGGCCAAACACTTACTTCCTGCGCCTGCTCACGGTTCTTGTCGTAGCGAACGATGTAGCCTTCGCTGTTCGAGTAGATGATTCGCCAATCCCGCGGATCGGGAAGCACGAAACCGCATTCGCCGCCGCCGGCGATGAACCAGTCTTCGCGTCCGATCACGCCGCTTTCGCCACGGCTGGCGATGCCGACGTTCGAGTTGTCCTGCTGCGCACCGTAGACGTGATACGGAAACGCGTTGTCGACCGCGACGTGGTAGAACTGCGCGGTCGGCTGATTGTTTTGCGTGCTCCAGGTCTTACCGCCGTCGACCGAAATGCTCGCTCCGCCGTCATTCGCATTACCAATTCGACTTGGATCGGTCGGATCTATCCAGAGGCCGTGATGATCGCCATGACGAGCGGGCAAAAGGTTGAACGTCTTGCCGCCATCGACTGATTTGAACGCGCCGGTATTGAGGACATAGACCGTGTCGGGTACCTTCGGGTCCGCGTAGATTTTGCTGAAATACCAGGCGCGCTGGCGGAAGCGGCCGTCATCATTCACGCGCGTCCATTTGCCGCCACCGTCTTCGGACCGGTAAATTCCACCTTCCTTGGCCTCGACAATCGCATAGACACGATTCGAGTCGGCGCCGGAAACGTTTATCCCGATTCGGCCCCAGATTCCATCTGGCAAACCGTTACCGGTGATCTGCTTCCACGTCACGCCGTTGTCATCCGATCGGTAGAGACCACTGCCTGGCCCGCCACTGGAGAAATTCCACGGCTGGCGGCGTGCCTGCCACAACGCGGCGAAGACGACGTTTGGATTGTGCGGATCGAAGACGACATCGATGCCGCCCGTGTTCTCGTCTTTATAAAGAACTTTCGTCCACGTCTTCCCGCCATCGGTCGTGCGAAAAATGCCGCGCTCCTGATTGGGGCCGAAGGCGTGGCCGAAGGCAGCCACCAGTGCGACGTCAGGATTTTGCGGATGAACGATAAGGGCGCCGATCTGCCGTGAGTCCTTGAGCCCGATGTTCTTCCAGGTCTTGCCGGCGTCTATCGACTTATAAATGCCGTTGCCATAGGTGATGTTACCGCGTGGCGCAGCTTCGCCGGTCCCGACATAAATGACGTTGTGATCGGATGGAGCAACCGCGATCGCTCCGATCGAGGAGTTCGATTCCTTGTCGAACAATGGTGTCCAATTGGCGCCGGCGTCGGCCGTTTTCCAAACGCCGCCCGCGACGCCGCCAAAGTACCACGTGTTCGGTTCGCCCGGCACACCTTCGATCGCGAGTGCGCGTCCGCCGCGGAACGGGCCGACCTGCCGCCATTTCATCGCGCCGAACAGTTTCTGATCAACCGTTCCCGGCGGGGCGGGTGTTGCCGACGCAGTGGGTGAGCTCGAAGCGGTTGGAGTTGCTGTCGGGGCAGCACCATGCGGACTCGGACTGACGGCGCGGGCAAGGTGAACAACGAGAACGAAAAAGGCGACAACGAGCAGGGAACGCAAAGAACCGGCGAGCATTCGGTATACTGAGAGAGAAGTTGCGCCGTTCAACCGAAATATCGGCGATTCTCCGCGCCGAAAAACTGGTGTGCGCGGGCGACCGGCTGTTGCGGCCGCGACGCCTTGGGAGCGCGGAACCGACTACTACGACTGCTCGACTGCCGCCGGCGCCGGTTTTGGACGCGGTTGGAAGGTGCGGGTGATTGGCTTTGGCTCTGCCGAGTCTGCCGACTGCTTGAATTCGTCAGGCACGTGCAACTTTAATCCGGAAAGGGATTCGCCAACAGTTTCACCGCGTGCTTTGAGGACTGAATCGAGGTCGCGCCGCATCCGCGTTTTGTTGTTGCAATACAGCATGACGCTCTCCTCAGACACGATCCCGGATTCGAACGCGCGCATAAGTGACTGGTCGAAGGAGTGCCAGCCGAGCGTCGAACCAGCTTCGATGATTTCCTGGAATGTCCTGTTCTCGGCCTCGCCGTAGGTAATCGATTCGCGTGTGCGCAAGCTGGTGCCCATAATTTCGGTCACCAGCAGCCGCCCGCCGCCAATCTTCGTTACGAGTCGTTGGCTAACAATATAACGGAGGCTTTCCGCAAGACGCTGCCGGACCTGCTGTTCTTCTTCGCGGCTATACATGCCAAGAATGCGACTGATCGTCTGTCCGGCGTTGACCGTATGTAGTGTACTGAAAACAAGGTGGCCGGTCTCCGATGCCGTCATTGCGATGTCGAGCGTCTCTCGATCGCGAATTTCGCCTACGAGAATGACTTTTGGGGCCTGGCGGAGCGCAGACCGGAGGCCGTCGGCGAAACTCGGAAAATCCTTGCCGAGTTCGCGCTGCGAGATCGCGGCTTTGCCGTGACCGTGGAAGAATTCGATCGGGTCCTCGAGAGTAAGAATGTGAATCTCCTCGCGCTGGTTCAGCTCGTTGATCATTGCCGCGAGGGTCGTCGTCTTGCCGGTGCCGGTGCCACCGGTGACAAGCACGATGCCATTCTTCTCCTTGATGATGTCGCGGAAAATCGGTGGCAGGCCGAGCTTGTCGAGAGTAGGCACTTCCGACTCGAGCTTGCGCATCACGACTGAGTAGCGGCCGTTCTGCCGGAACACATTGACCCGGAATCTCGCCAGGTCGGCAATCGCGTAGCTGCAATCGCACGCGCCGGTCGCGGCAAAGTCTTTCCGGAGACGTTCGCTCCCGTTGATCATGTGATTCGCCAGTCCTTCGATCAACGCCGGGGTAAGCACCGACCCGGGCGTATCGATTGGAAAATCGTGCAACCGCCCATGGATCTCGACCAGCGGCGGCTTGCCAGGGACAAACAGGAGGTCCGAGACGCCTTCCCCGCTCGCCAACATCCCGGTAAAAAGCGCGTCGATCGTCTCGCCAGTCATCCGGCGGACGAACGAAGCTAGGATCGTGCCCCGCGACCCGCGGAAAATCACCTCCTGGCGTGCGCCGCTACGACGTAGGCGGCGACAGCGCGGCCCTCTTCCGTCGTTAAACCGGAACGCGGTGCCATCCAGCCGACTATTCCCGGCCATGCATCCGCCGGATACGCATGGACCGCCGGGAGCGAATGGCACTCGATGCATCGCGTGACAAACAACCGCCGGCCGAGGTCTAGCTGCGCCTGCGCAGCCGGGGCTCGGCGGGAGACTCGCGATTCAACCGTGATCAGCGGGGCTTCGCGCTGTTCTACGCAGCCGAGCAGAGCGATCGCGATACTTAGCAGACCAGCAAGGCGCTTCAAAACATCACACCAAAGATCGTTCTAATCTGCAGGTCCGGCTCATCTCCGGCTCGTGTGACCTGGCCGAGCGCGGTGATTGTCGTCCACCAGTTCGCACTGCGGATCGACACGTTTGGACCCGCGAAAAAGACACCTCGACCTGCTTCAGCCCATTCCGGAAATCCGATCTCATGGAGAAGCTCCAGGCCGAGTGCGCAGCGCGGATGCAGTTCGTAACTCAGACCGAGCGACTGCTGCAACTCGCCGGAATGTTCCGACAATCCTGAACCGGACCATTCTGCTTCGAGGGTGACGTTGTATGCGGCGACCAGCCGTCCAATATTCTTCTGGGCGATGACCTTCGACTCCCATTCGAAGAATCGATCCCCGATCTGGTATTCCTGATAAACGGCGAGCGCGACCGGATCGATAATCGGATTAGTGAAGTTGTAGATCAGCTCGAGCGCAGATGCCTTGTAGCGAGTGCCTTCGCCACGCGTGTATCCCCAATCCGCGAGGTAGAGAGATGCCTGGAGGTGCTCGGTCAGGCCGAACTCCAGCTCGTGCCGAAATGTGACTTCGCGAAAGGCGTGATCGTTTGGCGTGTGCGCCTCGAACGTGACCCAATTCTCGAAGTCAATACTACCGGGCCGGCCAGTAGTGGCTTCGTAGATATAAGTGAAGCGACGTGCTCCCGCGTTGGCGGACGCTGCGAGGGTCGCGAGACAAAGAACGACAAGGGCTGCTGTTCTCTGCACGACGAATTACCGCGCGTTTACGCGCGCAGCTGACCAGCTGCTGCGGGGAGATTACGCGAAGGAGCGGCAACCGGTGCCATGATCGGAACCTCAGCCGTCTCGAGCGCCTCCGGGACAGCAACATCCGGTTCGAGAGCACCACCGCCCAGCCGCCTTGCCAGATAGTACGAGCCAATTACCAGCAATGCCGCGATCGCCTGTGCGGTGAGGGTCTCCACCGTCGGAAAGACAGCGAACCACAGCCCGAGCCAGGCGGGCATCACGGCGACCAGTGACGGGACCGGAGTTGTCGAAATCCAGTGCGCGAGCTGCATCTCCTGCGCCTGTTCACCGACCATCACGAGCAGGACGACGCCGAGGAGGATGCCGGTGATGACAAGCATCTTGCGATACGGCAACCGCTGCTGCAGGACGAAGGTGAGCAGCGCGACCAGTGCAGACAGCGTCAGGCCAAGGAGAGCGCCTTTCAGGACGACGCTCCCGCCGAGCCGCAGCTGGTAGCTTTGGAGAAAGAGCACGACCTCGAATCCTTCACGATAAAGCGAAGTGAATCCGAGCAGAACAAAACCCCAGAACAGGCGGCGTTGTGTAATCAGCACCGCATTTGCGTTGGCGAGCAGTGCTTTGCGCCGGCGGTTGTGATGACGGATCCACCCGCCCCAGTAAATCTTGTGGAAAAACCAGTTCATGATCACGAGCAGCACCACGACCGCGAGCAGTCCGGTCGCAGCCTGAAGATCGAGTGCGGGAACGCTTTCCGTCAGCCGGCCCATGATGCCGATGGCTATAAACCAGGTCACGAGCGTGGCACCGAAGGCAACCGCAGCCCCGATGCCGACGGGCCGTCTGTGAATGCTACGGGCCCCGACCATGCTCGCGGTGATCGCGGCGAGCACCAGAATGCATTCCAAGCCTTCGCGGAACACGAGGACGCCGATGTCGAGAAAAGCAACGGTCGGACTGGTATTTGGCTTTTCCGGATCGGGCGCGCCGTGTTGGGTCAGGCCCTGCCAGAGGAGCACTGCGACGATAACAAGCACGGCGAGGACGCAGAACACACGCAGACCGACAGCAGCACCGCTCCGCTTCTTCACAATTAAAGCCTATCACACTCGCAAACCGGCGCTGCCGGTCTATTGCGTTTTTTTAGCGGCATATTGCGGCGGGTGCGCCGGTTGTGAATGAGCCCGTAAAGGCGTAAAATTTACGCCATGCGCCGCCGCCAGGGCTTTACCCTCCTTGAGATCACCATATCGGTGTTCATCCTGCTCATGCTGCTGTTGCTCGCAGTGCCGAGTCTCACTGGCGTGCTGGCAGATCGACGCCTGCGACGCTCCGTCGACGGCTTTAACAACCTTGTTCGTACCGCGCAGGAAAAGAGCGTAACTGAACACCGGCCTTATCTGATTGTCTGGAACAAGGATAACCTGGTGCTGCGGCCCGAATCCGTGAGCAAAGATGAGGAAGATAAACCAACGATCCTGTACCCACTCCGCCGCGGCGACGCATTCAAGCTCGGCTTGCCGGCCGCGCTCGTGAAAAATCCAGCGCCTGAATGGGTATTCTGGCCGTCGGGCAACTGCGAGCCGGCGGTCATCTCATTCAAAGGGAGCGACGGGACGTGGACGGCCAGTTACTCGGCGTTAAGTGCGCGCCCGGAGATGCTCAACTATGCAGCGAGATAGTCTCCGTGTAGGGGCGCTCTGTGACCGGCACCGTGACCGCAGGCCGACGGTCAGACATCGCCGCCACATGGCATTCGCGCTGTACGAAGTGCTGCTCGGCGTGACGATTTTCGTGCTGGGCGCCCTTGCCCTCGGCCGCTCCATGCAGAATTGCCTCACCGCCAGCACGCTGACCGAAGACGATGCGCGGGTGCGGCTGATCCTTGCAAATCGGATGGCTGAAATCCAGGCGGCACCCGGTTTGCCCGACGATGGCAAGAAAGCGAAGATCGACACCGGTTTTGGCCAAGTCACGCTGACGCAAAAAGTCGCGCCTGCTGGATTGAAGGACGAAAAGGACCAGGAGCTGGGCGGCATTCACACGATCCGGCTCTCCGCAGACTGGGTGCGTGGCAGCCGCAAGGAATCGCGTGTTCTGGAGTTCTATGTCTATCGGGCGGGATAACTTTAATGATGTCGCTGGCTCGGCACGGGCCTCTGCGAGCCGTGGGCGGAAGCGTGTTGCCGCGGTCGCGGGGTTCACCCTGCTCGAGATCTCGCTCGCCGTCGCAATTCTCGCGATGATGTCGCTGGCGATCTACCGTTTCGTGCAGGCGAACATCACTGCCGTTCGCGTCTCGTCGGATCAAACACTGATTGACGCCCGCTACACGGGGCTGCTCAACCTCCTCAGTGCGCAATGGCAGAGTCTTCCTTCCGGGGTTGGTGCGCTGACAGGTGAGCCTTTGAAGTTGAACGACCGGCCGCGCGATGAAGTGACATGGATTTGCAGCGCCGGGCCGGGGTTGCTCACGCGCTACGCCTCCGGCGATTACGTTGTCAGCCTGCGTGGCCGTCCAATGCAAGGGTCGGCCGACCTGATGGAGATCGGCATGGTGCGAAAGCCGCGCGGATCGAGCGATCCTGACTCGGAATCTTGGGTGCCATTGCTCCGGAATGTAAGCAGTCTCCAGGTCCGCTATTTCGACCCGCGATTGAACTCGTGGGTCGAGCGCTGGACCGACACGATGACCTTGCCGCGACTGGTCAAGATCGCGGTCGGCCGCTCGGATCTACCAGTCCCATGGGAAGCCGTGATTGCGCTCGGTCGAACACCATTATGAGGACGTCCCACGCAAAAGACCGCCGCGGCGCGGCCTTAATGCTGTCACTCTGGGCGGTGCTTCTTCTCAGCACGATGATCATTGCCTGGGCGCTCGACATCAACACGCGGCTGACCCTTGCCGGTTACGCCAATCGTTCACTCGAAGCGGAAGCCATGGCATGCTCGGGCGCCGAAATCGCGCTGCACCCCGCGATCAAGCCCGGCTCATCCGTGTTGTTCCAGCGCCGCGGACGTACTTCGTTTGAAACGCACATCACCGGTGAAGGTGGCCGACTGAACCTTAACTGGCTGGTCGCGGGCGAGAACCCACAGCGGCTGGAAGTTCTGCGCAAGTATCTCGAGATGCGCGGGGTTGAGCTGAACGATCGCGACCGGATGATTGATTGCCTGCTCGATTGGGTCGACCCCGATAATCTCGTGCGCCTGAATGGCGCCGAGAACGAAGCTGATTACCAGCCGGCCAACGCGCTCCTCACCCGGGTCGACGATCTGAAGCGGGTGCGGGGATGGGAACAGTTTACCGCCGATCCGAACTGGGACGGAGATTTCACGCTCAACAGCACCGGTCCGATCGACGTATCATGGGCTTCACGCGAGGTATTGCTCGCCTTACCAGGAATGACAGAACCGATGGTTGACCAGTTTCTCGCGATTCGCCGAGGCGACGACGGCATCGAGGGCACGGAAGATGACGCGGAATTCAAGAGCGTCCAGGATGTGCAGGTTGCGCTCGGCCTTTCGGCACAGCAATTTACACAGATTGCCCCTCTCGTCGGGTTTAAGGATCAGGTGTTCCGCGTTGTCAGTGTCGGTAAGTCCGCAGACGTTACGCGTGTGGTGCGAATGGTGATCCGCAAGACCGGCGGCACGCCTCAGTTGGTCGCAGGAACCTGGAAAGAGCTTTGATCCTCAATCGCAAGCCGCAAGGTCCAACCCACCCAGTGTTTCTTATCCCTGCTGGAAAGGGCTGGAACATCGTCCGCTTCGCCCCGCACAACAGCGTGTGGGAGGTGCGCGGGGTCCTGAATCTCGAGGAAGCTGCGCCGCTCCTCGGGGCTGACGAGAACATCATCTTCGGTCTGCCGGTCGCGGCCGTGCTGGCGCAGCGACTCCGGCTGCCGACAGTCGAGCCGGATGAATTCGGCGAGATGGTTCGGATTCAGATTGAAAAGTCGCTGCCCTATGCGCCCGAAGAACTAACCTCTGATTACGACGTGATCGAGCGGACGGAGGAGGGGACGGTCATCTCCGCGGTCGCGGTTCATAACGAGAAGCTGCGCGAGCTTGCCGCGCCTCTGATTTCGCGCGGCATCATTCCGAGCCAGGTGACGGTCTACGGCGCGCAGCGTTCCGCGACTCATGCCCCTACCGGCACAGCGCTCTTTATTTACCCGGAAACGGAATCCACGATCTGCGCAATTTCGGAAGAGGGGAAACTGAGCTTTACGCGTTCGCTCAATGGCGCGGATGCTTCGCAGTTGCAACGGGATCTGCCGCAGCTCGCGCTGACCGCCGAGTTGCAGGGCATCGACACCAACTTTGACAACGTCCTCCTCGACGAGAGCCTTTATACCCTGCGCGATACCTTGCAGGACGTCTTTGCCACGCCCGCCGATCTAGTCGCTGTCGAAGCGCCGCCCGCGGCCGTCAGGCTGAATCTGCTTCCGGATGAATGGAAGGCGCGGCGGCGCCAACTTGTTCGGCAACGCGAATGGCGAAAGCGTTTGATCCTGGCGGGAATGGCTTACGCCGCCGTTCTGGTCCTCTTTCTCGCTTATTTGTTCGTGCTGCGCTGGCGCGTCAGCAGCCTCGAGAAGCGGATCGCGCACGACGCACCGCAGGTCGATTTCATCAAGAAAACCGAAGCTGAATGGAAGGAGCTCGCGCCGGCCATGGACCCGCGCTACTACCCGATCGAAGTGCTGCTGCACTTGTTCGAAAGCCTGCCCTCGGCGGATGTGCGGATCACGCAATTTAATCAATCGGCGCGGCAAATCTCTGTCGATGGCGAAGCCAATTCCGCCGCGCTCGTCTATCAATTCGCCGACAAGGTGAAAAAGAATCCCGGCCTGCAGGCATTCACTTTCGACTTGCCACAACCGCCCCGAATTTTGCCGAACGAACACGCGCAGTATCGCCTGGAAGGAAAGCAGAAATGATCCGCGCTTACCTTGACCGGATGAGCAAGCGCGAGCGCCTGCTCGCGCTCATCGTCATAGGAGCCATTTTCCTGTTCATCAACATCCTCATTTGGAGTGCCCTGCTTGGGTCAGCGAGCCAGGCCCGCTCGCGGCTCGCCGCGCGCAAGCAGGCGCGTGCCACCCAATCGGTCTACGTGAAGGAACGCGACATGTGGGCCAAGCGAGACCAGTGGCTGAAGCAGCATCAGCCGCAGCTGAAAGGTCCCGGGGAAGCGTCGACCTTGCTCGACGAGGTCAAACAAATCGCCGGCAAGCACAACGTCCTCATCGAGAATCCTGCGATCGGTACCGGCGATTCCGGGCCGAATCACCAGTCCGTCTTCGCTTCAATCGAAACGAAAAGTCCATGGCCGCCTCTGGTGCATTTTCTTTACGATGTTCAACAGCCCGAATTTTTCGTTGTCTTTGAAAGCGTGAATCTGCAGATCGACGGGTCGGATCCGACAATGATGCGCGGCAAATTCAAGATCGCCCGCTGGTTCGCGCCGGGAGGTGCCCCCCGGAAATGAAACGGGCCGGCTCATTTTGTTGCGTGCTGCTCCTCAGCGCCGGGATCGCTTCGGCTGAAGACAGCGTCCCGAAACCTCTCGCCTTCGCGCGCTATCAGGGGATGATGGACAAGTCACCGTTCGCGGTCGCGACAGCCGCAGCTCCGCCGCCGACCACCGCCAGCTTCGCCAAGGATCTTTACGTCGCTAACGCCGCGAAGTCGCCCGACGGCGACATGGTCACGATTGGTTCCAGTGCGGACAAAAATTTCAAGAAATACCTGACGGCGAAGACGCCAGTGGACGGTTACAGCATTTCGAACATCGAATGGTCGGACAAGGTAGGCGCGACGAAGGTGACGATTTCAAAAGATGGTCAGTTCGCCACCCTCACATTCAACCAGGCGCTGATCAGTCAACCGATAGCCGGAGGGCAGGGCGCGCAGCCCCAAGCGCAGCCGCAGCCGCCGGGCGGCGCGCCGCCGGTTCCGCCGCCGCCCGGCGGCGTTGTGCCCGGTGGGCCGCTGCAGCCGGCACCACCCGCCGCGCCGGGGGCAATCAAACCGGCACCGATTCCGATGTTACCGACGCCGCCGCCGCGGGTCAGGGGCGTGATTCCGCGAAGTCCGAACCAGCCTAATATGACCGCGGCGACGCCACAGCCGGTGCCCACGCCGGAGTTGTAAATCCGCGGCCGCGCGTGGTCCGAATGCGGAAAAGCTTCCGCGACAACTCGCCGCGCCAAAAACGGGCTAGCCTCCCCAATCGTCGTCAGCCGTATCCGGCCGGCGATCGGGCCCCGCCGAATAGAGATCGTAGCCGTTGGGATTTTTTCGGCCCGGATTGAGGTAAATGTAATTGTTCTGCCACGGGTCCTTCGGCATCTCCTTGTAGAGCTGGTACCATCGCGTCGGCCGCGGATCGCTGGATGGCTGAGTCACAAGGGCCTGCAAGCCCTGTTCGCTGGTGGGCAGAAAACCGTTCATGCTCTCATAGAGCTTTAACTGCGTGTTGATGCCCTGAATATCCGCCGAAACGCGCGTGTGTTTCGCGAATTCCACGTTGCCGCCCAGTTTGTAAATCGCGGTCCCGAGGAGCAACGCGATGATTGTCACCACGAGCATGATCTCAAGCAATGTGAAGCCGCCCTGTTCTTTCCGTGTCTTCATAGATCAGCGTTCCGGTACGAGATCGTAGTCCGATTTGTCCCAGAGATATTTCAGTTGTATCTGCGTCGCCCGGATCGCCGAAGCATCGGTGCCTGCGCCGGCGACGACGAGCAGATCGTTCGATCCGACTCGCAGGCTACTCGCCGGCACTACTTTTTGGGCCCGGATCCAGCCGGTGTATCGGAAACGCATTTCTCGCACGAGCGCTCCCATTTCGCCGCGATAACCCGGGTCCGACAAATCAGGCAACGTCAATGAGACACCGCCGATATTCTCGCCGTTCAGGTAAATTTCCGGCGGCGAGTCGATCTTCGCGGCAGCAACTTCGAAGGTGATCACGGCCGCGAGCGGCTGCGTTTCGATCGGGAATTGGAAGGCGGCACCGTTTTGCACGCTCGCACCAATCCGGATCGTCTCGTCCGAAAGTGTGGCCGTGACGGTGCCGAACCGCTCGTTATCCTGCACCGGCGCGTGCAACGGAGCGGCGGCGGAGAACGGCTCCGGAATCAAGTCTCGATGGTCGGCGCTGATCGGGTGCAGCACTTCGCTGCTCGTCATCCAATCGAGATAGGCGCCACGAATGTTTTTGCCGTCGCCCGGCACTTGAACGTCAATCGTAGACGCGCCATTCAGTGGGACGAAAACCGTTTCGGAGGTGGCGATATTCACGCCGAGCCCGAGCGGGGCTGATTGCAGCACCTCTGTGCCGGATTCATCCCATGCCACCAATGTCGGGCGCTGGTCGGGCTTATCGTCAAAGAACAACCGGAACATCAGTACTTGAAAATCGGGCCGGGGGCGGGAAAGGCGGATGCGGAAGATGCTTGTCGCGATCTCACCGGGCTTCACTTCGGGCGTAGCGAGCGTGACTGCCTCCACCCAGGGTGGCGCGCTCTGCGCCTTCGCGTTGGCCGCGGGAGTCTGGCGCAAGTCAAGCCAGGCACTTTCGACGTCTTTTTCCTCCGGCGTCGCTGCGCGCTGGGGCAGACGGTCGAGCATCGCTTCCTGAGCCTCGACAGCGCAGGTCGCAGTCAGGAAAATCGTTGCTGCAATGAGCCGGGGGAACATTTCGGCGCGGAGATTACCTTACTGAGGTCGCATCTGCAAACTATGTGTCATCTCAAACACAGCAGAGAGAATGCTGTAAACCACAAAACCGACGATGATTGCGATCAGCACGATGATGAGCGGCGGGATCAGTGATGAAATCAATTGGACCGTGCGATCGAGTTCGCGTTCATAGACGTCGGCTATCGTCTGCATCGTATCGGCGAAGTGGCCGGTCTGTTCTCCAACGGCCATCATGTCGGTGAAAAGATCGGGAAAGAGCTTTTGTGCAGCGAGCGCCGCCGAAAGATTCGCGCCGTCGATTACGTCCCTCCGAACCTGTGCCATCCGTGTTTCCAAATAGCGGTTGCCGGCGATTTCCGTCACCAGGTCGATCGCCTTCAGCAACGGGATGCCGTTCTCCATCAATGTGCCGAGCGTGCGCGAGAATTGCGCGTAGTAGCGGTGACGAATCACGCGCCCGTAGCCCGGCACCATGAGGCGAAATCGGTCCCATGTGACGCGGCCTTCATCGGTGCGGACAAAGGCGCGAAAGCCGATGACCGCACCGACGACAAGAAGCGCGGCAATCCACCAGTAGCCTGTGATGAGATGATGCACGCCTAGAAGGATGCGCGTCGGAAGCGGCAGCGACCCGCCGTTTTGCGACATGAACCCGGTCAGCTGCGGCACCATGAAGGTGATGAAAATCGTGATCAGCGTCGCGCCCGCGAAAGCGAGGAAAGCCGGGTAGATCAGCGCCTGTTGAACGCGGTCGCGCAGATTTTTCGCCTGCATCAAATGCTGCACGAGGCGGGACAGAATTTCAGGCAGGGCTCCGCTGGCTTCGCCCGCGGCGACGAGGTTGACGTAAATCGGCGGAAAGACGCGCGGGAAATCGCGCAGCGCCTGAGAGAAACTTCGGCCGTCGATCAGCGCCTGGTGCAATGCGCGAGTCATCTGCTGGACGCGCGGCTGCTTGAGGCGTTTCTCGAGCACGCTCAGTCCTTCGTCGAGCGTCATTCCCGCGTGGAGCAGGTGCCCGAGTTGCTCCGTGAAAATGAGCAACTGCGCATGCGGGACGCGCAGCCGCTCATTTGGCGCCACAGGCGCTGCAGCAGCCGGCGTGGCGACGGCGCCGCGGGTCACCACTTGCGGCGCGGCGCCTATCGGATCGATCCGCACGGGGATATAATGCAGCTGCTCGATCTGCCGAATCGCAACCGCGCGGTCCGGGCAATCGAGCACTCCCTCGACGAGCGCTCCCTGCGCGTTTCTCGCGCGATACGAAAACTGCGGCATCAGATTCCTGGCGCAGATCTTACCGCCGGGGCGGTCCGTCGTCTAGCGAATGCCCGTTTCAACCGTGTTTTCCCTTGCAGTGCGACCAGCGATTTGGGATAATACGAACGTATTACGTCCGTTCTCATGGACGGACCCCCCTGAACTTTTTGTCATGAGCCCAAAGCAGCTGCGCGGAAACGCGTTCAGCATTGTTGCTGCTGCCGTTGTTGCGACGGCCTGCCGGAGTTCTGCGCAGCCGCCGCCACCGGAAACAGCCTCTCAGCAGAAGAGCTCCCCAGAGGCACGGACCGCCGCTGACCAGCGCTCAAAGCCGCAGATCATTTACAACCTGGGCAGCGCTTCGCGGGAGATGGCGGAGGTGCTTCACTCGCAGTCCAAACCGGCGGACAACTCTTTACCGGTAGATCCAAGCATGCCGATTTCGTTGCAGGTAGCGCGTGCGAAGGCAAACGCCGCCGCGGCTGACCAGAAGCCGGCCCGAGCCCTCGAGCAGACGCAGCCTCGCGAACGCAAGGCACACCGGGCGTCGCATGCCAGAACTGGACCTGCGCCCTTGCCGGCAATCGGCGAAGGTCCGCCTCAACGCGGTGAAAAGCACGGACACAAGCACTGATCCATTGCCCGTATGCACAAGGACAAACCGCCCAGCCTCTTCAACATCTTCGAGCGCCCGGTCGGGCATGTAATTCGCATCGGTTTACTGACTGGGTTTGTCGCGAGCGTTCTGGTTTACGTCGGCTATTCGCTCGTCCAGACGCACTACGATAGGAACAACTCACCCTGGTCGGCGACACAGAACGACCCGACACAGCAAGGGCCACCCTAGGAGGCGAGGCGGGGGCGGGAATCGAACCCGCGAATAGCGGTTTTGCAGACCGCGACCTTACCACTTGGCTACCCCGCCGAGTCAGGAGCACTGAGAGTAACGCGCCGCGCAGGCGTGTCAAAGTTCCTGACGAATTGGACGTTGGACATTGAACGCTGGAAGTTCGCTTCTTGTGAACTCACGCTCGTCCGAACTCTTCGCCAAAGCGCGCCGCGTCATTCCGGGCGGCGTGAACTCGCCCGTCCGCGCGTTTCGAAGTGTCGGTGGCGAACCGTTTTTCGTTGAACGCGCAACCGGCGCGCACATCTGGGATGTGGATGGTCGGGAGTACATCGATTACGTCGGGACGTGGGGTCCGGCGATTCTCGGCCATGCTCCGCGTGTGGTGACAGAGGCTGTGCGCGATGCCGCGGGGCGAGGGGTCAGTTTCGGGATTCCAAACCCAGCCGAAGTGGAAATGGCGGAACTGATCTGCCGCTGGGTGCCTTCAATTAAAAAGGTTCGGATGGTAAACAGCGGCACCGAAGCAACGATGTCCTGCCTGAGGCTGGCGCGCGGCTTCACCAAACGGGACAAGATCATCAAGTTCGAAGGCTGCTATCACGGTCACGCCGATTCATTCTTGGTCCATGCCGGGAGTGGCGCGTTAACGCACGGCCAGCCCGACAGCGCGGGAGTGCCCCAGCCGATTGCGTCGCTTACGATTTCGCTCCCGTTCAATGACGTCGATGCGGTTCGCAGCGCCTTTCGCGACAATCGTGAAGAAATCGCGGGGATCATCGTTGAGCCGATTCCGGCCAATGCCGGGCTCTATTTCGCAAACGACGGATTCCTGCAAACGCTGCGCGAGGAATGCAGCGCGAATGACGCGCTCTTGATCTTCGACGAAGTCATGACGGGTTTTCGCGTTTCGCGCGCTGGCGCGCAGGAAGTGTACGGTATCACTCCGGATCTTACCGCGCTCGGCAAGATCATCGGTGGCGGATTGCCGGTTGGCGCATTCGGCGGGCGCGCCGAAATCATGGATGAGCTTTCGCCCGAAGGTCCGGTTTATCAGGCGGGAACGCTTTCAGGAAACCCGCTGGCGATGGCCGCAGGGATTGCGCAGCTGCGTGAGTTGGAACGCTCGGACGGGTGGCGCGCACTTGAGCAGCTCGGCGCGATGCTTGAAGAGATGCTCCGCAGTCACATCCGCGAATCGAACCTGGCGCTGACCCTGCACCGCATCGGCTCGATGTTCTGCATTTTCTTCACGGCCGGTCCCGTGACGGATCTCGCGAGCGCAAAGCGGAGCGACACGAAACAATTTGCGCGGTTCTTCCACGAATGCCTGGCGCGCGGCGTTTACATCGCGCCGTCGCAATTCGAGACCGGTTTCATATCGCTCGCCCATACCGAGCACGACTTGGAGCGCACCGCCGCAGCGATGGGCGAGGCGCTGCGCAGCCTGTAGGGGAATCGCTGCCCCCGCCGTTCCGAGGCGGTACAGGCCAGCGGTCCGGCCCTACAGTTCTGGACGCTTGCGCGGCACGCACATACTCTCCGCGCGTGCCTGCCGAGTCGCGCATCCGCGCCGTCGCCAAGTTCTTCTTTGAAGGCGATCGCAAGTTTTTTGTCAAAGGCATCACTTACGGGCCATTCCAGCCAGACGCTGATGGATTCTACGTCGGTCCTCCTGAACAGGCCGGGCGCGATCTGCGCCAGATGCGCGAGATCGGCGTGAATCTGGTCCGGGTTTATCATTCCCCCCCGCGCTGGTTTCTCGATCTCTGCGCCGACGCCCGCATTCACGTGTTAATTAGCGTGCCGTGGGCGAAACACGTTGAGTTTTTGTCGCGCCACCAGCTGCGCGAAGCAATCACCGATACGGTTCGCCAGACGGTTTCCAAGCACAGAGGGCATCCCGCGCTTTTCGGTTACCTGGTCGGCAACGAAATCCCGCCCACCATGGTGCGGTGGCTCGGTGTGCGCCGCGTGACCGAGTTCATCGAGCACCTGATCCGCGTCGGTCGCGCAACCGATTCCGACGTGCTCTTCTCCTACGCGAGCTATCCGCCGACTGAGTTCCTGCTCCCGCAAAACAGCGACTTCTCCTGTTTTAATGTTTACCTGCACAATCAGGTTGAGTTCGAGCGCTACCTGCTGCGGCTGCAAAATCTGTCGGAGGATCGACCGCTGATTCTCGGCGAATTCGGCATGGACACGATCCGCCACTCGCAGGACGAACAGGCGGAAATGCTCGGCTGGCACATCGACAGCGTGGTCAAGTGTGGCCTCGCCGGAACGATCTTCTTCTCCTGGACAGACGAATGGTTTACCGGCGAGCAGGAAATCACCGACTGGGCCTTCGGGATCGTCACGCGCGAGCGCGAACCGAAGAAGGCGTTCTTCACCTTGCGTGACAAGCTAGGTCAGGACGACGCGGTCTTGCCGCACCGCCGCTTGTCGAAGACGCCATTCGTCTCGGTGATCGTCTGTTCCTATAACGGTGCGAAGACGCTGGCGGCGTGCCTGCGCTCGTTAGACCTGATTGACTACCCCGCTTACGAAGTTGTGCTGGTTGACGATGGTTCCACTGACGAGACACGTGAGATCGCCGCACAGTTTCCGGACGTGCGGTATCTCCACCAGCCGAACCGCGGCCTGAGTGCGGCGCGCAATCACGGTGCTGCGGTCGCGAAAGGAGAGGTTTTTGCCTACACGGATTCCGACTGCATGGCCGATCCGGATTGGCTCTACTACCTCATCAACACGCTGCTCAGCGGCGATTATGCCGGAGTCGGCGGTCCAAACGTCTCACCACCTGCTCAGGACTGGGTCCAGGCGTGCGTTGCCGCCGCGCCCGGCGGGCCAAGCCATGTGCTGCTCACCGACACGATCGCGGAACACATTCCCGGCTGTAATATGGCCTGGTACCGCTGGGTCTTCGAAAACGTCGGTGGTTTCGACCACGAGTACCGAAAAGCCGGCGATGATGTCGACTTCTGCTGGCGCGTTCAACAGGCCGGATGCCAGATCGCATTCAGCCCTACGGCAGTGGTGTGGCATCATCGTCGGTTCACCATCCGCGCCTTCGCCACGCAACAGCAGGGCTACGGTGAAGCCGAATCGCTCTTACGCTTCAAGCATCTGGTTTTCTTCGGGCCGACCGGCACCGCAAAGTGGCGCGGCCAGATCTACGGCGCGCCGCGCTTCAACTGGTTCATCAACCGGCCGATCATTTACCACGGGGTATTCGGGGAGGGATTCTTCCAATCGATTTACCCGACTCCGCAATCGGAAGTCGCCGCCTATCTGAGCAGCATCGAGTGGTTCGCGCTCACCGTCTTTCTTTTCGGCCTCGGCATTTTTCTGCCTGGGTTACGCATTCTTCCCTACCTCATGCTCGGCGGCACACTCTGCGTCGCGCTCTCCTATATGGTGCGGGCACGGATCGAGCCAAAGTTTGACACGATCGCGGCACGTCTGGTCGTCATGTGCCTGGCGTTTGTGCAGCCGCTTGTGCGCGGATGGGCCCGCTATTTCACCTGGCTGCATTTTAAACGCACCCCACGCGCCGTGATTGCAATGCACGAGCAGTTAGCCCCTGAGTTGCGGCGGGCTCGCAGCCCCGGCCGGCGGAACTACTGGAGCGAAGAAGCCAGGGATCGGCATGCGCTCTTGCGTGAGATTTTTCAGCTGCTCGACAGCGAAGGCTGGCGCTATTCCGTCGATACCGGCTGGCAGGATTGGGACCTGCAGATCTACGGGAACTTTTGGTGGAGCGTTACGCTTGAGACGATGACCGAATATCACGGCGGCGCGAAATGCCTGACGCGCGCCCGCCTGCGTTTCCGGTTCGTGGCAACCACTGTGATGTTCAATCTATTCCTGCTCAGTCTGCTCATTTACCGGGGACTGATTGCTGGTGCGGCCGATTTACCGCTAATCGTGCTCTACGCAGCGTTTGTCGGGTTCATCGGATTCCGTGGGCGCCGATTAAAGCAGCGGGTGGCTGAGCTGATCGATGTCGCGGCCGCACGTGGCGGATTGCAGCGCGTCACCCGATAATCATGAGGTTGCGGCTGCGGCCTGTTATCGCGCTGGTTTTTCGGTGCCCCCGATCTGGCGAACTGCGGCGCTGAAATCGTCTGGAGGCGGTGCAGCGAAGCTCCTTCGTCGCCTTTCGCGCGGGTGAGTGAATTCGAGACGTGCCGCGTGCAGCATCTGCCGCGGATAGAGATCACGTGCGGCGCCGCCGTAAACTTTGTCACCGAGCACCGGGTGCCCAAGATGATGAAAATGAACGCGAATCTGATGGGTCCGGCCGCTGTGAATTTTGCATTCGATCAGGCTCAGCCCGTTCCCTGAATTCAGGACCCGGTACTCAGTGCGCGCCGGGCGTCCCCGACTTTCGGCAACGCTCATCTTTTGACGGTGGACGGGATGGCGGCCGATCGGCGCGTCAATCACGCCGCTGGATCGGCGCAAGGTGCCCCGGACCAGCGCGAGGTAAACCTTATCGACTTCGCGTCGCGCGAATTGCTCGGAGAGAGCACGGTGGGTGAAATCATTTTTCGCCACGACGAGGCAGCCGCTCGTCTCCTTGTCGAGGCGGTGGACGATGCCCGGCCGCTCTTCACCGCCGATTCCGGAGAGGTTCGTGCAATGGGCGAGGAGCGCGTTGACCAGCGTGTGCGTCTGATTGCCAGCGCCGGGATGCACGACCAGGCCCGCCGGTTTGTTGATCACGAGCAGATCGTCGTCTTCGTGTAGTACCTCCAGCGCAATCTCCTCCGGTTGTGCTTGGATCGCTTGCAGTGGCGGCTCTTCCACCCGCACCCGATCACCCTTGCGAACTGCGTCGCGTGGGCGCGCCGTCTTTCCGTTCAATGTCACAAACCCGGCGCGCACGAGACTCTGCAAGCGGGACCGCGAAAATTGCGGCAGTTCGACGGCAACGAACTTATCCAGCCGCAATCCAGCGTGCTGCGCAGTGACAATTCGCTCGGTCACAGACTAACAATCATCGTCTTTTCTCCCGCACGTCGCGCTGATACTCTGGCGAGCGATGGCTTCCCCCGAAACCGACCGCGCCACGCAGCTCTGCCCCGCCTGCGGACGCGCCATCCAGTTGACTGAGGCGGAGCCTTTGGCGCAAACGACATGCCCGACCTGCGGGGAGACATTGCGCGTCGAGCGCGACTTCGACAATTTCGAGCTGCTCGAGACGATTGGCGCCGGCGGCATGGGATCAGTCTACAAAGCACGTGATACCCGTCTCGACCGATTCGTGGCGCTGAAAATCCTCCGCCGGGAATTGAGCGCAAATCCGACCGAAACGGCGCGGCTGGAACAGGAGGCCCGGCTTGCGGCAGCGGTCAATCATCCGCACGTCGTGCAGGTCTTTTCCTCCGGGATTGACCACGGACAACTCTACCTTGTTATGGAATTGGTGGAGCGCGGGAGTCTCGACGACCTGATGGCGCTGAATGCGCGGGTGGCGGAAGCGCAAGTGCTCAAGATCGGGATTGAAGTCGCGCGGGGGCTGGAGGCGGCGCATGCGCGCGGGCTTATGCATCGTGACATCAAACCGGCCAATATTCTGTTTACCGAAGACAAGAACGCCAAGATTGGTGACTTCGGCCTCGCGGTGGCGGCGGCACAATCCAGCGATCCACAGGCTGAAATCTGGGGTACACCCTACTACGTCGCGCCGGAACGGTTGAATGCCGAGCCGGAGGACTTTCGGAGTGATATCTATAGTCTCGGCGCCACCCTCTATCACGCGCTCGCCGGGGTTCCGCCAATCGAAGGGGAAACGAATTCCGCGGCCGCATTGCGCGAATTGAAATTGCAGGCGCTCGACCTGAAAACGGTTGCGCGGCATGTGTCGCGTCGGACTGCGCGGATAATCAATCGCATGGTCGCGCCAATACCGGCGGAACGTTTCCTTTCCTATGCCGAGCTCATCGCGGACTTGGAAGGTGCGCGCGATGCACTACTCGGTACCCGCCGCAACATTCCGCGCTCGTGGATCCTGGCGACCGCGGCAGTGTTGCTCCTTCTGGCCGCAGGAATGGGCGCATATATTTACCGGCTCCGGACAAATCCCGACGCCGTTTCATTGGCGCAGTTGTACGAAGATGCGCGGCGTCAGCTGATCGCGGGTAAGACTGAGCCGGCGCGCAATCAGTTCACCCGTCTCGCCGAACAGGCGCATGGGCGGCAGCCGATCCTGAACTGGATTCGACTCCACCGGGGTCTTGCCTCCCTGCTTCGCGGCTACACCACCCAGGCGCGAGAAGCGTTCGAAGAAGTAGCGAACAGCGGTTCGTCGCCGGCTGTTGATCCACAACTCCAGCGCTTCTTCGTGCAGACATCCCGAACCCTGAACAACCCGGCCCCGGTAAAGGCAACAGCGATTGTCGACACGGCAGCCCCAACACCGCAGGGCTTCGCCGAATTGCTTTTCGCCCTTAAGGATTGGGGCAACCACGACTTCGACGATGCGGGTCAGCTTCTGGATCATTTTCTTCGCAGCCGGGCATCGGGCAATTACGCGTGGATCAACGAGTACAGGCCGCTGGCGCAAAAATATCTCAGTGATTACCGCGTCTACGACGATTGGCGTCGCCAGGCGAGAACGCCCGAGTCGACCAACGTTGCTCTTTCAAGACTCCAAACGCGCGGGGCGCTGGTCGACGAGTTGAAACAACAACCGAAGACTATCGCGGTTGCGGTGAACCCGGCGCAAACGGCAGCCGGTTCCGCGTCGCCCGCCAAACCGATACCACCGAGTGAGCTGGCGATCTGGAATGGTGCGCTGGCACGTTATCAGGAACGTCTGGGGGTTTATGATTTCGCCGGCGCACTTGGCGCACTCCGATCGGCAAATCTGCACGATCCGTCCTTGAAGCAGAACCAGCAAATCGCGATGGAGACAGCGCAATGGCTGATCGAATGGAAAGCGAAGCTGATTGCGGACATCTCTGCTCGGCCAATCACGCGTGCGATCGGCGATGTGAGGGGCAATGGCTACACCGGAATCGCCTCGGCGAACGGGAGCCGCCTAACAATGAAGCTGCCGTACGGCTTAGCCCAGATCGCATGGAGTGACCTGTCGCCGGCTGCGCTGCTTGACCTCACCACATCCTTGATTGCGCAGGACATGCCCGACACGGCCGATCGCGAATGGCACTGTGCCGTTTTCGCGGCGGAGACGCGCCAGATCGAGGCGGCAAAGAAACTAGGCGCCGCTGCCGCTCAGGCCAAACCGGAGTACGCCGCGAAAATGGGCGCGCTCCAGCCGAGGCGCTGAGTCGCTCCGGTTTACACCTCGCCGGCGGATGGTAGTTTTGAACGCGCGCTGCCCGCGTGCGTCCAACAGCAAGGATGGACCAACCGCCGCCATTTCCCTCTCCGGAGGAATTAAAAACGAAGCTCGCCGAATTCATGAAAAGCAATTTCGGCGACAAGGTCTCGTTCGCGACCTTCACGCAGCCGGCAACAGCTGATGCCGGGGCGGAGGAGAAAACGCCGGCAACTCAAGACGATCAGTTCCAGTTCGATTTTCTACCGCGCGATATCAAGGCGCATCTCGATCGCTTTGTCATTAAACAGGACGAAGCGAAGAAGGTGCTCTCGATAGCGGTTTGCGATCATTACAATCATGTGAATTACGTTCGCAGGCTGGAGCGCGAGGATGCCGCGCGCGCCGAGCAGACTGAATACGCGAAACAGAATGTAATTCTCGTCGGTCCGACCGGGGTCGGAAAAACATACCTCATCAAGCACATCGCGGAGCTGATCAAAGTGCCTTTCGTGAAGGCGGACGCGACGAAGTTCAGCGAGACCGGCTATGTCGGCGGAGACGTCGAAGATCTCGTGCGCGAGCTGGTCGACAAGGCCGATGGCGATGTAAACCTCGCGCAGTTCGGCATTATCTATATCGACGAAATCGACAAAATTGCGGCCGCTTCCAATGTCTCCGGACGCGACGTCAGCGGGCGCGGCGTGCAGACGACGCTGCTGAAATTAATGGAAGAGACGGACGTCCCGTTGCGCAGCGCGCATGATATTCAGGCGCAGCTCCAGGCCGCTTTTGAGTTCCAGAAACGCGGAGGCAAGGGAAAACGAGAGACGATCAGCACGCGCCACATTTTGTTTGTGGTGAGCGGCGCTTTCGAGCAGCTCAAGCAGCAGGTGGGCCGGCGGATCGCGCAGAGCCAGATCGGTTTCGCGGCCGAACCGGTCCGCGTGATGGATAACGAACTGTTCCAGCACGTCACGACCGAAGATTTTATCGAGTACGGGTTTGAGCCGGAATTCATCGGACGCTTGCCCGTGCGGGTCGTCTGCGAAGAGCTGAGCGCGGAGGACCTTTACCAGATCATGCGCCACTCCGAGGGCAGCATCCTGCGGCAGTATGAACGCGCCTTCGCTGCTTACGGCATCGAGATCAGCTTCGAGGACGAGGCGCTCCGCCTGATCGCGGCGGCGGCGGCAAAGGAAAAGACCGGTGCGCGCGGCCTGCTCACGGTTTTCGAGAAACTCTTCCGCGATTTTAAGTATCACCTTGCCGGTTCGGGGCTGACGCAATTGCGCGTTTCATCGGAGCTGGTCTCCTACCCGCAGCGCGTGCTCGAGCGTTTGATGGCGGAGGGACACCGCCAGGAAGAAGCGGCGCTCGAGCAGGGCGCGAGTGATTTCGCCCACCGCTTTCAACAGGAGCACGGGGTGGAGCTGGCCTTCGACGAATCAGCACGGCGCCGCCTCGTCGAGCGTGCCCAGGCGGAGCGGATGACGATGGCGGAGCTCTGCGCGCACTTGTTCAAGGATTACCAGTTCGGGCTCAATCTCGTGCGCAAGAACAGCGGCGCGACGCGCTTTGTGCTTGATGCGAGCGCGATTGACGCGCCCGATAAGTTCCTTAGCGATCTGGTTGTGCGCTCGCACTATCCACTTGCGCCCGCGGCGAACAGTTGAGAGCTATCGGTAAGTGAAACGCTCGTTGCTGCCAGCGCTCGTCATTGCCGTGATCGTGAGCGGCTTTGTGCTCTGGCTGCACGTCTCGGGAGTCGCATTGCGGCTCGAGCTGCCGGTGAGCGGTTTCTTTTCGCATTCGAGCGCCGTCACGAAAGTGGTGAGCGAGAAATTGCAATACGGGCTGGTCTTCATCCTCGCGGCGGCCGTCGCCTGGATGACGATCGAAACAATGCGACGCGCGCGGCTGGCGATCATCATTGCTGTCCTCGCGGTCGAGTTGCTCGTCGTCACCTGGGTCTGCGCTCTTTACGGCGTGTTCTTTCAGCCGCTGCCGTCGATCTTCTCCGCGCTCCTCGCGCTCGGCGGTGCGGCCGGTTATGCGCGGATCGTCAAATGGCGCGCGGAACGTCCGGCGGTTGTTTTCGAGGACCGGCTCTCGGAGCGGCAGATCGATCTTATCAAATCGGGCGAGGTTCCGGTCAAGATCGAGCCGCGTAGCTACGATGTGAGCGCGGTTGTCTGCGATATCGGAAATAAGCACGATCTCGCCGACGAACTCGAGCCGTCAGCTTTTGCCGAGCTGATCACGCGTTTTATCACCCACGCGACCAAGACATTTCTCGACGCCGGCGCCTATATCGAAGCCGCGGGCGGCGAGGGAGTGGTCGCGATCTTCGGATATCCGGCTGAGGTCGGGGGCCACGCAGAAAAGGCGACCCGTCTTGCCATGCACCTGGTCGATTCATTTTCAACCAGACAGAACGGCGAAAGCCCCGCCTTTGATCTGACGCTGCATGCCGGCGTGAGCACCGGTCGAATCGTGGTCGCGCCATTTACGAGCGACGGCCGCTCGGGGACGCTGGCCACCGGCGAACCAATCGAGCTGGCGCGGCGGTTTTGCATCGCGAACCGCTTCTACGGCTCACGGGTCCTGATTGGCCCACACACTTTCGAGCTCGCAGGGCAGGCGCTCGTCGCCCGGCCGATCGATTTCCTCAGCGGAGTGGATGTGCGCGAGCGACATGAAATCTACGAACCACTCTCGCTCGCGGAGGAGGCAAGCGCGGAGGCCATCCAGCGGCGCGATTCGTTCTGGAACGGAGTAGTGCTCTATCGTGAGAAGCGCTGGGCCGAAGCGTACGCACATTTCCAAAAGGCGCGGCTCCCCGACACGGAAGATCCACCGCTTCAGCTCTACCTGCGGCGGCTCGAACCGCTTGCCCTCCAATTGATCGACACGCCGCTCGAAGAGTAGGGCGGCCGCTTTGAGGAAGATCGAGTATCCGGCCGCGGTCCGGGAGTTGATCACGCAGCTCCGTCAGATGCCGGGAGTAGGTCCGCGCTCGGCGGAGCGGATAGCCCTCTGGATCATCCGCGCGCGAGCCGATCAGCCCGACCAGATTGCGCGCACGATCACGCTCGCGCGCACCACAATTCGGCCCTGCACACGCTGCGGTTTTTTTACCACCGAAGAATTATGCGAAATCTGCTCCGATACGTCGCGAGTGGCGGATCAGCTTTGTGTGGTCGAGCAGCCAACCGACATTTTGCCGCTCGAAAAAACGAGTGCGTTCCGCGGCCGTTATCACTCGCTGGGCGGCCGGATCTCACCCCTCGACCATGTCGGGCCAGAGGACTTGCGGGTTAAGGAACTGCTCGATCGCGTCACGAACGAACGGTTTTCCGAAGTGATCTTCGCCCTCGCTGCCGATGTCGAAGGCGAGGCGACCACGAACTATCTGGTTGAACTCCTGAAGCCGACCGGCGTCACCATGACGCGAATTGCGCATGGTCTGCCCGCCGGAACCGGACTCGAATCGGCCGATGAATTGACCCTCTATCAGGCGCTTTCCGGCAGGCGCGAGCTTTGACCTGCGGCGAATCACGCGCGATAACTTCGCGATGCCGACCATGAAAATCGATCCGGCACTGCATCAGTCGCAGAAGCCGCCCTGGATCAAGGTGCGTCTGCCACGGAATCCGGTTTTCTTTTCGACCAAGACGCTCATTTCGGACCTTCGCCTGCACACGGTGTGCGAGAGCGCGCAGTGCCCCAATCGCTGGGAATGCTGGAGCCAGGGAACAGCGACCATGATGATCGCAGGCGAACGTTGCACCCGCGCCTGCGGTTTTTGCGCTGTGAGTACCGCGAAACCTTTTGCTCTGGAAGAAGACGAACCGCAGCGCGTCGCCGAAGCGGTGCGCCGGCTGAAGCTAAAGCACGTCGTGATCACAGCCGTTGCGCGTGACGATTTGCAGGATGGCGGCGCCAATCACTTCGCGCGTACCATCCGCGCGATTCGCGATCTCGATCCCTCCATCGTCGTCGAGGTCCTCGTGCCCGACTTTCATGCCCAGGATTGGTGTATCGAAATCGTTCTCAACGCCGCGCCTGACATATTCAATCACAACATGGAGACGGTCGAACGGCTGACGCCCCAGGTGCGATCACGTGCAAAATACCGAACGTCGCTTGAGGTGCTGCGCAAGGCCAAGCAGATCTCTCCGGACGTGGTGACGAAGAGCGGTGTTATGCTCGGGCTCGGCGAGACAGAATCGGAGCTGTTTCAGACGATGGATCATCTGCGTGAGATCGGCTGCCAGGTGCTCACGCTGGGGCAATATCTCAGGCCAACACCGCAGCACCTCCCGGTGGTCGAGTTCGTCTCCCCCGAGCGCTTTGATTCCTACGGCCAGATCGCGCGGGCCAAGGGTTTTGCTCATGTCGCATCGGGTCCGCTGGTCCGCAGCTCCTATCACGCGGCGGATTTCCACCCCGTCGTGCGCTAAGGGATGGCGATCGCGGCGGTTATTCCCGCGTTCCAGGAAGAGAAGCACATCGGCGATGTCGTGCGCCGGACGCTTGCGCAGGTGCCGCAGGTCGTCGTGGTGGACGATGGATCGAAAGACACGACGGCGGCGGTGGCGCGGGAAGCCGGCGCAGAAGTCATCGTGCATCCGGTCAATCGCGGAAAAGGGGAGGCGATCAAGACCGGGCTCCGCCGCACGCTCGAGCTCGGCGCGGAATATGTCGTAATCCTCGACGCCGACGGCCAGCATTTACCGGAAGAGATTCCGCGTTTCGTTGCGCAGTCCAAGAGCACGAACGGCAGGCTATTTGTAGGTACACGCATGAACGATGTCGCCACCATGCCGAAGCTGCGTCGATTCGTGAATCGTTACATGAGCCGGAAAATTAGCGGCCTCTGCGGCCACGTTATTCCCGACACGCAATGTGGCTTTCGAATGATCCACCGCGATCTGATTCCCGACTTGTTAGGCGGCGGTGAGCGCTTCGACTACGAAACTGAAATGCTGATCGTGGCAAGCCGCCGCGGCCTGCAGATCGAATCAGTGCCGATTACAACCGTCTACGCCGATGAAGTCAGCAGCATCCACCCGGTGCGGGATACGCTCCGCTTTTTCAAGTTGATCCGCCGTTACCGCCGGGAAACCTAGGGCGCCGCTAGAGCAAACCGCGCCGGCGAAAGTCGCCGATATTTCCACCGCTCGAGCGCTCGATCAGATCGATTGTGAACTTGAGCAGACAAACTTCCCACGCGTCGTCGACTCCGTGAATGACTGCACTAAGCTGTTCGCTTGTCTCCGCTTCGCGCCGGGTTCGGCCGATCACGGCCTCGATTGTGTCCCGCACCGTGTGTTCGGTCACCTCCGAGCGGTGGAAGCGAAATCCATAGCGCAGGATCGCAACATTATTGGCGTATTCACGCAGCCGTTCGGCATAACGATGTGCCGGTTCGCCGAAGCCTTCGAGCAAGAGACGGAGAAGATGCTCCGGCGTGACGATCTGCGGCCGCTCGGCCTGGACGCTACCTTTGCGGATGCGCACCTCATTCGCATGGTCCATCAACTCTGAGAGCATGTAAAAATCGAAGCGTGTCGTGCCGAAGGTTGCGATGCGCTGCTCGGGCGCGACGATGACGCGCGTGTTCTCCATCGCGTATTCGAAATCGTCTGGTCGCATCCCGCCCAACCTACATCAGGCCGGCGATTCGGCGACGGCCGCGGCAGCGGTTTCGATTGCGCGGGTGCGCCAGCGGTAAGCTGCTTCAGCGCTAAACATCGCGAGCCCGATCCAAATCAGGACGAACGTGATTAGCTGCCCGCCTGTGAATGGCTCATGGTACACAAACACGCCGATCAAGAACGAGCCGGAGGGCGCAAGGTATTGGAGAAAGCCTAGAGTCGTTAATCGCAAATGTCGCGCCGCGTGTCCGAACCAGACGAGAGGCAACGCCGTCACCACGCCGGTTGAACAAAGAAGCAGAGCGTACCCGAGGTCGATCCGCGGGAAGATAAGCCATTCGCTGTGGTGAAGTGCGACGAGGAAACCGGCCGCCAACGGGACGAGCAGTATCGTCTCGATGAATAATCCCGCGATGGGCCGCGTGCCCGATTTTTTTCGCAGCAAGCCATAGAGGCCAAATGAGACGCAAAGTATGATCGCAACCCAAGGAAACCTGCCGTAGCCGAAGGTGAGAACAAGCACGCCGATCAAGGCCAGCGATATCGCGGTCAGCTGGATGCGCGTCGGCCGCTCGCGCAGGAAGACCGCGCCGAAAAGGATATTGACGAGCGGGGTCATGAAATAGCCAAGACTTGTCTCGACGATCCGGTTGGCGTTCACCGCCCAGATGAACGTCAGCCAGTTGATGGAGATCGCGATCCCACTCGTCAGGCAGTAGGTCAGAGCGCGCGGTGAGCGGATGATCTGCCGGATCTCCGGCCAGCGCCGCTGCCAGCTAAGCAGCGCGATCAGGAACAGCGTCGTCCAGACGAAACGGTGCGCGAGAATTTCCGATGCCGGCAGAAACTTGAGCAGTTTCCAGTAGGCCGGGATAACGCCCCACAGAGCAAAAGCTGCGAGCGCGGCTATCAGACCGCTGCGGTCTTCGCGCTGGTTTTGTTGCGCCATTCCGCGCGAACGATTCACGCGCGCGCGGGCAGAGCAAATCGGCCGATCTACTTCTTCTGCTCGAACAGCTTCAGGTATTCCCCGTAGCCTTCTGCCTGCAGCTTCTCCACCGGAACAAAGCGCAACGCCGCGGAGTTGATGCAGTAGCGCATTCCGCCTTTATCGCGTGGCCCGTCATCGAAGACGTGACCGAGATGTGCGTCGCTCTCGCGCGACCGGACTTCCGTCCGCTCCATGCCCAATGTAGCGTCGGTTTTCTCCACCACCTGCGACTTCTCGACCGGTTTCGTGAAACTCGGCCAGCCAGTTCCGCTATCGAACTTATCGAGCGAAGTGAACAGCGGTTTGCCGCTGATTACGTCGACGTAGATACCGGCCCGATGGTTATCCCAGTATGCATTCCGGAACGGCGGCTCCGTGCCGCACTGCATTGTGACGTGGTATTGCTCGGACGTGAGTCGATTCTTCAGGTCGGTGTCGTCAGCTTTTGGTGTCATAGGCTTTTCGTTTTGCGCGGTCACACGATTGAGAAAGAAAACGGCGCTGCCGCATAGCAGGACAGCGACAGCGAGGATGGACAGCTTTTTCAATATTAACTCCGACAACCCCGGAAGGGTTCTCGTTCAGCCATCATCGTCTCGACCAGCCTCGGGCACGCGAATGTAACGGCGGAAAAGGAGCAGTCCGATCGGAGCAACCGAGGCGGCTAGCGCGAAGATAAGCCACATCTGTCCGGAATGACGCGGCCCGGTTTCGGGACAGAAGGCCGCGAGCAGCCACCCGCCGGTGCCGACGAGGAGCTTGCCGACGAGAAAGGGCAGATACGCGAGTGAGCCGTAGGAGGCTTCCTGTCCCTTCGGCGCGATGGCTGCTGCGTACTCGTAAACGCGCGGTGAGTAGAAAGCTTCGCCGATCGAGAAGACGATCAGGTAAAGAGCGGACATGACGTAGTAAGGATGAACCTGGCCCGCGACGCCGAGATAGCTGTGACCAAGCCACTGCCCAGCCACGCTATTCGCCGCGGGCACAAACCACGTCGTCGGCAACGCCATGATAAACACGCCAGCAGCACATACGATTCCGCCGAAAACAACCATGCGGTAAGCGGTCCGTCGCTGCGTCAATGCACCTACGATCGGAGCGAGAAAAATGATTACCCAGGAATTGATCGCTGACAGTTTGCCGACCGGCGCGTGCAAGCCCATTTCACGGTCGCCAAACTTCGGAAAGACGTAATCCATCTGCAGAAAAATTGCTTTCAGAAAACCGATGAAGACGAAGAACAGCAACAAGCGGTAGAAGCCGGACTGCTTCAGTAATCGATGAAAGAGTTGCGCGGTCGCGACTGCGGTATCACGAACTGTGGCGGCAATTCCCGTCAGCACGCCGCTTGAAGCTGATGGCGGATGCTCGATCTGCCGGCCCGGATCGGCGCTGCGTCTGAGGAAGTAAACGGCCGGGAAGAGCAACAGCTCGAACCCGAGGCTGACGCAAAACAGTAGCTGATGCGGCGTCGGTTGAAACCTGCCAATGCTGAAATGCAGATCGCTTCGCCTGACAAAGTCGAAAATGTAACCCGCGGCGAGGTAACCGATGTTCATGATCATGTAGATGATCGAGAACGACATGGACCGCTGCGCCGTGGTTGAGTATCGACGCGTCGCCGCGAGCAAGACCGGTGTACCGAGCGCTTCGCCGACCGCGAGCGGCAGCACGCCGCAGGCAAGCGCGAGCGTCGGATTCGTGGTCAGAATCATCGTGCTGCGCGCGACGGTGCAAATAGCGACTCCGATGAAAAACGTTCGGCGCAATCCGATCGCGTCCGTGACCGAGCCCGCCAGCAGAGTGAATACGGTCATGGCTGGCGCCCAGACCCAGCCAACCAACGCCCCTGCGGCCTGATCGCTAAAGCCAAGGTCTTTCGACAGCCAGAGAACCATCGTCTTGTTCGTCACCGAATAGGCGGTGTAGATCAGGAACTTGATCAGGAATGTGAGCCACAGCTCACGTGACGCGCCGCCGAGCACGGTGAACTTCGCCACGAATCCGGCGAGTCCGCGGGGCCCGGCGGCGCCGACGTCCTGCCCTGGGTCGACTGCTTTAATCGTGGGAGTCTCGGCCACCGCGGGATCAGCTACACCATGTTGGCGATGAACTCACGCCCGTCGAAGGGCGCGAAATCATCGAGCTGCTCGCCGGTACCGACGAAGCGCGTCGGAATCCCAAGCTCGTCCTGAATTGCGATCACGATCCCGCCCTTGCCGCTGCCGTCAATTTTCGTCACGATCAGGCCGGTGAGGCCGATCGCCTCGTGAAATTGCCGGGCCTGCGCCAGCGCATTGCTGCCGGTCGTGGCATC
Source organism: Chthoniobacterales bacterium (assembly GCA_045809925.1). GTDB lineage: Bacteria > Verrucomicrobiota > Verrucomicrobiia > Chthoniobacterales > UBA10450 > CADDYX01. The sequence goes on from JBJMWX010000108.1 coordinate 64,375, forward strand.
CACGACGAGCAACGTCTCGTGCGGCGCCTTGTCATCGTGCTTGGCCAGGCTCCGTTTCACCTTTTGCAGCTCAGCCATCAAGTTGGTCTTGGTGTGCAGACGGCCGGCCGTGTCACAAATCAGGAACTCGACGTTTCGTTTGTCGGCCGCCTGATACGCTTCGTAGCAAAGAGCCGCCGGATCAGCGTTGTATTGCCCGCGAATCATCTCCACCCCGACCCGCTGCGCCCAGATACCAAGCTGCTCGATTGCCGCCGCTCGAAATGTGTCCGCGGCGGCAAGGAGCACGCTGTGTCGCTGATGTTTAAAGTAGTGTGCGAGTTTGGCGGTTGAAGTTGTCTTACCGGTCCCGTTCACTCCGACGACTAAAATCGCCTTCGGCTTTGCGGGCAGCGGCGCGATCGCCTGCGGCGCAAGCGGCAAAACGCGTGCGATTTCGTCGCGGGCAACCTCGGTGACGTCTGCAGCTGTGATCGTCCGCGTCGCCGCTCGTGCTTGCAGCGACTCTACAATTCGCAAGCTCATCGGCACGCCGAGATCGGCACGGATAAGCGCTTCCTCCAGCTCATCCCAGTCGACGGGTTTGCCGGCAAGTTTCTGGACGAGTGATCTGAAGAAGTTCATGCGAGTGGCGGCGCCTTGCCTCGGCGCGCTAGCTCTTCGCGTCGCTGTTCGGCGTTGCCGCTTCGCGCAAGGGACGTGAAAGATCGTCCTTCACCCGATCGAGGATTCCATTCACAAAACGCCCCGAGTCGCTGCCACCGAATGTCTTTGCGAGCTCGATCGCTTCATTAATCGAGACGACGGGCGGAATATCATCGCGGTAGAGCATCTCGTAGATGGCGAGCCGCAGGACATTGCGGTCGACAGGCGACAAGCGGCGGATGTCGTAGTTCTCCGTATAGCGGCGGATCCGGTCGTCGATCTGCGGCAGGTGCGTGAGCATTCCGTCGATGAGTGGCTGGGCGAAATCGCGGACTCGCGACGTACTCGGACAGAATTCCCAGAATTCTTCCATTCGTTCCGGCGCCGCGCCGTGATGCGCATCGCGCCAGAAATGAAATTGCACTGCGGCCTGCCGGCCGGACCGTCGTTTACCCATTCGACCGCAACTTTGCCATCACCCCGGCGATTTGCACAGCGGCCCGCGCGGCTTCTGTCCCGCGATTGATTCGTTCCCCGCAGCAACGTTCGCGCGCCTGCTCTTCATTTTCTACCCCGAGCACCGCGTTGATCACCGGCACGCGCTGAGTAGTGGCGATGTGCTGCAATCCGTCTGTGACTGAACGTGCCAGGTGTTCGGCATGCGGCGTGTGACCGCGGATAATGACCGCCAACGCGAGTACGGCGCTGATACTTTCGTCGAGCGCCAGCTCGCTCACGACTACAGGAATTTCAAACGCGCCTGGGACGCGGTGAATCTCGACCGGCGATTCCGGCGCCAAGGTGCGCAGCTCAGCCGAAGCGTGATCTACCAGCGCGTCCACGAATTCGCGGTTGAATTCGCTCGCGACGATCGCGAAGCGATGCCGTGACTGCCGCTTCGCCGGACGCGGTGGCGCAAGGTCTGACATTCGCCAGGGCCGATTAGAGCAGGTGGCCCATCTTGAGCTTCTTTGTCTCGAGATAGCGCGCGTTGTGCGGATTGGCTGGGCTCCGAATCGGCACCTGCTCGACCATCTCAAGCCCGTAGCCCTCCAGGCCGACCACCTTCTTCGGATTGTTAGTCAGAAACCGGAATTGCCGCACACCGAGGTCGACGAGAATTTGCGCGCCGAGTCCGTAGTCGCGCAGGTCGCTTGGAAAACCGAGCCGGGCGTTTGCTTCCACCGTGTCCAGTCCTTCCTCCTGCAATTTGTAGGCGTGAATTTTTGCGGCGAGGCCGATCCCGCGACCTTCCTGCCGCATATAGACAAGCACTCCGTTGCCCTCCTCTGATATCTGGCGCAAGGCGGCGTGCAGTTGATTTCCGCAATCGCAGCGGTGCGAAGCGAAAACATCGCCGGTCAGGCATTCGCTGTGCACCCGGACGAGCGTCGGTTCACTCGAGGAAATCTTGCCTTTGACCAGCGCGAGGTGGTGAGAATCGTCGAGTTTGGAACGATAAAGATGTAACTCAAAATCGCCGTAATCGGTCGGCAGGTGAATGACTTGCTCGCGCTCCACGAGCTTCTCGCGTTTTCTACGGTAGGCGATCAGGCTTTGGATGGTGCAGATCCGCAGGCCGTGTTTCTTCCGGAATTCCATCAGCTCTGGAAGTCGCGCCATGGTCCCGTCCTCGTGCAGAATCTCACAGAGCACGCCGGCTGGCTGCAGTCCGGCCAGGCGCGCGAGGTCGACCGCAGCCTCGGTGTGACCGGCGCGGCGCAGGACGCCGCCCTCTTTCGCGCGGAGCGGAAAGATATGGCCAGGCTGGACCAGATCGTCGGGCGTGGATTTCGGATTCGCGATCGTCTGGATCGTCTCGGCGCGATCGTGCGCGCTGATACCGGTTGTGATCCCGTGCGCGGCATCCACCGAAACCGTGAAATCGGTCCGGTACATTTCGCGGTTTTGCGCGACCATCCGCTTCAGTCCGAGCTGCTCCGCTCGCTCGTTCGAAACCGGCACGCAAATCAAACCCCGGCCATGGGTGGCCATGAAGTTGACGGCTTTCGCCGTTGCCTTCTCCGCCGCGATCACGAGATCGCCCTCGTTCTCACGGTCGGCATCGTCGGTCACAACGACGATTTTGCCGGCAGCAATATCCCGCAGCACATCGTCAATCGTGTCGAACTGGAGCGTTTCCGCCGCCTCAGCAATCACGCCTAACCATTACGTCCCGAGCAGTTGCGGGGCAACTGCGCGCGTCATTTCGCGCTCGTCGCGACGATTGCTTCCGGCCGATACATGTCGTGATTGCTCCCTTGGAATTCAGCCTTCAGCTTCACTTTGAACCGGGAGAGATCCACGATGTCCCAACGGGTGAAGCTCCAGTGAGCAGCGCTCCGCGCCTCGTGCTCAAAACCGAGAATGAGGTGGACGGCCTCATCCCGCACTTTGTTCGTAGAAAGTTTCGGTTCGAAATAGAACGTGCGGAAGCTGCTGTCGCGGCTGCCGGCGGCGTAGAGCTTCGGGTCGAGGTAGTAGACGCGTTCTGAGCGGAGATCAACGAGGCGGAGGTCCGGATAACCTGAACGTTGCGCGTGATCGTTGGCCGTCTGCGGGATTTCGCAGCGCAAGCCTGGCTCCGCGTTCAGCAGCTCGCGAACGAGATCTTCGAAATGGCTGCTCACTTCGTTAATTCGCGGAACGCTCTGCACCGGATTGCCCGGGGCGTTCATCCGCTCCAACACTTCATCCAGCTTACTGCTGAGCGCCTTGATCACTCGCTGGTCGGCAGCGTTCTGCCGATCGACCGGAATGACGCGTTTGCCAGTCGCGTCGAAAATCACCTGTGCGAAAGGGATTTCGCGCAGCTCCCGATCCTGCTTCAGCAGCCACGGAACGAGTCCGTCGACCGGCGAATTCTCATTCGCTGGTTCGGCTAATGCCGATGCTGCGGCAAGTAATATCGATGCCGTAAAGACCGCGCTGAGCTTCACGCGATCGCGACTGCCTGGTCCAACATTAGCAATACGGAACTGAGCGCGCGTTCGCTTCGCGCGTGGATCTGAAAGAGCGGCTCGCCTTTGTCGACCTGCTCTCCGATTTTCTTCATTCCGGAGAAGCCAACGGCAAAATCGATCTCATCAGCAGCGTGGTGGCGCCCGGCACCGAGGAGCAACGCCGCGCGCCCAATTAGTTCCGCATCCATCTTCGTGATCGAGCCGGCGGTCTTCGCCGGAAAGCCACGCTCGACCGGAGCAGCGTGGATTTTGGTGAGCTTCTCGAGGGCCGAGGCATCTCCGTCCTGCGCGTAAACCAGTGCCACGAATTTTCGCCATGCCGTGCCGTCGCAAAGCCAGGATGTGAGTTGCTTGCGCGGTGTGTTCACGACCTTTGTCGCCAGATCGAGCACAAGCTGGATTACGTCCGCCGGGCCGCCGCCCTGCAGAATTTCGACGCATTCGGCGACTTCAAGCGCGTTGCCAACCGCCCGGCCGAGCGGCTCGTCCATCGGGCTAAGCAAATGTGCAACTTGCACGCCCATCGCCACGCCCACCTCGCTCATCGCATCGGCAAGTTCTTGCGCTTCGGCGCGCGTTTTCATGAACGCGCCGCGGCCAAATTTCACGTCGAGCACGAGCCGGTCGAGAGACTCCGCGAGTTTCTTGCCCATGATGCTGGCGACGAGCAGGGGCTGGGAGTGAATCGTGCCGGTGAGATTGCGCAACGAATAGAGCTTCTTGTCCGCCGGGCAGATATCCGCCGTCTGGCCGATCATGAAAACGCCGAGGCTCTTCAATTGGGCGAGTGCACGACGTTCATCGAGATTGACGTTGAAGCCGGGAATGCTTTCGAGTTTGTCGAGGGTGCCACCGGTGATGCCGAGCGCTCGGCCGGAGATCATCGGAACCCAGGCCTCGCTACAGGCAAGCAAGGGCGCGAGGACGAGCGAAGTTTTGTCCCCAACGCCGCCACTGGAATGTTTGTCGACCTTGATGGGGGAATCGTCGGGATACTTCAGCACCCGGCCGCTCTTCATCACCGACGTGGTGAGATGCTGCGTTTCCGCCGCAGTCATCCCGCGAAACAACACGGCCATCGCCCAGGCGCTCATCTGGTAATCGGGAATGCCATTTTCCGTAAATCCCGCGATGAGGAACTCGATCTCTTCCTCTGTGAGTTCGCCGCCGTCGCGTTTGCGCTCGATCAATGTGGGAACGTGCATCAGTTCAAAAATGAGCAGGCTGCCGGCCACTTGCGCTTCAAATGAAAATAATCTGCGAGGGTGCCGGCGACGTCGGCGAACGTCTCGCGCGTCCCGAGATGACGGCGCTGGTTTTGATGCAGAACAAACAGCGGCACTTCTTCGCGGGTGTGATCCGTGCCTCGAAATGTCGGATCGTTTCCGTGATCCGCCGTGATAATGACCAGATCCGCCGGCTCGATTTGCGGCAAAAACGCCGCCAGCCACTCGTCAAATTCACGCAGCGCGGCCGCGTAGCCGGCGACATCGCGCCGATGTCCAAAGACTGAGTCGAAGTCGACGAGATTGGCGAAGATCAATGCGCCGTGCGCAACCGGCCAAAGCGCCGCGATCTGGTCCATTCCTTCAGCATTGCTCGCCGTCGGGCGCGACTCGCTGATTCCTTCGCCGGCGAAAATGTCATGGATCTTTCCGACGCTGATCACGCGCTGGCCAGCATCGCGGATCGCGTTCAGGACGGTAGGCGGTGGGCGCATCGAAAAATCATGGCGATTTGCGGTCCGCCGAAACGTGCCTGGCTCCCCCACGAACGGTCGCGCGATGACACGGCCGATGCGAAGCGGATCGCAGTGGTGGCGCGCAATTCGGCAAATTTCGTAAAGACGATCGAGCGGCACGACCTTTTCATGCGCGGCGATTTGCAGAACGGAATCTGCCGACGTGTAGAGGATGAGCCGGCCGCTTTGCACGTGCTCGGCGCCGAGTTCCTCGAGAATCGTCGTGCCGCTGCGGGCGTAATTGCCGATGAACTGGACGCCGGCTTCCGCTTCGATCGCGTGGACGAGATCGTCGGGGAAGCGTTCGTAGACGGCAAACGGCTGCTCCAGAACCGCTCCCGCCAGCTCCCAGTGCCCGGTCGTGGTGTCCTTGCCTGCCGAACGTTCGCGCATCTTGCCGTAGCTGGCGCGCACCAGATTGTTGCGACCGAACAAGCGGGCCAGGCCTAACGACTCGAGCGTCGGCAGGCAAAGATCGGGGACGTGCGCGAAGAGATGGCCGAGCGTGTTTGCTCCGGTGTCGCCGTAGCTCGCCGCATCCGGCGCGTTACCGATGCCGACGCTATCTAGAACCAGCAGGAGCGCGCGCACGGCGGATCACACGCCGATCGGATGCCACGCTGTCTTCAGTTCCACCGTGTCGAGAATCCAGTAAGGATTTTCCGCGTCTTCGGTTTGCCAGCGCCGCGCGGCGATCTCGCGGCGCACATAACGTTTAACATTAGATGCCGCGCCGCCTTGCAGTTCTCGGCCGAGCTTTGGATCACCGGAAGCGTCCACGACCGCATTCACGTCCATGTGGCTGGCGAATTGCGGGCCGAGCTCAGCCCGGTCGCCGGCAAGGACGTTGACGACCCCGACCGGCAGATCGCTCGTGGCGATGATTTCGGAGAACGTGAGCGCGGCCAGCGGATTGCCCATCGAAGGGAGCACGACCGCCGTGTTCCCGGATAAGATTGCCGGTGCAACGAGTGAAATGAATGCGAGGAGCGGACTTTCGTCGGGACAAATGATTCCGACCACGCCGGTCGGCTCCGGCATAGTGAAGTTAAAGTGCGAGCTCGCCACCGGATTCACGCTGCTGAAGAGCTGTGAAAATTTGTCCGTCCACCCTGCGTAGTAAACCAGCCGATCGACGGCCGTAGCGGCTTCTCGTTCTGCGTCCGCCCGCCGCGCGCCGCGTGCCCGCGCGATTTCAGCCGTGAGCTGCGGCCGCCGCGTTTCCAGCATCTCGGCAGCGCGATAAAGGATTTGTCCACGCAGATAGGCGCTCTGCCTCGACCAGCCATTGAACGCCTGGCGCGCGGCGGAGACCGCATCGCGGAAGTCTTTGCGCGACGCCCGGCAGTAGTTGGCGACGGGTGCGCCGTCGCGCTCCGTTGTCGCGAGAACACGGCCGCTCTCGCTCCGCACCAATTTGCCGCCAATGAACAGCTTGTAAGTCTTTGCGACCGCTAACCGCGCGCCGGTTCTGCCCACGAACTGAGGATTGCGTATCGGAACGAAAAAGAAAATGGTTATCCGAACCTTCCGCCCTCATGGATCGATCTGAAAAAATATTTGTCGCTGGTCACCGCGGCCTCGTGGGCGGCGCGGTTGTCCGGTTGCTTGAAGCGGAGGGCTTCACTCGTCTACTGAAACGCGACCGGCGCGAGCTAGATTTGACCGACGAGAGAGCGGTCGACGAATTTTTCAGGCGGGAACGGCCGGCGATCGTGATTTTCGCCGCAGCCAAGGTCGGCGGGA
>JBJMWX010000109.1:0-6952 GCA_045809925.1 Chthoniobacterales bacterium
GATCAAGCACGGCGTCATTTGTGACGCGCCGATGCTGCACGATCTGCGTGGCTTGAACGTGTCGTTCCTAGGGGAGCGCAGCGCACCGGCAGAATCTTCGCTTACGACAGGAAGATTCCTCGACGGCGCGCGCAATGATATCGAGGCGCTGATCGCGCGTAGCATTCGGATCAAGAGCGCGATCGTCGCCCAGGACGATCGCGATCTGAGCGGCCAGCGCGCGATTTTGAACTTCGGACATACGATCGGCCATGCGCTGGAACGCGCCGCTGGTTATCACGGACTGATGCACGGCGAAGCAGTCAGCCTCGGAATGGTGGCGGCTTGCAATATTTCGGTTCGACGGGCCGGACTCGCCGCTGATCAACGCGACCAAGTGGTGGAGCTGCTGGAGATTTTCGATTTGCCGACACGGCTGCCTTCGGAGATCGAGCGCGCGCAGATTCTCGACGCGATCAAGTTCGATAAGAAGTTCGAAGCCGGTCGCGTCCGCTTCGTCGTCACACCGAAGTTGGGCGAAGCGTATTTGTCCAACGACGTGACATTCGACGATATTCGCGCCGCGATCGAAGAGTTGTAGGACGCGGGGTCGCTGAGCGCGCCCTTTACGTGGACGGCGGCGTCAGCGGCCCCGCCCTACAGGCCGTGTCTCGCGGCAGAACGCGACCAATCCATCGGCGACCGCCTTCGCGTACTCCTTGTAAATACTCGGTCGCTGCCTGCCATCGATGTCGCGCGTGCCGTCATAGTCTCCCGCCTGCACGCGGGCAAAGACGTCGTGGCTGTTCATGACGTAAGGCTCGAAGTAAACGACCGGGCAGCGATAGAGCCGGGTGGCCAGCAAATTGCGCGCGTAAACGTAACCGCTGGTGCCGACCTTCACGACCGTGTCTTTGGTGTATTGATACGCCGGAAGCTCGGTTTCCTGGGCAAAGACGGCGGCCATTCTGTCGGCCAGCGGCAGCTCCTCATCAGCGGCGCGGCTGAGAAGCTTGCGCAGCATCTCGTAACGCTGGTCGTCTGCCTCAAGCTCGTCCGGCAGATAGGAACCGTTCACGAGGACGTGGAAATGATTCGTGTCGAGCAGTGTTGGCGCCTTCGGGTCGCCCCAAACTTCGGCGTTAAAATGCAAACAGAGAACCACGTCCGGTCGTAACTGCGCGTTCACGCGCCGGGCGCGATAGCGAATCTCGCTTTGCCGGTAGAAAAGCAGCTCGCTTTGCCATTGCACGCTTTGTTCTTTCGCCGGGTCGTCGGCATCGGCGTACTGCTCGGGCGGCGCAGCGATGCCGTTTTTTTTCAAGACAGCGCGCGCGATCTCGCGCAGGTCGTCGGGACGATGGGAAGTCGTCGGTTGGTTTTTGCTTCGGACGAACGACACCTCCGCGCCGAGCTCACGCAGCTGGCGCGCAAGAATTTTTGCCACCAGCAGCGTCATCTCGCCTTCCTCGACCGGGCGCGTCTCGCCCACCTGGAACCACCGCTCTTCCATCTTCGCCCACGCGCCACCGATATGCCCCGGATCAAGAGCGACGCGTAAATGCGCGAGCGGCTGATCGGCCGCAGCGGCTGGCAACCGTTCGATGGCCCGCCAGTAGCGCGGCGGCCTCCGCGGCGCATCAGGTTTGGCGAAGCGGAGCGTGAAAAACGTCTGCGCCGCGCGATCCTCCACGATTCGCGCCGAGTCGTCGCCGATCTGGATCAGATCGCCACAATCGCGGGTGGCATAGATCGATTGCAGGAGCCGGACAAAATCGTCGTGCGTAATCGTCTCCTGGAATTGCTCGAGCGTGTTCCAGCGTGGTTTGGGGGCGAGCGGACTGAGGTTTGCGGCCCGTGATCCAACGACCGCCGCCGCGCAGAGGACGGCTAGCGCGACACGGCCACGAAGCATTGGCATTCAGTTTCGTTACGGCGATGGTCGGCGAATGCTAACGATTCTTTTCCTCGGTGATATCGTTGGCGAGCCGGGACGAAACGCCGTCATCGCCCGGCTACCGGGGTTGCGCGAAGCCCTCTCGGTCGACTTCGTGGTTGTTAATGGCGAGAACGCCGCGGCCGGGCGCGGGATCACAGGAAAACTGACGATTGATCTCCTCCGCGCCGGCGTGTCGGTGATCACCACCGGCGACCACGTCTGGGACCAGAAGGACATCCTGGGATTCATCAATACCGAGCCACGTCTGCTGCGGCCGATCAATTATCCGGAGGGTGCGCCGGGGCAGGGGACGGTGGTATTGGAAACAGCGAAAGGAAAAGTCGGCGTCATCAACGTTCAATGCCGCACATTCATGCAGCCGATTCTGGAAAATCCATTCAGCGCTCTCGACCAGGCAGTCGCGCAGGTTGCGCGGGAGACGCGCGTCATTTTCGTCGACGCACACGGCGAAACGACAAGCGAGAAAATCGCGATCGGCCGTTATCTGGATGGGAAGGTCTCGGCCGTGATCGGAACGCACACTCACGTTCAAACGGCGGACGAACAGATCTTCGCGGGCGGCACAGCTTTTCTCTGCGATGCCGGAATGTGCGGACCGGTGAATTCAATCCTCGGTCGCGCCGTCGAACCGATTGTGCAGCGATTCATCAGCAATGTGCCGGCGCCGTTTCCGGTGGCGAGTGGCGAAGTGCGGCTGCGCGGTGCGCTCGTGCAGATCGACGAGACGACTGGCCGCGCGCTGTCAATCAGCCGTGTCGACGAGCCAGGCGTTCAGCAGACGCCATCCATTGTCGCCGCGACAGACGTTTCCAAAGAACAGATGCAAACCGGCTGAACGCGAGTTGGTTGCACGGGAGCAAGCCTTTGTACAAACTGCCAGACCTCATCTCACAATCCATATGCGATTCACACGATTCACACTGACCATTTCCGCGACTATCGCGCTGCTCCTCGCTCCTGCTGTGCGCGCGGCCGAGAACGCTGAAGCCGCCAAAGCCGCTCATGACGCATCGGAAGCCGCGAAGAACAAAGATTGGATGAAAGCGGTTGAAGGATTCAAACGCGCGACCGAGGCGGACCACAAGTGGGCGCCGAATTACTTCGCAGCGCTGGTCCAACGCGGGGCCGCGTATCGTGAGCAGGGCAAATTCCCTGAGGCGATCGCCGACTTCACCGAGGCGATTAAGATCAAGCCGGACGACGCCGATACATATGAGCGACGCGCCTACGTTTACATCCAGCTGAAGGACTACGACAAGGCGCTCGCAGACTACACTGATTCGCTGAAACGTGACCCGAAGGAAGTCCGTGTCTATTTGCTGCGCAGCTATCTTTACGAGCTGAAAGGCGACGCGAAGAATGGCATCGGCGATTGTGATGCGATCCTAAAGCTGGACCCGAGGAATCAGGAGGCAGCAGCACGGAAAGCGCGGCTCCAGGCGAAATTGAATGCGCCTCCGCCGGCGCCGACGTTGCCGCCGGGGCCGATCAAAAATCCTAATCTGCCGCCGCAGTCCGGTCCGGCGGCACAGCCGAACGTGCCGCCAACTTCACCGACTGGGACACCGGTGAAAAAGCCGTAGCCTGCTGTAGCGGCGACGCGTTATTCCGAATCCAGCTCGGAGCCGTTGACCTCTGCGGCTTCGGCCTCCGCGTCCTGTTCGGGCACGGAGAAGCGACGTTTCCGACGGGCTGCCGGCAACGGTGACAACGTCATGGTGATATTGCGGCCGGCGATCTTGGGCTCCATCTCCACCTGCGACATTCCCGAGAGGTCGTTCTTCACGCGCTCCATCAGCTGCATGCCGAATTCGGTGTGCGCCATCTCACGGCCACGGAATTGCAGCTGCACCCGCACCTTGTTTCCCTTGTCGAGGAAGGCTTCGCCGTGGCGGATCTTCGTCAGGTAATCGTGGTCGTCGATGTTTACCCGGAACTTGATCTCCTTGAGCTTGCTCCCGCCGGGCTTCTTGTCTTTTTCCTGCTTCGAGATGTCGTAACGGAACTTTCCAAAATCGACGATCTTGCAGACCGGCGGATTCGCCGTCGGGGCGACCTCGACCAGATCGAGTCCCAAGCCTTGAGCTTTGCGCAGCGCGTCGGAGAGTTTCATCACTCCGAGCTGTTCACCGGTCGCTCCCATGATGACGCGCACCTCGCGGGCGCGGATTCGACCGTTTACACGAATTTGCTGTTGCAGATTAAATCAAAGCTCCTTGCCGTCGAAACGCGAGGTGAACGCATCGCCGTGTTCCTGTCACCGCTTGCCCGCTCTCATTGCTGAATCCGGGCACCTCATCACCGCCGCATCGCGGGAACCTTGCGGCATCGGGCCGACGCATCCGCCAGCCGAATGGAAGTAGTAAGCGACAATTGTACCGGAGCAAGTGCTATCTCGTGGCGGAATCCAGCGGCTGGACACATCGAAGCTGGCAATTTTCCGATTCTCACTAGCCGGGCGGCGGACCGCCAAAATGCGCGAGATATGACTCGTAAAATACGATGTCGTCCAACATTGCTTCAGCGGTAGCGATCAGCGGCTCGACCTTTCCAAAACCGGAGAAGACGGCGCGATCGCCTATTTCGCTGTCGAAGACAAAGGTGGGTCGTTGCGTGACCTGCATCGCGTGCCATTCCGCCGTGCTGTCGCGCAGCCGTTTTTCGACTTCCGAGCTGCGCGCGCGCTCCAGCAGCTTGCCTTTGTCGAGCTCGGCCGCATCCGCCGCCGCGGCCACGCAAACGTCCCACTCGCGGATAGCCTTTCCTTCACGTAATCCGGCATGCGAGATGGCGAGGCGCGCCCGGTCGTCTGTCACGCCGAAATCTTTTGCCGCTTCAGCGACAGCATTCGGCGCAAGATATTCCGGCAGAACCGGCTCGTACCACGAGGTGTTCAGCATGAAAGGTGACCGGTTCAGCAACCCGCTGCGCCGGTAGTACCATTCTTCCTGCGCACGCGAGACCGGCAGGCCCGCCGGATCCATCAGCGCAATTTTCCACGCGAATTCGACGCGCCCGGCGTAGCGCCGGCGCAATTCCGCCCACGCGGGCTCAGCCCAATAACACCAGGAGGAAATGACGTCGACATAGTTGGTGACTTTCAGCCGCATGTCGCGACCTTCTCAAACTCTGCCGGCGGGTGAAAGGGCCTTTGTCGTTTCTGCTCTGTAGGCGCGGTCGCTGACCTGCCGATCTTCGATTGATCGGCTGACGCGGGGTCAGCGACGCCGCCCTGCAGCCATTGTCATTCCGAGCGAAGTCGAGGAATCTCCCGATCTGTTGCGCTGACGCCAACTATGGATCTGAACCACCTCTTTTTGTTCGTGGTAATCGTTTCGACATTGATCGTGCTCGCGCGCGGCTTCCGCGCGCCGGGCGCGTTGCCATGGCGTCGCGCTCTTGTCGTGCTCGTGATTACCGGCTTGGCATGGTTGGTTGTGCCGGGCGTAGCCGGATGGATTGCCGTCGCGGGATGGTTTGTTCTCGTGATTCTTCCTGCGCTGATCAGCAACCGTGCGTGGCGACAGCGGGCCGGCGCGCGAGAGCAGCCGCGTCTCACTGTGGCGGTTGCAACGCTGATGATCCTCAACGCGGTCATGTTTCTCGTGGAAGTGGTGCAAGGCGGCTCAATGAATCCGGCTACGTTGCATCGGCTTGGCCAGCTCGAGCCGGCGAGCGTCTTGTATCGCCACGAGTACTGGCGCCTGCTCGCCGCGCTTTTCCTGCACTACGGTCCGCTTCATCTTGCCTTCAATCTTTACGCCCTTTGGATAATCGGCCCCGGCCTCGAGCGAGTGATCGGCGCGCTGCGATTTAGCGGGTGCTATCTCCTGGCCGGCATCGGCTCCAGCGCGGCAGTCGTCGTCCTGCGCGCGTACGGATTGACCCGCGCGGATGAGCTGGTCGGGGCATCCGGTTGCGTGATGGGGATCGTTGGAGCGTGGGCCGGATTTCTTCTCCGGCATCGCGACGCGCCGCTCGCCGGCCGACGATTACAGAACATTGTCATGATCGTCGTGATCCAAACCGCCTTCGACCTGGCGACGCCACAGGTCAGCATGGCAGCGCACCTGAGCGGCCTGATGATCGGTTTGATCGCCGGTCTCGTAGTCGCGTAATAGCGCGTTGTTGCTGAGACGATTTATGCTCGTTTAATAGGCGCAGGCCTTCTCCATGCCCAATTTCGTTACCTACAACGTCGTCCCGACGCTGCCGGCCGCGCTCGAGCCGCTGCGCGAAATGAGCTTCAACGTCTGGTGGACGTGGGAGCCGTCGGCACGCCGCCTTTTCCGCCACCTTGATCCGGAGCTGTGGAACCGCACCAACCACAATCCCGTCCGCATGCTCCAGCTCTCCCGCCAGTCCCGTCTCGAAGAACTGGCCAGCGACAAGACTTTCCTGCGCGAACTCAAGGAGTCGTACGACGCTTACAAGCGTTACCTCGAGCGTCAGGATACCTACGGCAAAACCGGGGCCGGCGCCGCGCTGCACAAACCGGTGGCGTATTTCTCAGCCGAGTTCGGTTTTCATGAATCGATTCCGAATTACTCGGGCGGCCTCGGTATTCTTTCCGGCGATCACTGCAAATCGGCGAGCGACCTCGACCTGAATTTTGTCGCGATCGGTCTGCTCTACCGGCATGGGTATTTCCGGCAGGAGATCGACAAGGAAGGATGGCAGCACGCCGTCAGTCTAAATCAAAATTTCCATCACCTGCCGATCCGCGAACTGCGTACTGGCGACAGTCCGTTGCTGATCAGCGTCCGGGTGCTCAACGGCGAAGTGCATGCCAAAATCTGGCAACTGCAGGTCGGCCGGATCGTCCTTTATCTTCTCGACACCGACATTCCGGAAAACAATGCCGAGGATCGGCTGATCACGGCCGAGCTTTACGGCGGCGATCTCGAGATGCGGATGCGACAGGAGATGGTCCTCGGGATCGGCGGTATCCGCGCGCTCAATGCGCTCGGCATTGAACCGGAAGTCTTTCATATGAACGAAGGCCACTCGGCC
>JBJMWX010000110.1:0-14877 GCA_045809925.1 Chthoniobacterales bacterium
CACCTCCTCAAAGGGCCGTTCAGATACGACAAACACGCTGTAGACGGCCCCATGAGAAGCGATCGCCACGCCGTCGACGACAAGGAATTCCGGGCGAAGAAACAGCTCGAAGCTCGAGACGAGGGCGACGTCCAGGTCGCCCTGCGCGAGCTGTGCACAAAGTGCTGCCGGATGGTCGAAAACGACGCGCCCAGGCCAGCCGTGAACGAGCGGCCGCGCGTTCAGATACTTAACGCAGCCGACGCGCAGCGCATCGAGCGCCGCGTCCCTCACGCGCAGACGAGATCCGACTCGCGTTCAGGCGCGGTTGCTTCTGACGGCTCGGCGGGCGGGATGTGACGATAGTAACTGTCGCGCTGCATCGGAATGCGCCCGGCGTCGCGGATCGCATTGTCGAGTGCGACAACGCTCTGCTGTTGCGGCGTGCTCGCGCCAGCCATGTGGAAAATCTTTTCTTCGATAATCGTGCCGTGAAGGTCGTCCACGCCGTAGCTGAGTGAGATTTGAGCGAGCGGCAGGCCGAGTGAAACCCAATAGGCCGTGATGTGGTCGAAGTTATCCAGATAAATCCGGCTGGTTGCGAGATTGCGCAGTTCTTCCACCGCTGAAGCACGCCGGATGTGCGCGAGGGCCGCTGTCTGTGGCTCGAATGCAAATGGCACGAATCCGGTAAACCCGCCGGTTTCATCCTGCAGTTGGCGAAGGAGCCGGAGGTGCTCGACACGTTGCTCCAGCGTCTCGACGTGACCAAAGAGCATCGTGGCCGTGCTGCGTCCGCCCATTTGGTGCCAGATGCGATGCACCTCCAGCCATTCGTCCGCGCTTTCCTTTCCGCGGCAAATCCGGTCCCGCACATCGGCGTCAAAGATCTCCGCGCCGCCGCCGGTGAGAGCGCCTAGACCGGCCTGGCGCAGCAACTCAAGCGTGTCCGCGATCTTCATTTTGAAGACGCGTTCGGCAAGATGACGCACTTCAATCGCCGTAAACGCCTTGATGACGAGATTGGCATCGAGAGCCCGCAGGCGGCGCAGCAGCGTGAGGTACCAATCTTTCTTTAGCGTCGGATGCAAACCACCGACCATGTGCACTTCGGTCACTCCGAGGCGGAGCCCGTCCTGAACCGCGGCAAGGATTTCGTCGATCGATTGCTCGAAGGCATGCGCGTCTCGTTTACGCGCGGCGAAAGCGCAGAACTGGCAGGAGAGAATGCAGACGTTCGAGTAGTTGATGTAACGGTTGTGAATGTAGGTCGCGAAGTTTCCGTTTTTGCGCTCGCGCACTTCGTTGGCAATGATCCCGAGGGCGTTCAAGTCCGGCGCACGATAGAGCTGTAGCGCGTCCGCATCGGAGATCCGCGTGCCCGCACAAACTTTGTCTGCAATTGGCCGCAAATCGTGCGGAATCAGCGCGAAATTCATCGAAAATACGAGGCAGCCGGAGGCCACGGGATCATGCACTTGGCCCCGTCGTGGCGCAACAAAAAGCGCGCATCAGCGCTCGACTTTTTAGTGTTAGAGTCGAAATGATCTGGATGCCGCGTCGTCAGATTCATCATGGCTTCTGGTGAACGTTCCGCGGCTGCCGAATCGTCTGACGATGCCGAAGATGTGCGGTTGATGGCGCTCGCCGGCGGCGGCGACATCGCAGCATTTGAGCGGTTGGTCGAGCGGCATCAGAACCTCGTGATCGGCACGGTCGCGCACATGCTCGGCAACAGCTCGGATGTGGAAGACATTGCGCAGCAGGTTTTCATCCGCGTCTGGAAGAACGCCAGCCGCTACGTGGCGCGGGCAAAATTCACCACCTGGCTGCTGACGATCACGCGCAATCTTGTGTTCAATGAATTGCGGCGGCGGAAACGGCAGAACATCGTCCCGCTGCAAGGCGAAGAAGAGGGCGAGGAGCGGCCCTTGCCCGACGATCGCACACCTGAACCGGGCGCAGCGCTGCTTGATCGCGAGCTCGATCAGGCAATTCGCGCAGCGATCGCGGAGTTGCCGGAAACCCAGCGGATGGCAGTGGTGCTGCGGCGCTACGACGAATTGAGCTACGAAGAAATCGCGGCGGTGCTCGATCAAACAGTACCCGCCGTGAAGAGTCTGCTCTTTCGCGCCCGAACAGAATTGCGTCAGCGGCTAAGCCGGTACCTGGAGCGCTAATCAGCAGACGCCAAATGGAGCGCGGCGAGCGGCGCGCCAACCATCGGATCGATCGTCCGCCTTCGATTCGGCATTTCGCCGCAGTACACCCAAGAGGGCGGGCCTCTTTCGAGAACCCGCCCCCCTCAACCCCACATTTGTCTGCGCTTAAAAGTCTCTGTCTTTGGCGCTGGTGATGAAGCGCGTTTTGCGCTCGCCGCTCACGGGAGCCGGCGGGACTCCGGGCACCGGATAATCGGCCACAGCCTGACGGTGCGCTGTCGGCACGAGCCGCACCGCGCCTTTGGCGTTATTGCGCCAGCCATTTGGATCCGCGTACTCTTCACCGGTGTGATGGAGGCCGTTTACCTGATCCTCGAGGCCGGTGCCGTAACGCTGATCGATAATGGTGGGCGTGACGAAGACGAGCAGATTGCGCTTTACGCGAGCGTTATTGTGGCTCTGGAAAAGATACCCGAGCACCGGCACATCGCCGACGACCGGCACTTTGGTGCGGTTTTTCGTGATCTCATCCTGCAGCAAGCCACCAATCGCGAGAGTGTCGCCGCTCTTGATCAACACGTTTGACTCGAGGCTGCGTGTGTCGATGACTGGGCTGGAAACGCTCGCGCCTTGAAAATTGAACGTCGAATCGCCGACTTTGTTACTGATCTCCGGCTTTACAGCGAGAGTCACGAAACTGTCTTTATTAACCGATGGGCGAACGAGCAACGTGTTGCCAAATTTCTTGTCCTGAAACCCGTTGAACACCGCCTGTGCTGTCTGGGCATTGAAGCCCAGCTCCGGAACCGGTTGGGAACGCGTGATCTCGATCTTCGCCTGCATATTGTCGGCTGTGACAACGCGAGGATTCGCCAGGAACTCGGCGTCGCCATCCTGGTTCAACAGTGACAGCGTAGCCGACATCTGCGGTGCGGAGAGGATCGCAAACGGCGTGGGGGGGATGAGCTTGCCCAAGTTGCCGAAGAAATTGTTATTCCCTGGATTTCCGAGCGCGAGACCGTTTGTCGGAACGTTCTGATTCGGCTGCGGCGCCTGCGGGTTTAGCCCACCATACGAGACGGTCTTGTCGAGGGTTGTGCCGGCCCAGTTGATGCCGTAGGCCTGGCTTGGGTTGGCTGTCACTTCGACGAGTCGCGCTTCGATCATGACCTGTTTGGTGGGCCTGTCGATCTGCACGAGCATCTTGCGAACGTTGTCGATGTTGCTGCGCGTTTCGCGAAAGTACATCGTGTTTGTACGTTCGTCGATTTGCGGGGCGTCCTTGCTCGCGAGCTGTGAAGCCACCAGCGGTGCGACTTCTTTTGCGCGGGCGTAGCTGAATTGATAGCTGTCGCTCTCGGTCGGCTCAGCGGTGCGTTCCGCGCCGGTCTTGATGTAGTAAACGTCGTCCATCTTGTCCATCGAGAGGCCTTTCGCCTTCACGATGATGCTGATGGCCTGCAGTGCGGTCACATCTTCGAGCCGCATCGTAACGGTGCCCTGTACGGCCTCGCTCACGACCATGTTGATCTTGGCCTGCCGGGCGAGAAGTCGCAGCACCTGGCCGACATCGTCTCCCTGAAATTCCCGCACGCCAGCGCCACCGCTTTCGGTGGTAGGATCGGTTTCGGCCGGACTGCCTACAGGCGTGGTGCCCGCCGTCGAGGTAGTTGTAGAAGTAGTGCTTGTTTTTTGACCGGCAGCCGGCGCTGCTGTCGTCGTCGCCGGCGAGGCTTGAACGAGCAACATCGGGCCGTGATCGGCCGTCTTGCCAGCGCTCGGCAGCGAACCGGCTGCGGCGGAGCTGGATTTCGCCGCCTCGGGCGCGACTGCCTGCACTACGTCGGGCTTCTTGGAATCCTGAGCCGGAGCAGGAGAGCTGAGCTGCGCCTGCACCGCGGTAAACGAGACGAGCAAAGCCGCCGCGCTGCAGACGATTGGGTTGAGACGAATAGCCATAGATAGTGATGGAAGTTGATTACTGCGGGAGCGTCTAAAGCAGGAAGCAGACCAGCCCGATTACGTTGGCCCCATCACGGAGCTAGAACTGTGCTCCGCGGGTAGAAAAGGCGCGGGATGAAATGCCGGTGCCGGACCGGCCGGATCAGCGGATCACGCGGCCGCTGACCCGCTTGATCTGAGTGTGGTGCGTCAGCACATGGACGCGCCCGTCACTGCCTCGGAAAAACGCGCTGAGGAGCCAGCTCACAATACCGATGGTGATCGCGCCCCAGAACGCGCTGCCGAAGCTATCAACGTGGAATCCCGGCACGAAAGCGGGCACCCAGAGCAACATGAGAGCGTTTATGACGAGAATGAACAGCCCGAGCGTCACCAAAATCAGCGGCGCGCTGAGGATTAACAGCACGGGCCGAACGAAGGCATTCAGGATGCCGAGTAGCAACGCGGCGCCGAGTAGCGCGCCGAAGCTGTCGTAGCGCATTCCGCTGTTGAAGACTGTCGCGAGCATGACCGCTACGGTCGTGATCAGCCACCGAAAGACGAAGTGTCGCACAGCCGCATCTTACCCGAGGCGCCGCCCTTTGCCAAAAACCGCTTGCAAAGCCGACTCGCGCGGCTAATTCGACCAAGAAAGCCCGTGCCGAAAAAACCAAGAACTACGAACGAAAGCGAATCAGCAGGTGCCGGCGGAGAAACGCCGCCGCAACCGAGCGCGATGCCGTCCAGTGGCGTGCGAAAATCGGCCAAGACGACGAAGTCACGCGCGACAAAATCGACGGCTGCGCGGAAAACGCCGGCCCGCCGAAAACCGCAGACTGCCGGTGCGCCAGCACCGCTGCGGCGCGAGCCGACGGACGACGACATCCGCATCCGCGCGTATTTCATTGCCGAACGTCGCGTTCAGATGGGTATTGCGGGCACGCATACGGACGATTGGCTCGAAGCCCGCCGGCAGCTCGAAGAGGAAGAGCGCGACGTCGCGAGCTAAGCGCGGTGGAAGAGGCCGCCGCCCAGCTTGCCGCCGCGTTACGCGAACGACGCGCAATTATCGCTGATGAAGCGAGCCGCAGTTCACCCGGCCAACACCTCGCGCGGCTGAAGAAAATCTCAGAGCGAATCGACGCCCTCGAGCGCGAACTGCCGCCCCCGATCGATCCGCAACTCGCGCATTTTCTAAAGCGCGCGAGCTACGACAAAGCGCTCGAATTTCTCGAGGCACGATAGGACGCCGCTCGTCGACGCCGGTTTTTTTCGTAGAAGTGCTCTACCGGGAATAGAGCTCGACGACCAACTGTTCGTTGACCATTGGATGCATCTCTTCACGCGTCGGAATGCGCGCGACTTTCCCTTTGAGGGCATCTCGATCGGCCAGCAGCCATTCCGGAACGGGGGCGATCTGCGTAAGCTCGAGATTGCGCAGCGCGAGCTGACGTGATTTCGGACGGTCCTTGATCATGATCTCGTCGCCGGCCTTCACGTTATATGAGGAGATGTTTACCTTCCTGCCGTTCACTTGCACGTGACCATGCGAAACGAGCTGGCGCGCCCCGCTTCGCGTGTTCGCGAGGCCGAGCCGGAAAACAACGTTATCAAGGCGCGTCTCGAGCAATTGCAAGAGCGTCTCGCCGGTCACACCGCGCTTCCGCAGCGCGGCTTGGAAAATGCGGCGGAACTGCTTCTCAAGCAGGCCGTACTGGTAGCGCAGCTTCTGCTTCTCGCCCAAGGCAATGGCGTAGTCCGACTGTTTGCGCCGGGATCCCTTCGGGCCGTGCATTCCCGGCGGATAATTTTTTCGCTCGAGCGCCTTCGCGGGTCCAAACAATGGCACTCCGTAGCGGCGGCTGACTTTCGTTTTCGGTCCGGTGTATCTGGCCATCAGAAGATTGAGAGTTGAACGTTGACGGTTGAGAGCATTAGACGCGGCGCGGTTTGGGGGGACGGCAGCCGTTGTGCGGCACTGGCGTCACGTCTCGAATCACCGTCAGATCGAGGCCGATCGCCTGAAGGGCACGAATCGCGGATTCACGTCCTGCCCCCGGCCCGCGAACCAGCACTTCCACTTCCTTCAAACCGTGGCCCATCGCCTGGCGCGAGGCATCCTGCGCCACCATTTGCGCCGCATAAGCCGTGCTTTTCCGCGAACCTTTGAAGCCGACTTTGCCCGCGCTCGACCAGCCAATCACGTTGCCGTTCATGTCGGTGATCGTGACGATTGTATTGTTAAACGTGGAAAGAATGTGTGCCACGCCGGTGTGAACGTTCTTGCTCCCCTTGGCCTTGATAATCTTGACCGGCTCGACCGCGTTCGGGTCTAACGACAAATTTTCCTTCGGTGCTTCGGCCGGCGCGGCTTCCTCCTTTTTCGCTTTGGGCGCCTTCTTGGCCTTCGGCTCAGTGGGCGCGGCGGGTGCTGCAGGTGCTGCTGCAGCAGTAGCTACCGGTTGAGTTTCCGATGGCTGTGCTTCGGTCGCGACTGGCGCTGCTTCGGGCGCTGGAGCATCCGCGGGCGCCGCTTCGGCCGGCGCAGTCGTTTTCGCCGCTTTCGGCTTCTTCTCAGTCGCGGCCTTGGCCGCTTTCTTCGTCTCTGCGTCTGACATGATTAATGACTAAACTTTGCCGGCTTTTGCATCCTTATTCCGGATCACGCCGACAGTCTTGCGCGGGCCTTTTCGCGTCCGCGCATTCGTCGAAGTCCGCTGCCCGCGGACCGGCAATCCGCGCCGGTGGCGAATCCCACGATAGCAGTTGATCGCCTGCAGCCGCTTGAGATTACCCTGCAATTCGCGGCGGAGATCGCCTTCGATCGGGATCTTATTCGCGGTGATTGTCTGAATGATTTCGTTGATCTGCTGCGGTGTCAGGTTTTTCGCGCGCAGATTGGGATCGATGTGGGTCTGGGCGAGGACCCGCCTGGCGGTCGTCGGCCCGATCCCGTAAATGTAGGTGAGGGACGCTTCGATACGCTTGTCCGCCGGAATTTCGACTCCAAGTAAACGTGGCATAATTCTCTCCTATCCCTGGCGTTGCTTATGGCGCGGGTTCTTGCAGATCACGCGCACAACGTTCTTGCGCTTCACGATCTTGCACGCTTCACAAAGTCTTTTTACTGATGGTCGCACTTTCATAACTCGAACCGTCGTGGAGGAACGAAAAACGCGGAGAACCGGCTCCGCGTTGTCACTTTCGGCGGCAGGTAATCCGCCCCTTCGACAAATCGTAGGGTGACACCTCTAGCATAACTTCGTCGGCTGGCAAGATACGAATGAAATGCTGCCGCATCTTACCGGAAACGCGGGCCAGAACCTCGGGCCGTTGGATGGTCGCACTCCAAAGATCGGGTTCGGCAGGCATTTCCGTAACGGTCCTCTACTTCAACGACGTCTTTCCCCGCCATGTCAGGATTTCCGGCTCGTCCTTCGTGATCAACACCGTGTGTTCGAAGTGGGCCGACGGCATCCGGTCGGCCGTACAAGCAGTCCATCCGTCGTCGAGCAAACGCACCGCGGCCGTGCCGCAGTTAATCATCGGCTCGATCGCGAGCGTCATCCCGGGTCGCAATCGGGGGCCGGTCCCCCGTTTTCCGTAATTCGGAACCTGTGGTTCTTCGTGCAGGCGGCGGCCAACACCGTGACCGACAAATTCACGAACAACATTGAATCGGGCGCGGCTTGCTTCCTCCTCGATGACCGCACCGATATCGCCGATTCGTGAGCCCGCATTCGCGATTTCGATCGCGTGCTTCAGAGCGGTCTCGGTCACGCGAAGCAGGCGCTCTGTTCGTTCATCAATCATCCCCACCGGCACGGTCGAAGCCGTATCACCGATCCAGCCGTCCTCGATCACGCCGATGTCCAGTTTCACGATGTCGCCGTACTGAATGCGACGCTGACTTCCGATCCCGTGGATGATCTCGTCGTTGAGCGAAATGCAAATATTGCCCGGAAATACTCGGTGGCCCAGACGGTAGCCGAGAAACGCGCTCTTTACCCCTGCTTCGCTCATCATGTCAGCGGCCGCTTCGTCGATTTCTTTCGTGGTCATGCCCGGCCGGATCAGATCGCTCAGCCGCTCGAGGATATCGCTCGCCGTGCGGCAGGCCTGCCGCATCTTGTCGATTTCCCTGGCGTTCTTGATTGGGATCATGGCGACTGCTCGATCAGCCGCGAGATGTCGCCGAAAACTACCTCGCGGTCACGATTTCCGTCGATCCGGTGCAACGCGGTCGTTCCCGAATAGAAATCGGCGACCGGCTGCGTCTTGGCGTTGAATTCCTCCAGCCGCTTGTGCAGCACTTCCTCGTTGTCATCCGAGCGCTTGACCAGCGGCCCGTCGCAATATGGGCAGATTGCCCGTTCAGAAAATCCAGCCGCCGCTTCGGTGGTGGTAAAGCCACAGGAGCCGCACTGGAGCCGATGCGAAATGCGCTCGCTGATGGTGCCCGCTGTGACGTCGAGCCAGATCGCGAGGTCGAGTGGCGTCCGATGTCGCTGCAGGATCCCCTGCAACGCTTCAGCCTGCGGAATCGTGCGCGGAAAACCATCGAAGACGAATCCATGCGCGCCATGAAGCCGCACATAATCCTCGATCAGATCGATGATGAGCTTATCGGGCACGAGTTCGCCATGCTTCGTCTTTTCCGCGACCTCAATCCCGAGAAGCGTGCCCAGTTCCATTTCACGCCGCAGGATGGCGCCCGTCGACGTGACCGGAATGCCGAAATGTCGCGTGATCATCTCGGCCTGGGTCCCCTTTCCTGAACCGGGGGCGCCGAGGAGAACGAGTCGACGTTTCACTTACCGGCCGTAAAGAAACACCGCCACCCCTCCAATGACGAGAATAGCGATCCCAACGTAGAGCCACATAAGCGCGCTTTGCGGCGCAGCTTCCCCGCGGCTGTAGGACGCGCGGTCCGAGCGTCCACGAATCCGCCCCTTACGCAGGAACCCGTCGTAATGTCTCTGGATCAAATGCGTTTCAACCTGCCGCATCGTGTCGAGCATCACTCCGACGATGATCAGCAAACTCGTGCCACCAAAAAATTGCGCCGTGATCGTTGGCACGTGCAGACCCTGGCTGAGCAAGCTCGGAAGCACTGCGATCAGCGTGAGAAACACCGCGCCGGCAAAAGTCAGACGCGTCATCGTAAAATCCAGAAAATCCGAGGTCGGTTTGCCCGGACGCACCCCCGGGATGTAACCGCCATACTTCTTCAAATCATCGGCAATCTGCGATGGCTGAAACTGCGTCGCGACCCAGAAGTAGCTGAAGAAGAAGATCATCGCAGCGAGAAACAGGTAATGCGGCCAGCCCGTGTTCAACGCGGCGGCGATCTTGGCTGCGGTCGGGCTGTTCTTTCCGACCCAGCCGATAATCGTGCTCGGGAAAAGCAGGAGCGCCCAGGCAAAGATGATTGGCATCACGCCGGCGTAGTTCACCTTGAGCGGCATGTACTGCGTCTGTCCGCCGTACATTTTCCGCCCAACGACGCGTTTTGCGTACTGCACAGTGATCTTGCGGACGCCTTGCGTAATCGCGATCACGGCTCCGATGACGATGAAAAGAAACGCGACCATCAGCACGAGGATGGCAGGATTGACCTGACCAGCTCCGCTACCGCCCGCGCTCGGCACAAACGTTTTCCATGCCTGCGCCAACGCCGCCGGTAAACGGGCGACGATGCCAATCGTAATGATGAGTGAAATCCCGTTTCCGATGCCACGGTCGGTGATCTGGTCGCCTAGCCACATCAGGAACAACGTTCCCGTGGTCAACGAAATCACCGTCACGATGCGGAAGGTCCAGCCGAGGTCGTCCACGAGAGGAATACCGAGGCGGCCGATCGTGTCCGTAATGCCCGGCAACATCGTGTGATACGATTCCGGGTGCTGGAACGAAACCGCGAGCAGATATCCTTGGAAGATGCAGAGCGCGACTGTGGCGTAACGCGTGTACTGCATGATCTTCTGCCGGCCGCCATCTTCTTTCGCTAATCGCCCAAGCTGCGGCACCACCGCGGTGAGCAGTTGGAGCATGATCGACGCGCTGATGTACGGCATGATGCCGAGGGAAAAGATCGCGCAGTTCTCGAGCGCACCGCCGCTAAACAGGTTAAAGAGAGCCGCGACGCTGCCGCCCGATTTATCAGTCAGTGAGCTCTTGAACCATTCCTGCAAAACGGCCTGATTGACGCCCGGCGTGGTGATGGCGGCGCCGAGCCGCACGATGACAATCACCGCGAGCGTGAACAGGATCCGGCGGCGCAGCTCCGGAATCTTGACGGTGTTGAGAAACGCCGAAACCATCCCTTACGACGTCAGCTTTTCTTCTTCGACGACGACTTCTTTTTGGCTGCGGTTTTCTTCTTTGCCGCCGACTTCGGCGCCTCTTCCTGCGCCGCAGCGGGAACAACGTCTTCGGTCGTCACGCTTGCCGGTTGCGATCGACGCGGCTCGCGCATCGTTATCGTGCCGCCAGCTTTTTCAATTTTCTCGCGCGCCGATGCGCTCACTTTGTCGGCTTCGACCGTCAGGGCATGCTTCAGTTCGCCGTCGCCGAGCACCTTGAGGCCGAAGAAATTGCCGCGGATCACCTTGGCGTCCCGAAGCGATTGCTCGGTCACCGTGCTTCCAGCGTCGAATCGATTAAGGTCCTCCAGATTGACCACAGCGTAATTCTTGTGGAACGCGGCGTTGTTGAACCCGCGTTTGGGCAGGCGCCGGATGAGCGGCATCTGGCCGCCTTCAAACCCGAGACGAATGCTGCCACCAGAGCGCGCTTTCTGGCCTTTGTGGCCCTTGCCGCTTGTCTTCCCGTGCCCTGAGCTTTCGCCGATGCCAAGACGCTTGACTCGATGGCGCGAGCCCGGACGAGGACGCAAATTGTGCAAGCGCATCATGATGCGGCCGCGACCTCCTGTCCCTCCGCGGGCGTCCGCACGCGGATGCCCCGCGCCTTTAAAATCTCATCCCGGCGTCGCAAATTCCGGAGCGCCTGTACTGTGGCCTTGACCACGTTGGCGTGATTGCTTGAGCCAAGCGACTTCGCCAGGACGTCTTTAATTCCGGCCGCTTCCACTACCGCACGCACGCCGCCGCCGGCGATGATTCCCGTGCCGGGCGAGGCTGGCTTGAGCAGAACGCGGCCGCCATCGAATTCACCGAGCGTCTCATGCGGAATCGTGTTCTCCCGGAGCGCGACTTTCTCCATCGATTTCCGTGCCGATTCCGACGCCTTGCGAATCGCTTCGGCGACTTCGTTCGCCTTGCCAAAGCCGACGCCGACGCTGCCGTCATGGTCTCCGGCCACGATCAGGGCGCTGAAGCTGAAGCGCCGTCCGCCTTTTACGACCTTTGCGCAACGATTGATGAACACGACCTTTTCCGTCGTATCGCCTCGTGCTGCGGAGGTTCTGTCTGTCTGGCGTTCGCGTTGGCGTCCGCCGCGTTGTGGTTCTGGCATTATCTACTTTCTAAAATTTGAGGCCGCCTTCGCGCGCCGCATCGGCGAGTGCTTTCACTTTGCCGTGGTAAAGAAAACCGCCGCGGTCGAACACGACCGATTCCACTTTCTTGGCCAGCAACCGCTCCGCGATCGCTTTGCCAACCTGTTCGGCGGCCGCACGGTTTGCCGCCAGTTTTTTACCGGCAAGGGATTTCTCGGTTGTCGCCGCGGCAACGATCGTGCGCTGTGCGTCGTCATCGATAACCTGCGCGTAAACATGTTTCCCTGAAAAATGGACCGCGAGGCGCGGACGCTGCGCGGTTCCGTTGACGCGCTTGCGAATGCGGCGGTGAATTCGACTCCGGATGTTCTTGCGATCTGCGGGCATACTACTGGACTGTCTTTCCTTCTTTACGCCGGATCTGCTCGTTTGCGTAGCGCACCCCTTTGCCTTTGTAAGGCTCGGGTGGGTAATACCTTCGGATATCGGCCGCGACCTGGCCGACCAGCTTCTTATCGATACCGCTGATCGACAGCCGCGTGTTCTCCGTCACGGTGATTTTGATCTCCTTTGGGATTGGAAAAAGAATCGGGTGCGAAAAGCCCAGCGACAGGTTCAGCTTGTCGCCCTGGACCGCGGCTTTAAAACCGACGCCTTCGATGATCAGGTCCTTGGTGAACCCGGTGCTCACGCCCTGCACCATGTTGTTCACGAGGCTGCGTGAGAGGCCGTGCAAAGCCTTAACCGCACGCGTCTCGGCGTCGCGCACCAGCGATACACGATTGTCCTGCACTGTTGCGCGAATGTTGCGCGGCAGGTTCCAGCTCAGCTTTCCCTTCGGTCCTTCCACGGCAACGGCGCCATCGTTTCCGATGTTCACCTTCACCTTTTCGGGGATCTCAACAATCTTATTACCGATCCGGGACATAACTCTTACCAGACGAAAGCGAGCAGCTCGCCGCCTACTTTCTGCTTCTTCGCTTCGCGACCAGACATGACTCCGCGCGGCGTCGACAAAATCGCCACACCCATTCCGCCAAGGACGCGCGGAATGTCATCGGCCCCGACGTAACGCCGCAACCCCGGTGTGCTCACTCGCTTCAAGCCGGTAATCGCGCTCTTCCGGTCAACAAGTTTGTTAGTAATCCGGATCCGGGGATATGCGGCTTCGGTGTCGACGGCGTAATCGGTGATGTAGCCTTCGTCCTTCAAAATGCGCGTGATCTCCGCCTTCATTTTCGAGTAGGGCACGAAAAGCTCCGGCTTCTGCGCGGTGGCAGCGTTGCGCACGCGCGACAAAAGATCAGCAATAGGATCGGTAACTGTGCTCATTGGTTAGGCAGCCGGCGCTGCGACTGGTCCGTTTTCCGACGGAGTCGCCGCCGCGACCTTCTTTGCGCGGTCGCTGAACGGCATGCCCATTTCGCTCAAGAGCGATTTGGCCTCTTCGTTCGTGCTCGCGGTGGTGCAGATAGTAACATCGAAACCGATGTTGCGCTTGATTTTGTCGAGCTCTACTTCGGGGAAGATTGACTGGTCGGAAACGCCCAGCGTGTAGTTGCCGTGACCGTCGAAAGCGCGCGGTGAAACGCCCCGAAAATCGCGAATGCGCGGCAGCCCGGCCTTGATCAGTCGCTCGAGGAACTCATACATGCGCTCGCCGCGCAGCGTGACCTTAGCCCCAATCGCCTGCTCTTTGCGCAGCTTGAAATTCGCGATGCTTTTCTTGGCCCGAGTCTCCGCCGGTTTCTGGCCGGTGATGAGCGCGAGCTCGGCCTTGGCGTCTTCCAATGCCTGCTTCACGTCCTGCTGCGAACCAATCGACGTGTTTACAACCACCTTCTCGATCTTCGGGATCTGATGAATGTTCTTATAGCTGTGCGCCTTCTGCAGCGCCGGCACGACACGTTCCTTGTAGTGCACGTAAAATTCGTTGTTCATGACTCTTCTTTAGCCGCCTTAGTCTTGCGGCGTGTCGGCTTCGCAGCTTTCTCAGACTTCGGCTCCGCCGACTTTTTTTCAGCCTTTCCTTTAGCGTCGCGTTCGCCGCGATCGATCAGGCGCACGTTCGAAATGTGAACCGGACCCTCCCGCTCGGCGATTTTCCCCTGCGGATTGTCCTGCGATTTGCGCAGGTGCTTCTTGATAATTCGCACGCCCTCGATCAGCACGCGCTGCTTTTTTGGCAGCACCTGCAGCACCTTGCCGCTTGAGCCACGAAAGTTTCCGGAGATCACCTCCACGTTGTCGCCTTTTTTGACGTGGAAACGCGCGCGACTCATAACACCTCCGGTGCGAGCGAGACGATCTTCATGAAATTTTTCTCTCTCAGCTCGCGCGCAACCGGCCCGAAAATGCGGGTCCCACGCGGATTCAAATCCTTGTCGATGATAACAATAGCATTGTTGTCGAAACGCAGGACAGAACCATCGTTCCGTTTGATCGGCTGTCTGGTGCGAACGATCACCGCACGCACGACTTCGCCTTTCTTCACCGTCCCGCTCGGGCCGGCTTCCTTCACGTTCGCGGTGATCACATCGCCGATCCGCGCCATCTGGGCGGTGCCTTTGCCAATGACGCCGATCATCGTCGCCATGCGCGCCCCGCTATTGTCGGCGACATCGAGCCTGGATCTGATCTGAACCATACAAATTCCCCTATTTCGACATCACGTCGACCAGTCGCCAGCGCTTCAGCTTGCTGAGCGGACGCGTCTCCATGATACGGACGGTGTCGCCCGGCTTCGCCTTGTTCTCCTCGTCGTGCGCGTAAAATTTCTTCTTCTGTTTAACGATCTTCCCGAACTTTGCGTGCGGCACGCGCGTAACGGTTCTCACCACGATCGTTTTGTTCATTCCGCTCGAGATTACCTCGCCAACGCGCGTCTTGCGCGTCGCACGCTGTTCTGCCGTAGGGTCCGCCCGCCGCGGCGGGTTCTCATTCGGCTGACTGGCTGTCTGTTCGTCGTTCGCCATAAACTACTTTTTCGCTTTCGCTTTTTTTGACAGCGCCGTTTCGATCCGCGCGACATCTCGGCGCAGCAAGCGGAGGCGGCTCGGCTGTTCCAGCTGCCCACTCTGCTGCTGCAGTCGCAAATGCAGCGTCTCCTGTCGCAGATCGCGTTTCTTCGTCTGCAACTCGTCGACACTCATTTCGTAAACTTCTTTGAATTTCATGGTTCGTTAGGCCGCGGCCACATGGTGACGGCTCAGGAATTTCGTCCGCACCGGCAATTTATCGGCGGCCAATCGCAGCGACTCGCGGGCAACCGATTCCGGCACGCCATCGAGCTCAAATAAAATGTTACCCGGCCGAACCGTTGCGACCCAGTAC
>JBJMWX010000111.1:0-13926 GCA_045809925.1 Chthoniobacterales bacterium
GCGAGCGGCCGCGCCTACAAACCCGGGGACCAGATCAGCTACTACATCAAAGCCACACCCAAGAAGATCGCCGCGTACGAAGCGGCCAAGCTGGCGAGCGACTTCGATCCGCAAAACCGCGATGAGAACGTCGACTACTATATCGCGAAGCTCGATGAGCTGGTGAAGAAGTTTGGCGGCATAACCGCGGAAGTGAAGTCTCCCACGCAGGAGAGCCTCGCGTTATGACCTCTGTGGTCGCTGCGGTCCGAAATATCGTCCTGCTCTCGCTCCCTTTGCTCCTGCCAACCACATCCTCCGTCCTCGCCGACCCGATTGGCTTTTCGTCCGGCGAACAAAAGGTTCAGCTGCTCGAGCTCTATACTTCGGAAGGATGCAGCAGTTGTCCGCCGGCGGAAATGGCGCTCGGCAAGCTCGTCAACGATGCACGACTCTGGCGCGAGTTCGTGCCCGTAGCGTTTCACGTCGATTATTGGGACCGGCTAGGCTGGAAGGACAGCTTCGCGCAGCCGGCATGGACACAGCGGCAGCGGGCCTACTCTGAAAGCTGGAACACGGACACAGTCTATACGCCCGGGTTTGTTCTGGACGGCCGCGAATGGCATAATGGTGCGAGCATTCCGGCGAGCCACGCGACAGCGCCCGGCGTGCTTCGGATTAGCGACCACGGTTCGGGCCTCATTCGTGTCGCTTTTGAGCCTTCCAAGCCGGATAGCTTCGACGTCTGTGTTGCGCGACTCGGGTTTGGCATTAAGTCGAAGGTGGACGCAGGCGAAAACAGCGGAAAGAACTTGCTCCACGATTTCGTGGTCCTTTCCTTCGCGCGAAGCAGCATCGATACAGAGCCAAGAGACGTGCAACTGCCGCCGAACAAGGCAGACACGACACGAAAGGCTCTGGTCGCATGGGTCACTCGCCGCGGCGAGCTGACGCCGATTCAGGCGACGGGTGGCTGGCTGCCTTAATGTTACAGCACTGCGCAGGCACGTGCCGCGCGAAGCCAGCGAATGCGCCTGACCAGGAGAACGCGGCGTCGTAGCAGTCAGGCCGCCGGTTTCCTTGCTGAATAAGCGAAACGCGAAAGGCGCCGTTCGCGTGCAAGAGTATGCGCGGCGGCGAGCATCCGTTGCAGGTTGTCGAACTCAATCTGCTTCTCGCATTGCAGCACTTCATTGCGACGTTCCGCGCGCGCGTCGTGCCACTTCTGTGCGACAGTCGCGATTCCCTCGGTCACATCTTCCGCCTGAAGATCGGTGAATCCCGCGGCCTCGATCAGCCGCTCATGCAGGCCGGCCGGTGTAAACAGGAAGTGCCCCATCGAGTTGCTGCGAGCAAGGATCTCCTCTCGCGAAAGCACCCCGGTTACGATGGTTGCGTCCGTAAATAAAAACCGGTCGCCCGGCTGCAGAAGTCGCCGCCATTCGGCAAACATCTCCGCCCGGGTCGAAAGATGATTCATCGCATCGATGCTGACGATCGCGTCAAACGAGGCATCCGCGAAAGGAAGTGAACGGCCTGCATCCGCGTGTTCGAAGCTTGTGCGACTCTGCAGGCCGCGCGCTTGCGCCATCTGCCGTGCGGTTGCGATCCCGCTCTCGTTAATGTCGACGCCGGTCACATGGCATCCGAGAGTGCGCGCCGCAAAGAGCGCGAGACCGCCAGAGCCACATGCCACGTCCAGAACCCGCGAGTTTGCAGTCACCTCCAGCCGTCCGAGGAATCGCCGGAATTCATCCGCAGTGATCCAGCTGAACTGGCCCATGTCTTCGCCGTAGGTCTCGCGTCGGATCTCCCCCTGCACCCTCCCACCGAAGTTCCCACCATAAGTATAGAAGACCGACTGATCAGGCTCCTTCTGCTCGGATGTATCCATACCAGCAAGTCTCATAATGTCGGCCGCACGAACCGCAGGTGAAGTGCAATCAGCTCAGGGGATTCGATTCGGAGTTGCGACTCCTGACGCGACGAGCGAGAGATTTTTATGAATCGCATCATTCGCTGCGCCGCTGCGCTCCTGGTATTCACCGTCGCCCTGACGGCTCCTAATTCCTACTCAGCCGAGAACGACCTCGCTGAGATCAAGGCGCAAGTCGGGCAGCGGCATGATGAAGCCGTGAAGCGGTTGCACGATTGGATCGCACAGATCTCCATCGCGGCAGAGAATCGCGGATATCCCGAGGGCGCCGAATACATGGCGCGGCTCGCGAAGGAGGCTGGCTTCCAGCAGGCGACGGTTGTGCCGACGGAGGGCAAGCCGGGGGTCTTTGCGACGCTTGATGCGGGCGCCGCGAAAACGATCGGGCTCTATTTCATGTATGACGTGAAACAGTTCGACCCGGCGGAATGGACGTCGTCCCCCACGGATGCGCAGATTGTCGACAAACCGGGCTTCGGCAAAGCCATCGTCGGCCGCGGAGCGGTGAACCAGAAAGGCCCCGAATCGGCATTCCTCGCTGCGCTGCACGCTATCAAGGGCGCGGGCAAGAAGATGCCGGTGAATCTGGTGCTGGTAGCGGAAGGCGAGGAGGAGATTGGCTCGCCGCACATCGGCACATTGGTGCACAAACCGGAAGTCGAAGCGGCGCTCAAGAAATGCGTCGGCGTCTTCATGCCCTCAACGATGCAGGACCCGGACGGTGTGGTGACGATCAACCTCGGGTCGAAAGGCGTGGTCGAACTAGAGCTGGTCTCGACCGGCGAAAAATGGGGACGCGGCCCGGCGAAAGACATTCACTCGTCGCTCAAGGCGATGATCGATTCGCCGTCGTGGCATTTGGTGCATGCGCTGAACACCCTCGTGAGCGAGGACGGCAACAACATCACGATCGAGAATTATCCCAAGCCGCGGCCAATGACCGACGAGGAGAAGCAGATGATCGCGAATGTGGCGAAGCATCGGAGCGAAGAGCAGATGAAAAAGTCGCTCAGCACGCAGCACTGGATCGACGACTTGCCGTTCCAGCAGGCGCTCGAGCGCCTGGAAGGTCAGCCGACAGTAAACATCGAAGGACTCGTCGGCGGTTACACCGGCCCGGGGGGGAAGACAGTGCTGCCGCATCGCGCCCTCGCGAAGATCGACATGCGACTCGTTCCTGACATGAAGAAGGACGACGCGGTGGCGGCGTTGAAGGCGCACCTGGCGAAGCGCGGGTTTGGCGACATCGAAGTGAATGTCTCGGGCGGTTACGATCCAACGAGCACGTCGGCGAATTCGCAGTTGATCCAGGCACAAGTGTCGGTGCTGAAACGTGCGGGCATCGACCCGATGTTTTGGCCGCGCAATGCCGGCTCGTATCCCGGCTACGTGTTCACCAATCCGCCGCTCAGTCTACCGGCCGGCCACTTTGGCCTCGGGCATGGCAGCGGCGCGCACGCCCCGGATGAATATTACGTGATTGAGTCGACCAACCCGAAGCTGCAGGGCTACGACGGGGCGGCGATGTCGTTTGTCGAGTATCTCTACGAGCTCGCGAAATAACGACATTGCTCTCCCGCCGTAGCGGCAGAATGCGCGGCGCGGATATTTGCGGAGAGATGTCCCTAGCGTGAGAGCACGCCAAACCGCCGAACTGGCTGCGCGACGGTCGATTTGGCAGCGAATTCGGTTTTGGTTGAGACCTGAGCGAAGGTGTTTGTCGGCCTGTCGTTCGGCGAAGAGACGCGAACAGTCATGAAGTGTGGGTGTCGTCGCGACCACGCCATGGCCTGCGCTTTGGTTTCAAAAAACCTGTCAATGACGATCGCGTTGCGTTCCGCAGAGGAGCGTCCGGAGAGGCGTGCCGCGCGGCGGCTTCGGACTGCGCTGCCCGTATCGACGGCAATGAGCGTAGCGTCAGGCAGGGTCACGCGGCTGCCATACGGAATTTTTCGCGGATCGACCGCACAATGGCCGATGCGCAGGCGCGGACCGGAAGCCGCGATGTGGTTGCGCGTCCAGTGATCGGAACCGGACCCGCCGCTGGCCCAATAGACTGTCACTCGGGCCAGCATTGAACGGTCAGCCGCCGGCGCCGTAGCGCTGAGGAGGCACAGTACACTTGGGATGAGATATCGTTTCATGCTTCTGGAGCGTTCCAGCCTTGGCCTATTAAGAAGCAGATTGCGTCCCACGCGGGCCGAATTGCCGCTCTTAATTGTTGCGGGGAAGTGGCGAAAACCACCGAGCTGGCCCGTTGACCTTCAACGGTTTACGCAAATAAGGAAATCTCACCTGCCTTGGACGCGGCTCGAAGCGCGACACAGATCAGTTCGGATCGTCACCTGGCCCGCAGTTTTTGTTGTGTAGCGCAGGGCCGCCGAACGAGACAAAGTACGAGCGGCAGAATTGCAGCGCTTTTGTAAGCCCGTACCTGCCGCAACAAGCCCCGTGCAGACGACCTTCTTTCACTCCGAGCTCGATCAACCGCATCCTGAGCGGACGCGCGCCATGATCAAGGCGCATCCGGAAATTCGGGCGCTCTTTGGCCGCAATCCCTACACGGCGTTGATCACCTTGTGCGTGGTGGCATTACAAACGTCGATCGCCTTTGCCATGGGGCGGCTGGGCTGGCAATTTTGGTGGCTCAACCTCCTGGTTGCCTATGGCGTGGGAGCGTTCGCGAACCACGCGATCTACGTCATCATTCATGACGCCACACACAATCTTGTCTTTCGGAAAAAGACGCTGAACAAGTTCGTCGCCATTGTGGCCGACCTGCCGAACGTTGTGCCCGGTGCAATCGGTTTCGGAGTTTATCACCTCAAGCACCATACCCACCAGGGCGACTACGACCTCGATGCCGATCTGGCGAATCACTGGGAGGCGCGGTTCGTCGGCGACAAATGGTATCGCAAAGCCATCTGGCTTCTCTTATTCCCGATCTTTCAGCTGACCCGCCCGCCACGGCTGAAGGCGATCACGATGTGGAATCGCTGGGTCTTCATTAATCTGGTGTGCGCGATTGCCTACGATCTCTCGATCATTCACTTCTTCGGCTCGGCCGGTTTTTGTTACCTCGTGTTTTCGTTGTTCTTTTCCATCGGGTTGCATCCCGTTGGAGCGCGCTGGATCCAAGAGCACTACACGATTGATCCGGACCAGGAGACCTTCAGCTATTACGGGCCGATCAATCGTCTGGCGCTCAATGTCGGACATCACAACGAGCATCACGACTTCCCCTCCATTCCCTGGAACAATTTGCCGAAACTGCGCCGCCTCGCGCCGGAGTTCTACGACACCTTGCGCTACCATACTTCGTGGAGCCGACTCCTGATGCAGTTCCTCTTCGACTCCCGCTACAATCTTTTCTCACGCGTGGAGCGCACCCGGATCGACGACGCTGGCCGGGGCCAGAACAGGGCGTGGAGCGAAGCGACCTCGCTGACGTCGTAGAGCGGCGCGCTTCGCCCTGTCGGCGGAAGATCCGGCGTGAAGCGGCCCTGCGAATCAACAGCTACTCGTAGCGCAACGAGGTAACCGGATTGACGCGCGTGGCACGACGTGCTGGAACGTAGCCCGCCAGGAGAGCGAGCAAGGCAAGGCCGAGCGGCACGGCGATGAAGGTCAGCGGGTCGTGCACGGCGATACCGAAGAGCATGCTGCCGAGAAAGCGCGAAAGAAAGAACGCCGCGAAGAGACCGGCCGCGATGCCTAGAGCTGCGGGGCCGACCGTTCGTCCGAGAATGAGCTGGAGAATATTGGCGCGGGTGGCGCCGAGCGCGATCCGGATGCCGATCTCCTTGTAACGTTGCGTGACCAGATACGCGATCACGCCATAAATCCCGAGGCAGGCGAGGGTGAGCGCGAACCCGGAGAAGATCGCGATCAGCCACGTGCGGAAACGCGGTTGCGCCGTCGATTCGCGGATGAGCGCTTCCATGGTGTTCACCTTGACGACGGCGTTGCGATCGAGCGCGCGAATCGCGCTGCGCAGCTCGGCCGAGACGCTGCCGGGGCTGCTCGAACGAACCACGAAGTTGAGATCGCGCCCCACGAACTTCAACATTTCACCCGGTACCTGCGGGTAGGAAGCGTAGATCTCCATGTCGGGTTGGGCATCGAGCCGCGCGTGTTTGATATTGCCGCAGACACCGATGACGGACAGCCAGTCGCGGTAGTAACGGATACGCTTGCCGATTGGTGACTCGTTAGGCCAGAAGCGTCTGGCGAACAATTCGTTGACGATCGCGACACCCGGTGTGTTCTCCCGATCACGCTCCGTGAAGTCATTGCCCTGCTTGAGCGGAATTCCGAGGGCGACGAAGTAGCCGGGACTGACCGGCCGGATTTGCGCGCTGTAGCTCGTGTTCGGCGGCGCTGTGTAGCCTTCGACATCGAAGCTATTGCCCCAGCTGTTCCCGCCAAAGGGCAGATGCGTGACGACACCAAGTGCCTCGACGCCGGGCAGCTGGCCAATTTCATCGAGCGATTTGCGATAGAACTGCACCATCTGCGGCGCATCCGGATAACGCTCCTTCGCGAGAACCAGGTCGGCGGTGACAACGTTGCTCGCGCGGAATCCCGGGTCGACGTGGGTCAAGGCGGCGAAGCTGCGCATCATTAGCGCACAACAAATCAGGAGTACTGCGGCAATGGTGATCTCCGCGAAAACGAGCGCCTGGGGCGTGCGTTTCGAGCTCGTGGTCCGGGCTGTTCCGGTCAGTTCTGCTTCGAAACGGGTGCGGGATGCGGAGAAGGCGGGGCCAAGGCCGAATAGAGTTGCCGCCAGGGCGGAGACGGCAAAAGCGAAAACCAGCGCGGCCGGGTTGACGTGCGCGCGTAGAAGCTCAGGAACGTTCTGGGTTGCGAATGCACGGAGCAGATTGAGGCCCCAGATGGCAAGACCGATGCCGGCCAAACCACCGATCAGCGCGAGCAACGTTGACTCGGTGAGCAACTGGGCAATCAGCCGCGGCTGGCTCGCACCGAGCGCGGCGCGAATTGCCATTTCGCTGTGGCGGGCGCTGCTCCGCGCGAGGGTGAGGTTAGCGACGTTCGCACAGGCGATCAGGAGCAGAAACGCAACCGCGGAGAGCAGGACGAGCAAGGGTGTCCGCAGATCGCCCGTCGTGAGTTCCTTCAAACTAAGGGGGAAGAACCGCCGGCTCGTCCGATCGTCGGGATCGCTTACGCGGGTCTCGAGAAGCTTCACTTCCGCGTCGAGCTGCTGGCGCGTCGCGCCCGGTTTCAACCTGCCGATGGTGCGCAGGAAATGCGCATCCGGATGCTCCGTGAATATCGGATTGGCGAGATTCACCGGCACAAACAGCGTGGCGTCCGGCCCTTCGATGTCGAAGTTACCGGGGAGAACTCCAATGACGGCATAGGGTTCGCCGTTCAACGTCACCGATTGACCGACCACGTCGGGACGCGCGCCGAATTTCTTTCGCCACAATGCGTGGCTGAGCACGACGACGTGTTCGTTTGCTTCCGATTCCGCAAAGACGCGACCGAGCTGCGGATTCGCGCGTAGCGCTCCAAAGTAGGCGGGTGGAACCATGCGGCCAATGGCCAGCTCAGGATCCCCGAGTCCGGAGATAGTGAAGCCGGTGCCGGTAACGAAGGCGAGGCTCTCGAATACCTGGGTCTGTTTCTGCCAGGCGGTGAATTCCTTCGGCGAGAACGAGACGCGCGGCTCCTCCGGAATGCGCTGCCACACAGTGAAGAGCCGGTCCGCCTGCGGGAATGGCGGCCCTTCGAGCAGGACCGAATTCACGATCGTGAACATCAGGGTCGTGCTGCCGATCCCGAGCGCGAGAACGAGCGCGACCGTGAGCGAGAAGGCCGGCGCTTTGCGCAAGGTCCGAAAAGCAAACCGCAGGTCCTGAAGAAGGATCTCAAGCCGATAGCCGCGGCGCGATTCTCGCACCTGTTCCTTCACCTGCTCCGCGCCTTCGAGCTCAACGAGCGCGGCACGACGTGCATCCCGTTCGCTCATGCCGGCCTTCATTTTCGCCACTGTCGCGAGTTCGACGTAGGAGCTGACTTCACGGTCCAGATCCCGCTCGATCGCGCGCTTGCGACCAAGGTTTCTGCACAGGCTCGTAATCGAGTTGCGTAAAGACATCGTGCGCCGTTCTATTCGGACCTGAGTGCGATCGTTGGATCGATGCGCGTCGCTTTGCGGGCCGGCAGGTAGCAGGCGAACAGTGCGATGGCAGCGAGAAGTCCGGAGACCATGAAAAATGTGAATGGATCCGTCGTGGTGACGCCGAAGAGCATGCTTGTCATCAGTCGGGTCGCGGCGATTGCGCCGAGCATTCCGACCGCGAGCCCGATCAGCGTCAGCGCCATCCCATTCGCAACGACGAGCCGCAGAATGTCGCGGCGTGTGGCGCCGAGTGCGATCCGGATGCCGAGCTCACGGCGGCGTTGACCGACCGCGTAGCTCATGACGCCGTACAAACCCACGGCGCTGAGAACAAGAGCGGTCACTGAAAACGCCGTGATCACGGCGAGATTCAAGCGGCGTGGCGCGATCGACTCGTCGAACAACGAATCGAGTGTACGCCACGGCCCGAGTGGCTGGTCGGGATCGATCTCGTGGATCGTTCGTGTGATCGCCGGCACGAGTGCGCGCGGTTCTTGGGCAGTCTTGATCACAAAGTCCATCGCACGGAGCCATGGGCCCGAAGGCGTCACCGGCCACTGCGTCCATGGCCAGTAAATCTCCGGCGTCGGCAATTCATCCAGGGTGTCGTATTTCACATGCGCAACGATGCCGACGATCTCCCGCCATGGCTCATCGGCGCCTTCGAAGCGCAATCTGCGTCCGATAACCGACGCGTAGGAGGCCGCGCCAACGTTGCGCCGCACAAATTCGTCGTCGACGATCGCGACCGGCGGCGTATCAGCGCGATCCCGCTCGGTGAATTCGCGTCCGGCGAGCAAACGCACACCAAGCGTCCGGTGATACGTCTCGTTCGTCGCCAGTGAAACTGCCGATGGGAGTTGCGCCGCGGTCTTTGGTTCCGGTGTGCCTTCAATTTGATAGCGCGCTTCTCGGTAACGGCCGAACGGATAACCCGTCGCAATGGCTACCGCTGTGACGCCCGGCACTGCGCGAAAGCGGCGTTCGGCTTCGCGCACCGCGCCGATAGCCTGCTGTGGATCTGGATATCTGGCATCCGGCAGACGCAGTCGAAACGTCAGCACGTTTGTCGGGTCGAACCCAGCATCGTCATTCGCCACATGACGGAAGCTTTCGACCAGCAGTCCCGCAGCGATGAGCAGCATGAGCGACAACGCGAGCTCTGCGACGACGAGCGCGTTGCGCAGCCGCGATGATCCGCCGCCCGCCGCTCCACGGCCGCCGTTCTTAAGTGCGGATTCAATGTCGGGACGACTTGCCTGAAGTGCAGGCGCGAGGCCGAAGAGGGTGCCGCTGGCAATCGCGATGAGCGCTGTCGTCGCAAGCACCAGCGAATCGACATGCACGTCCGAAATGCGCGGGAGCAATGATTGCGACGCGACTGTTTTCAGGACGTCGACAGCCCAGACGGCGAGCGCCACACCCGCCGCGCTACCGACGAATGCAAGCAGCAGCGATTCGGTCACGAGCAGCCGCACGACGCGCAGCCGTGAGGCACCGAGCGCGAGGCGCACTGCGATCTCACGCTCACGCGAAGTGGCACGCGCGAGTGTGAGGTTGGCGACGTTCGCGCATGCGATGAGCAACAAAAAGATCACGCCTGCGGAGATGACGCCCAGCCCTTGGGCAGTGTTGCCGACGTAATCGGCCAGGAACGGGCGCACCTCGATCGGATTGCCTGTCTCGGTTTGTGGAAATTGCGCGGCGGAGCGGCGCGCCAGCGTCTGCATTTCGGCACGCGCTGCACGTAAGGTAACGCCGCGTTTCAGACGTGCGGTGATCGCGATCGGATAACCGCGCCCATTCGAGTCGCTCTGCTGAATGGATGTCGCGCGTCCACGCATCGCCTGTTCGAGTGGAATAAAAATGTCGTTGTTGACGTTCTCGCGACCGTAAAAATCGAAATTCCGCGGCATCACACCGACGACGACCCAGCTTTCCGCGTTGTATTGCACCGCCTTCCCAATCACCGCCGGGTCAGCGTCAAAATGTCTGCGCCACAGTACGTCGCTGATCACCATCACGCGCTCGCCACCAGCTTCGTCTTCGGCCTCGGTGAAGAACCGGCCGAGCTGCGGCGTAATGCCGAGCGTCGGAAAGAAGCTCGCGCTCACGAATCGACCGAAAATGCGTTCCGGCTCCCGCCCGCCGTTGATAATACCTCCCGCTGCCAACCGCGCCGCCATGCCTTCAAAGACGTGCTGTTGCGTGCGCCAGTCGCGATAGTTCTCGTATGGAACGGTGCCGAGCCAATCGCTCTTCGTGAGTTCACCGACTGCGACGATCTGCTCCGGTTCGCGAAATGGCAGCGACTTGAGCAAAACGCCGTGAACAACAGTGAAGATGGCGGTGTTGGCACCGATGCCAAGCGCGAGAGTGACCACAGCAGTCAGCGCGAAGCCCGGTTTCTTGAGCAACGCGCGACAGGCGTAGCGGAGATCGCCCAGCAACGTTTCAATGCCGAACCCGGCGCGGCTGCTGCGGACCTGCTCTTTGATCTGCTCGATTCCGCCGATTTCGCGAAGCGCTTGGCGGCGCGCATCAGCCGGGCTCATGCCTTCCCGTATTTTCGAGCGTGTGGCGAGGTCGAGGTACGAGCCGATCTCATCGGCGAGCTCGCGTTCGACTGCGCGTTTGCGCGTCAGATTTCGCCAGAAGCTCAGGATCGGAAATGCCATCGCGGTTACTCGTAGCGCAACGCAATCGTCGGATCGACGCGTGTCGCTTTGCGGGCCGGCAGATAGGTCGCGAGCAACGCAACGATGCCGAGCACAGCCGAGACCCCGACGAACGTCAGGGCATCAGTCGCGCTGATTCCAAAGAGCAGGCTCTGCATCACGCGTGTCAGGCCGATCGAGCCGACGACGCCAAGAGCAATGCCGCACAGCGTGAGCAGCATTCCGTTACCGAGGACGAGCCGCATGATGTCGCTGCGCGATGCGCCGAGCGCCATGCGAATTCCGATCTCGTGCGTCCGCTGCGTGGCGGAGTAATTCATCACGCCGTAGAGACCGACCGATGCAAGGAGAAGCGCGGCGGCGGCAAAGGTCGCGAGCAGCAGGGTATTGAACCTCGGTCGCGCGATTGCCTTGGAAACGACGGCTTGCATGGTGCGTACGTCGGCAACTGGCTGATCGGGATCAATTCCGCGGATTTCCCTCTGAATGCTCGCGACGAGTTGCATCGGATCGATCGCGCTGCGCACGACGAGATTCATGAATGGGTACGGCTCCCGCGTCAGCGGCCAGTAAATTGCCGGATTAGGATCCCTTTCGAGAGCCGTTTCGCGAATGTCGGCGACCACCCCGATGATTTCGTCGGCCGGAGGTTCGCCGACCGGCGCCCAGTTGATGAGGACGCGTTTGCCGAGCGCGTCTTCGTTCGGAAAGAAACGCCGCGCAAACGTCTCGTTAACGACGATGACGCGCGAGCCGGCTCCGTCGTGGTCATCGAACGCTCGGCCGGTAATGAGCGGAATGCCCATGGCGGCGAAGTACGCGCCCGAGATCACACGCACTTCGGTGCCGGGCGCCTGTCCGGGCGGCGCTGGTGGCTGTCCGGCGATGTTAAAGCTGGTGGAAGAGGCGAGGCCGGTGAGCGGCAGGAAATTGATTGCGCCGATTGCCTTCACTCCAGGCAACGTCACGATCCGTTCCTGGGCCTTCCTGAAAAACGCGACCTGCTGCTGGTCTTCGCGATATTTTGCGCGGGGCAACTGGACGCGCATCGTCAGCACGCGGTCGCTTTCAAAGCCGGTCTTCACGCCGTGCAGTTGCATGAAGCTGCGGATCAGCAATCCGGCGCCGACCAGCAGGACAAGGGCGAGCGACACTTCCGCGACAACAAACATATTGCGCAACTTGCTTCGCCCGCCGGTGCTCCCGCGCGACCCTTCCTTCAAAGCATCGTTCACGTCGGCGCGCGATGATTGAACCGCCGGCACCAGGCCGAACGCGATCCCGCTCAGGAGCGAAATCGCAAAAGTAAATATCAAGACCCGCGGATCGATGCTGATCTCGTGCAGGCGCGGGATGTTGTCGGGACCGAAGGCGATCAGCAGTTCGACTCCCCAATAGGCGAGGGCGATGCCAGCGCCGCCGCCGACAAGCGCAAGCAGGACGCTTTCTGTGAGCAGTTGCCGTATCAAGCGCATGCGGCTTGCCCCGAGCGCGGCACGCAATGCGAGCTCACGCTGACGCGACGCCGCACGCGCGAGAAGGAGGTTGGCGACGTTCGCGCAGGCGATGAGCAACACGAACGCAACCGCGGCAAAAAGGATCAGCAGCATCGGGCGAATCTCGCCGACGATCTGTTCGCGGATGGGCACGACGGTCACGCCCCAGCCGGTGTTGTAGTCCGGGTATTGCTGCTCGAGCTGGCGGGCGATCACGTTCAGCTCCGACTCCGCCTGGTGGAGAGTTACGCCGGGAGCCAGCCGGGCCACACACCGTAGAAAGCGGCCGTTGGTCTTGCGCTGATTAACCGCCGGATCGAGGGCGAGCGACTTCCAGACCTCCACCTGATCA
Organism: Chthoniobacterales bacterium; assembly: GCA_045809925.1. GTDB lineage: Bacteria > Verrucomicrobiota > Verrucomicrobiia > Chthoniobacterales > UBA10450 > CADDYX01. Next base: position 12,596 of record JBJMWX010000111.1, read on the forward strand.
TTCAGAAAATGAAAGCCGGGCGGCATCACTCCGATGATCGTGTGAGATCGCCCGCTGATCGTGACCTGCTGGCCGATCACGGCCGCGTTGCCGCCGAAGTGTTCCTGCCAAAGTCTGTGGCTCAGGAGCGCGACCAGAGTGCCGCCGGGCCGGTCCTCCTCTTCGCTCAACCAGCGACCAATCACCGGCTGCACGCCGAGAGTTGGAAAAAAGCTCGCACTGACGAGCTGCGCCTGCACTTCGATGGGCTCACCGGAACCGGTGAAATTGAGCCGCGCATCCCAAACGGCCGCGATCTTGTCGAACGAGCGGCTGCGCTTTTGCCAATCGAGGAAATTCGCGGGTGCGACGACGTTCTGATGATCGGGCTGCTGCGCGAGACGCTCCCACAATATCACCACACGTTCGGGGTGAGCGTAATCGAGCGAGCGCAGGAGCACGCCATTGATCACGCTGAAAATGGCGGTGTTGGCACCGATGCCGAGGGCGAGCGCGACGACTGCCGTGATCGTGAAGCCGGGACGTTTCAGCAGCGAGCGCAGCCCGTAACGTATGTCACTCAAGATCGTCTCAACGGCGAAGCCGGCGCGGCTCTCGCGCACCTGCTCTTTCACTTGTTCGACGCCGCCGACCTTTAGCAGCGCCGCGCGGCGCGCTTCCGCTTCGTTCATTCCTGTATTCATGTTTCGTTCTGCGAGCAGCTCGACGTACGATCGCATTTCCTCAGTCAGCTGTGCCTCGAGGCGGCGCTTGCCGGTGAGGTTACGGACCAGGCTCCGCAGCTGATGCAGAAAGAGCATTAAGTGGTCATCAGGTGGCGCGGAGCGCGCTGGTGATGCCAAGTGAGATTCGCTGCCAGTCTTTCGTCTCCATCTCGAGCTGGCGACGTCCCGCCTTTGTCAGCGTGTAATACTTTGCGCGCCGGTTGTTTTCCGACTCGCCCCAGGATGATTTTAGCCAGCCAGCTTCCTCCATCCGGTGGAGGGCGGGGAAGAGCGACCCGGGCTTGACCTCGAATGTGCCGTCGGTGATTTGCGCGATGCGATTGGCCACGCCCAACCCGTGCAGCTCCTGGACGGAGAGCGCTTTCAGGATCAGGAGGTGAAGTGTCCCCTGGAGGAGATCGGCTTTCTTTCCCATGTGTCGTATAGATTGTCTGTAGGAAGAGATTGGCAATCGTCGTATAGAATGTCAATAGGAGAATATGAAGACGCTCGTCAGTCGCGCGGCTTCGGGTTAGCCGCTTGGCACAAGCGCCGCTACATCGCACAGTCGCGATCGTGACGGACTGGACCCGGCGCGAAATCGTGCGCGTGCTCGCTGGTGCTACC
>JBJMWX010000112.1:0-9451 GCA_045809925.1 Chthoniobacterales bacterium
AGGCTTCGCGCGAAATGCGCGAGCGCGGCGATTATGTGGTGCCCTACTTCAACGAGCAGTACCGCTTCGACAAGCCGCCGCTGACCTACTGGGCGCAAATAGCGAGCTATCGGTTCTTCGGTGAAAACGACTTCGCGGCGCGATTGCCGACGGCGATCGCGGCCGCGCTCGCCGCCCTGGTCATTCTCGCGTGGGGTTACCGTATGGCCGACGGCCGCACAGGGGTGTGGGCCGGGCTGATTTTCACGGTTTGCCTGCAGAGCTTCATCCACGGGAAGGCGGCGGTCGCGGACATGTGGCTGGTCTTATTTGTCACAGTCGCGCATTGGGCAGGCTGGGAACTGCTCCAGGTTCGGAAAGCTCGAACATTAAGCGCGTGGTGGCTCGTGTTCTACATCGCTCTCGCGCTGGCTTTCCTTGCCAAAGGCCCCATCGGTTGGACACCGCTGATCGCGATCGCGTTGATCTGGTCGATTCGCCGGCCGCGGCCGGCGAGTCCGAGCCGGACTGGCATTACGGCTACAGTATTGCGCGTTGTGCTCGGAATCGCGCTCATGCTCGGCATTGTCGCGTGGTGGGGCATTCCGGCGCTGGTCCGGACGCATGGCGAGTTCTTCAAGGTCGGGATCGGAAAACACGTGGTCGCCCGCTCTTTTGGTGCCATGGAAGGGCACGGCGCAAATTCAGCTGCCTCCTACGTCGCGCTCCTGCCGTTCTACTTCGTCGCCGTCTTTCTGAGCTTTTTCCCCTGGTCGCTCCGACTTCCTCGACTAACGAAGGCGCTCTGGCGGAATCGCGATTTGACGGACGATTACCTAATCGCCGGCACGCTGGTCGTGTTTGTCATCTTCAGTCTCGTGAAAACAAAGCTGCTGCATTACACCCTGCCGGCTTTTCCCCTGCTCGCGTTACTCGTCGCGCGGCATGTGATGACGAGGCGGTTTTTCAGAACCGCTGCGACGGCGATGGCCATCGCCTGCCTGCTCATTGCGGTCATCGGCTTTCCGGCCGCACAGCAATTCTTTCCCAGCCGACAGCTGTTTCTGATGTCCGAACGAGACGTCCGACCTGAAATGGAATTTGGCGCGGTTGATTACGTCGAGCCGAGCCTTGTCTGGTACTTCCGCGGCCGAAGCCACGGCTGGTTCACGAAGCTCGACCCGGCGAGCGTGAAGATTTTCATGGACGCGCGTGGCGGGCGCTTCGTGGTCTTGCCAACTTCGCTTGCGCGTAAGCTTTATCCCGAACTGCCGCCGAATTGGAAGAGCTATACCACCCGCGGAATCAATTTCGTCCACGGCACCCGAGCGGAGTTGACGATACTGCTGAAGCCTTCGTAGTTCGTGCCAATGATCACGTTTCTTGATGGCACACTGGTTTCGGCGTTGCCCACGCAGGCTGTGATCGACGTCCGTGGAGTCGGTTACGAGGTGCTCATTCCGCTCTCGAGCTACGACCGCCTGCCGACGCCCGGCGAGCAGCTCCGGATCCTCACGCATCTGCACGTGCGCGAAGACGCACAGATCCTTTTCGGTTTTATGACTGCTGCCGAGCGCGACCTCTTTCGTCTCCTCGTGAACTCCGTTAGCGGCATCGGACCGAAGCTTGGACTCGCCGTCCTAAGCGGAATGAGCGTGACTAGTTTCAAAGGCGCGGTCGTCAACGGCGACGTCGCCTCGCTCTCAAAAATCAGTGGGGTCGGAAAGAAGACAGCCGAGCGGATCGTCCTCGAGTTAAAGGATAAGGTCGGTGTGGCAGCGGCCTGGGAGGCAGCGAGTGCCGAGCACGCGCCGTCCGCAGAGCAGACCCAGGCGAACGAAGCTGTGCTCGCGTTGATCGCCCTCGGCTACAAGCAGGTCGACGCGCACAAGTCAGTGCGGGAGATCCAGGAGAAGGAAGACGGCATTACGAGCGCCGAGGAGCTGGTGAAGCGGGCCCTTAAGCGGATGGCGGCAGGCCGGTAGTTAATGTGGGAGCCGCCTCAGTGCGGCGACGGTCGGGACGCTGAGGTCCCTCCCACATTGACTGAGGGTTGAGTCCCATTCGGCTTGCGCTCAGGGCAGCCTGTTCGACGTTGGCGCCTCGTGCTTGCAGAACAGGACAGGCTTTCCGCGATCCGCAGTGTTTTCCCGGCGGAGGGTTTGTTTGCCGACAAAGATTGGCTGATCTCGCCCGACGCTTTCCCGATCGAGGCAAAGTTTGAACGCGAGCTCGAGCAGCTCGGCCATCAGCTCTTCGTTTTTCAGCGCGCTTGCAATCAGCTGTATCAACTCAGCGTCAAAGGAAAGCAGCCGCCATGGATCGCTGCGTATCTCGACGCCGGCAAGCCCGCCGAGCTCGTTGAGTTTTCGCGACTGAAACAATTTCGCGATCAACTGCCGCTCGTCATTCGACCTGATCTGATCCTGACTGACGAAGGCTTCACGATCGCGGAAATCGATTCCGTGCCAGGGGGCATTGGACTGACCGGGTGGCTGAACCAGACCTACGCGCAATTCAATCCAGAGGTGATTGGCGGCCCGACAGGCATGATCGAAGGGTTCCGGGCATGTCTGCCAAACGGCGGCGATATCGTCATTGCCGAGGAATCCGCCACGTACAGACCGGAGATGCAGTGGCTCGCGGCACAGCTGAATGAGCGCGCTGTGGCCTCAGATGCCCGCCGCGGCCCGGATGATACACAATCAGGCTCAGCCGCGCCCATCGACCGCGACTACAACTGGAATGTTCGTGGCGCGGAAGATTACGAGGCCGTCGCAGGCCGCGACGTATACCGGTTTTTCGAGCTCTTCGATCTGCCAAATCTTCCGAGGGTCGGCGAACTGATGCGTGCCGCAGCGGATGTCTCCATCAAGGTAACGCCGCCCTTCAAACCGTTCCTCGAGGAGAAAATGTGGTTCGCGCTTTTCTGGCTCCGACCGCTGCGCGAATTCTGGCGGCGCGAGCTCGGGGACAAATATTTCCTGAAACTCCAGCAGGTGATCCCCTACTCCTGGCTGCTCGACCCGGCGCCGCTGCCGCAGCACGCCGTTATTCCGCGCCTCGAAATTCACGACTGGCGCGAGGCCGGAAAGTTGTCACAGAAAGAACGCGATCTGGTTCTCAAGGTGAGCGGATTCTCGCCTCTCGGCTGGGGTAGCCGAGGGGTCATCGTCGGCAGCGACGTGCCGCAAAGCGAATGGGAAGCTGAGATCAACAAGGCCCTCGAAAATTTTTGGTCAGAGCCGCGCCTACTGCAGCGCTTTCACAAGGCGCGGCTGATCGAGCACGGCTATTTCGATAAGGACTCGGGGGAGATACAAACGATGCGGGGCCGTGTTCGCCTTTGTCCGTACTATTTTGTTGAATCGGACAAGGTCCAGCTGCGCGGCGTGCTTGCGACGATCGTGCCTGCCGATAAAAAATTACTCCACGGAATGCGGGACGCGATCATGGTTCCGTCAGCTCGCGCGCAGAGTTAGCTCGCGCGTGTGGATCGAGCCGGCGGGCGTGAGTTTGCTCGCATAGAGGTAGCATTCCTCGACGTGGATCATTCCGGCATCGAACTCTTCGTGCGCGCGGAGAAACGGCCGGATCGCCTCGGCTGAAACATCACGGCACCGTGCAATCGTGATGTGCGGGTGAAACGAGCGAAGATCCGGCTCGATCCCGGCACCAAGCGCTGCTTCCTGCACGCGCTTGTGCAGTTGGAACAGGTGCGGATGGCCTGCACCCACGCCAGCCCAGATTACAGTTGGGCGACCTTTGCCCGGAAATGCGCCAATACCCGCGACCGGCAAAAAGAATGGCTTCCACTCGATCGCGCGGAGCCGCTGGCCGAGTTTCTCCTCCGCGTCCGGCGAGACATTTCCGAAAAAGCCAAGCGTCAGGTGGATTTGCTCCGGCTCGATCAAACGGACACCGCGGAGCTTCGGATCGAGAGTGCCAAGCAGTCGTCTGATCGAGTCAGGGAGGTCGATCGCGACGAACAGCCGCTTCACGTCGACGCACCATTCGACTCATTATTGCGTTCGATATTGCGGTCAGCGAACTGCGTCATCCATGGCGGGACATTCGATTGCGCACGGCTTTGCCAGCCGGAGCGCAGCTCGTCGCCGGAGGGATTTGTAGCGCGCGGCAGAAGACGGGCCGCTACGTTCAGAACCCGCGCGGTGATGTTTGGCGCGATCCCGTTCGCGGCCAGCGCCAGTTTGGTCGAGATCGGAATCCCGAGAAACGGCTGGCCTCGTTTGGCTGCCTGCAGGATCGCAGCCGCGGCCCGTTCAGCTCCCATGGAAAGGAGCGGCAGGCCGGCGCCTGCCGCGAACCAGCTGAACTCCGCTCCGTGATCGCCTTTGAACCGGGCATTCACGTGCGAGCCCGTCCGCATCATGCCGGGCGCGACGGTTGTGACGTAAATCCGTTCAAGCGCGAGCTCCGCACGCAGCGAATCCGAAAACCCGACAGCCGCGAACTTACTCGCGCAGTAGGGACCGAGATGAGGCACCGCGATCTTGCCGCCGATAGACGTAATGTTGACGATGCGGGCCTCGTCTTGTCGACGCAGATGCGGCAACGCTGCCATCGTGACGTGATAAGGCGCCCAGAAATGGATCGCCATCGCGCGTTCGTAATCTTCGCGCGCCATATGAGCGTAAGGGCCCACTTCGATGATCCCGGCGTTGTTAATTACCACGTCGATCCGACCGAAATGCGCGGCCGCCCTGGCCACCGCGTGATCGATTTGCGAACGATCGCCGAGGTCGCATTCCATCGTGAGCACCTCCGCGCCGAGTTCGCGTCGTGCCCGCTCCAGTTCGTCGGGCTTTCGCGCGAGCAAAACGAGGCGCCCGCCTTCGGCATAAACCCGCCGTGCGAGAACAAGCCCAAGACCACGCGAACCGCCGGTGATGAGAATGACTTTGCCACCGAACGAATATCGCGGCGTCGCGAGACGCGAGAGCAACCACGCGCCGGTCGCGAGACCGGCAGCCGACCAAATCACGGAACGCTTCACATCAATAGAATCGCACAGCCTCGGTTACACGCTCGATCCAACCGGAATGTTTTCCGGAAAATGGTCGGCAGCCGGTGGCCGGACGAAGAACGCAAGAACCGCCGCGATGAAGCAAAGCGCGGCACCGGCGAAGAAAGGTGTGCGCCCGTAATAAGTGAGCGGTTTGTTCAGGTCCAGCATCAGAAGGAAGCCGCCGATAAGTGGACCAAGCAAGCGGCCGAGACTTCCGGCAGATTGGACTACGCCCATGGCGCGACCCTGCCAGCTGCGCTCGATCAGCTGCGATGCGAGACCGTTGATCGGCGGGCTGGCGAATCCGCTGCCGAAGGCGAGGCCTGTGCAGACGAGGAGAAGCGATCCCAATCCGGCAACGAACGGCAGCGCGCCAAGCGAAGCTGCCGTGAGCAGCAAACCAACCCGCGCGAGCGCCGTCTCGCCGAACGCCTTTACCAGGCGCCCAATCAGGCCGCCTTGCACGAGCACCGTCATAATCCCGAGGAAACCAAACAAGTAGCCATTGGCGTGTGCGTCGTAACCAAATCGCCGCTCGGTGAAGAGTGCGAAAAGCGTGGTCATGATCGAGAACCCGGCGATGAGAAAAAAGTACGTCGCGACGACGATCGCGAACATCGCGCCGCGGCTGTGGCGAAATACTTCAATGAGCCGCGCATTGCCCCGCGTAGCGGCACGATGCTCGCGCGGGAGACTCTCGGGCAGGAGGAAATAGATGAGCAGGACGTTCATGACCGCGAGGCCGGCGGCGAAGTAAAAAGGCGCGCCGTAGGAGATGCGGCTCATCAGGCCGCCTATCATTGGGCCGACAGTGAATCCGACCCCGAAGGCCGCACCGATGAAGCCCATGTAGCGCGATCGCATCTCCGGCGTGGTTACGTCGGCGATATAGGCCTGAGGGATGGAAATATTGCCACCGGTTATTCCGGCCACGATTCGAGCCACGAAGAGCAGGGCGAGAGAATTTGCGGTTCCCATCAGGGCAAAGCCCAGTGCAGTTCCTGCGATACTGAGGATGAGCACAGGTCGGCGGCCGAAACGATCTGACAAACGGCCGAGCAGGGGCGTGAAGATGATCTGCATGCCGGAATAAACTCCGGTGAGCCACCCGATCGCCACTGGCGAGGCATGCAGCCGCTCTGCATACAACGGCAGGATCGGGATAATGATACCGAACCCGACCATGTCGACGAACACCGTCAGAAAAAGGGCGAAAAGCGGTGAGCGGCGATTGCTACGCATCGGCGAAGTGACGGGTCACACGTGACGAGTGACAAGTGAAAAAACTGGAGAGGCGCGCTCGCTAATTTCGACTGCAGATCCCCGACGGCGGCAGTTACCGGGCCGCGGCGCGACCAGCGAGTGCGCCTGCAGGCTAGCCGTGCCGCCGATTGAAGCGCGCGACTTCGCGCTCGGTCTCACGCTGCGTCGCACGTTTCTTCAGGTCAGCACGTTTATCGTGCGCGACCTTGCCAGTCGCCACGCCGATCTCGGATTTCAGGTGCCCGTTTTTCCAGTAGAGGCTGAGGACAATGAGCGCGCGACCGCTGATCGCGCTCAGGCCGTAAAGTTTATCGATCTCCTGGCGATGGAGGAGCAGTTTGCGCGGCCGTTTCGCGGGAGGCACTTCATGGCTCGCGCGCTCGTAGGGCTGAATATCCGCGTTATAAAGAAACGCTTCACCCTTTTCAATACGCACGAAGGCGTCGCTAATGTTGGCCTTGCCGGCGCGGATGGATTTGACCTCGCTGCCCTTCAATTCGATGCCAGCCTCGTAGCGCTCGAGAATGTGAAAGTCGCGCAGCGCCTTGCGATTAACGATCGATTCGGCAGCCATTGGTTGACCTTACGCCGGTAATCCTGCAGGGGAAGCCGGACAGCTTCCGACCTTGCGACGACTGTAAGACAGGAAGCTGGCACCTTCCCCGACAGCAGCGTGGCCGGACTATTCCTCGGTAATCGCCGCCTCGGAAGTGAGCTCGTAGGTCAGCTTGCCGGTGATGATTTCCTTAAGCGCGATATCCGTGAGTGACGCGCGTGGCCCGACTTCCACGAGTGGTCGATGACCCAACCCAAGCTGCCGGACCCGCCTGGAAACGACATTGATGAGCAGTTGCTGATTCGGAATCACTTTGGCTGCTTCTTGCAAGAGTTGAGTGGTCATATTGCGCAAGGAACGGGCGGGCCGACTGGCCTCCGTCGGGAACTGAAGAATGGTCGGCGAGCCCTCTGCAATGGTGGATCGAATAGAAATTGAAGCGGGCATTGGCGACGAAAAAAAGGAGCCGGGAATTTGTCGGCGAGAGAGCGGTCTGTCAACCCATTTGTGGCACCAAGTCTGCTGCGCCGCACTCTATTTTTGCAGACGCGTCAGCGCCTCGATCATTTCCGTGCTCCGCCGGCGGATCTCCTCACGATGCGAGGCCGCCACTTTAGCGAGCAGCGTGGAGCCCTGTGGCGTCAATTTCAAAAAGACCTGGCGACGATCAGTCGTCCCCGCCCGGCGGGCGACAAGTCCCCGCTCCACCAGTTTGGCAACAAGGGTGACGGCGCTGTGATGTTTCACCTGAAGGCGCTCACTTAGTTGCCCAATCGTAAAGTCGCCCTCATGGGCCGATGCGCGCAGGGCCAGGAGCGCCTCATACTGCTCGGGAGTGATTTTGGCCCGGGCGGCCAGCTCATCTTTGCTGAAGCGCAGGAACTTGCGCATCGCATAGCGGTAAGCGGCCAGGGCATCGTAATCCTCGTTTTGAAGCTGACGGGTCATTTGTTAGATCGTTGCACGATAATATCTGCTCTTGATACGGTTGGCACAGCGGGTGCTTTAAAAACCAGCACTTATGAAACGATCCCCATCCTTGCACCGCGGCGGCTTCACCCTCGTTGAGATCATGATCGTCGTCGCCATCATTGCCCTCCTCGCCGCCATCGCGGTTCCTGGATTCCTTCGCGCCCGCAAACGGTCGCAGGCCAGCAGAATCATTAACGACCTTCGCTTGATCGACTCCGCCGTCGACCAGTATGCGATCGAGAATGCGAAGACGACAGGGGCGGTAGTGAACACGGCTGACTGGACCAATTACCTCAAGAAAAACACTAATCTGTACCTCACTGGCAAGGATTTGTTAGGTAATGACTACGGTCCGCAGACCGTGGACTCACTTCCGGCTGTGCCGGCCGCCTCGAAAGATGCGCTGTCGGACGTGACCGACAACACCTTCTGGTCGCCCTACAATTAATCCAGCTGCGGTTCGCTCGCGCCACAATTTAGTGCGCGGCTGATCGCGGCAGTCTCGCGAGAAAAGCGCGTCGGTCGGCCCGCCGTTTTCAAGCCTGGGCCGCGCGCGGACTACCCTCCCGATAATGAAGCACTTTCACCTGCTCGAGCGTGACCAGCCCGCCGCCCATCATCTGCTCGAGGTCAGGTAGAAAGGAATTCACCTTTTCGGCACTGTCGACGATCTCGATGACGATTGGCAGATCGAGTGACAGCCGGAGAATCCTGGCGGTGTGAATGCGGCTTGCCGCGCCGAACCCCATCGGACCGCGTAAGACAGTCGCGCCGGCGAGATGACGCTCCCGCGCCTTAATGACAATCGCTTCGTAGAGCGAGTGATGCTCCCAGCGATCACTCTCGCCGATGAAAATGCGCAACAGCACCGCTTCTTCAGGAATCTGCATATGTCCTCTCCTATGCCCGGTTGACCAGCGAGACGGCGAAATGACCGAGCCAGACAGCGATCAGGCAGAGCGCGAATGAAGCGATAGCGTTCGCGCCCGCGCGCCACCACGATCCCTCCTGGACCAGGGCGAGCGTTTGCAGGCTGAAGGATGAAAAGGTCGTATACCCGCCGCAGATGCCGATCATCAAAAATCCACGCATCGCCGGAGTGATGAGCCAATGGCCGTCAGGCTCGGCTAAAGCCGCAAGGACGCCGATCACGAACGAACCTGTCACATTTACGGTGAGGGTTCCGTAGGGAAAGAAGGCGCCATACCGCTCGGCTACGACTCCTGAAATCCAGAAACGCGCCATGCTACCGATCGCACCACCAATGCCGACCCACAAATATTCAGACATAATTCCCTCCTGCCCGCGTTCTTGCGTGCGCAGGAGTCATCAGCGCTGATCCGGTCAGGCGGTTCTCCTCATTGGGCGAGGAAGGCAAACTCCATTGCCGGCCGGAGCTAAGCCGTTGCCGCGAAACAAGACAAACAAAAAACGCCGTTGCCACTTCAGCCGGAATACGCGACATACAGGGCCGCAGCGGCCGCCGGCCGCGCAGCGAAAACGGGCTGTGGCTCAGCTTGGTAGAGCGCTTCGTTCGGGACGAAGAGGCCGCGGGTTCGAATCCCGCCAGCCCGATTTCAGCTCTCGTTCCTCATACGTCGTGCTCGATTCCGAGTGCGATTGCGAGTAGGAGCACGGGATTGGATCAGGCC
>JBJMWX010000113.1:0-59514 GCA_045809925.1 Chthoniobacterales bacterium
AAGCCGCGCTCGGCGCGAGCTACGGCGGTTACATGGCGAACTGGATCCTCGGCCACACGGACCGTTTCAAGTGCATCGTGTCACACGATGGGATGTTCAACAGCGAGAGCGCCTACGGCTCGACGGAAGAGCTTTGGTTCAACGAGTGGGAGTTTGGTGGTCCGCCATGGAAGAACCGCGAGTTGTACAGGAAATTTTCGCCGCACCTCTTCGCCGACAAATTCAAGACCCCGACGCTGGTGGTGCACGGCCAGCTCGATTACCGGCTTGATGTGAGTGAAGGTTTCCAGCTCTTCACCACGCTGCAGCGGATGAAGGTGCCGTCAAACATGCTCTACTTTCCGGACGAAGGTCACTGGGTGCTGAAGCCGCAGAATTCGCGGCTGTGGTACACGACGGTGAACGATTGGGTGGATCAGTGGTGTAAGAGGTAGACGAAGGTCGACGTTTAACGCCGAACGCGGAGCCGGAGCGGCAATACTTGTCATGTCGAGCGGCAGCCGAGACATCTACGAAGATTCCTCGGCTTCGCTCGGAATGACACGTGTTAGTGCGCTTGAAGGCTATTCCTGCTTCAACGCGTAGACCTCAACCAGCCCGACACCACTTCCGCCATCACTGCCGGAAACGATGGCGGTGTAGGCGCCTGCCGGGAGATCGACCACCATCGTCGATTCCGCCGCAGCGCTGGGGCCGATACTGAAGCTCTCGATAACGTCCTGCTGGAAGTCAGCCCAGTCATCGTTTTGCGCGACCAGAACTCCGCTGCGATCGCGGAGCTCGAGCATTGGGTTAGCCAATGCTCCGGCCACGCCAGCTGAACTGAGCGATGGCCCGAGTGCGCGAATGGCAATGCGAGTATCGACGCCAAGCAGAAATCCCCCGATCATGACTTCGCTGCCCGTCTGCACCGAACCGCGCGTGCTGATGTTCGCCAACTGCGAAGCGGACGAATGATCAAGGTCATACACCTCGACGAGGGCAGTGCCCGCCGTGCCGTCCTTACCTCGCACGACCGCCGTGTAGGAACCAGGGGCAAGGACTGCCACCATAGCCGACTCACGGTCATCGTTTGGCGGAATCGTGGTGTCTCGAATCGACTGTTCCGCCTGGGCATCTTCGCGCCAGTTGTCGTTCATCGCGACGAGTTGACCGGCGGAATCGTGTAGCTCGAGCTGAGGATCCGCCAATGCGCTGCCGACTCCCGCCTGTTCGAGCGACGGTCCGATCGCGCGAACGATCACTTTCTTCGGCGCAGTGCCGGTGATGATGAATCCGCCGATCAGGACGTCATCGTTAGCTCCGACCCGACCGCGTGTGGAGATGTTCAGCGGAGCGGCGGGCTCACTGCTGGTCAGCGGGTGAGCAGCGGTGCTTGCCATAGCAAAATTCACAACCTTAAAGTCGTTCGACTTGAGCGTGATATTCTGCGGCTGATTCTGTACCGCCAGTGGGTTACCACCGAGACTCGACAGCTTCACGATAAACGCCGATTCCTTGCCCGTATACTTGTAGTTAATAAAGTAGGTTCCATCAGCGTCTGTAGTCGCTGTCCCGGCAACGAGCGTAGCGCTGTTCGGGCCATAAAGCGTTACGGTCGCGCCTTGGACCGGTGCCTCAGTCGTGTTCTCGGTGACTGTTCCTGCCACACCGACGCTCTTCTTGAAGATGTTCTCGCTATAAGCAACATCTTCACACACCGGCAGGTTATTCACCTGAGTGCAGAGCTGAGTGCCGTTAACGTACGCCTTCAAGTGGTAAGGTTGGCCTGACGTGTAGTCGTTGACCAGCGGCTTCGTTTCTGGCCCGTGGACAATTGCCGGGGTTCCATTTGGCGGTACACTCGGGCTTTTCGCATCGGTCGCATTATTATCCAGGTCGAGATCGGCACGGGCGAAGTTGCTGATCCCCTTTAAGCCATAGTCCATGTGAATATTGGCATAGATCGTTCCTGTCGGTGGCAGCTTGCCTTTGATCGTTACCACAGCCCAGGTCCCCATTCCCGGTGGGACCGGATTACCGTCCTTGTCGACCGTCTGGTCACCGAGGAGGATCACCGCCGAACCGTTTGTAGACACATGGCCGCCGGTAGCTGAGACGGCGTAGCCGGAGCTGATGTCCTTACCGGGTGTAAAGTTCAGGCATGGGAATACCTGTCCGTCACCGACCGTGACTGAATCGTAGACATGTACCGGCTGCGCTCCTTGCGTCACGAATGGGTAAGGAACGTACATGTTAAACGTGACGTCCTGGCCGATGTGGTTCTTATCCGTATCGACGTAATACACGTTGTCGTAGAATTGCCCTGGATTTGAGCTATTAAGCGTGTAGGTCGCGCCGCCACTTTGGATATAGATAAGACTAAACTGCCGGTAAGGCAGGTTCGGATCCATATCGAAACACATCAGGCTCGAGTTAGTCAGGTTGCTCGGCACCGTGGTGAAGAACGGGTTGATGATCGTGAGAGGGAACTGAGGATCGTTAATGTCCGAGCAGAACTTGGGATTGGACGCACCGTCAATGTAGTGCGCATTCAGGTGATAGCTGCCCTGGATCAGCGGAACCACCGTCGGATCATAGTTCGTGCTTGCCACACCGGCCACGACCGCCACCCCGCTGATCGTGTCTTTCAGAGTGTTGCTCGAATCGAAGATAGTGAAGGTCACGGTGCCTTCGTTCACCACCACGGCCGGATTAGTCGTGTCCGTGACTGTGGCACTTAGCGTCACACTGTTTGTGCCCAGCGTGATCACGTTCGGCGTTACACTTCCGGTGACGTTCGTTTGGTCAGGTGGTGCCGCTAAGGTCTGGGTTTGCGTTTGATTCAATCCGGCGCCGCAGCCGTTGCTATCCTTTACCTTTACCGTATGTGAACCAGCCGAGAGGCCGCTGTAGGTCTTCGGCGAGGTGCACCCGGCAAAGCCGCCGCCATCAAGGCTGCATGTGTAACCAGGCGTGCCCTCCGAGAAATTCACCGTCATGCTGCCTTTCGCATCGCAGGTCGGATCGACCTTGCTCGACGAGGTAATAATCTCGGTCGGAATCGTGACCAACTTCGTCTGGTCAGCTCCCGGGCAGCTCTTACTGTCTTTCACGCTGACCGTATGCGAGCCCGCGGCAAGACTGCCGAAGACTACGCCCGAGGTGCAGGCGGCAAACGAACCATTGTCCAATTTGCACGAATAGATTCCGCTGCCGCCAGAGATCGTGACTGTCATGCTGCCAAATCCCGTGCTGCAATCCGGATCTGTCTCGGTCGAGCTGGTCATTACCGCGCCGGGGATGGTGACCAACTTCGTCTGGTCAGTCGCAACACAGCCTTTGCTGTCTCGCACCTTCACGGTGTGGCTGCCACTGGCCAAAGTCGAATAGACCGCCGGTGAAGTGCAGGCAACGAAGGAACCGGCGTCCAGCTTGCACTCGTAAATACCCGTCCCACCGGAGAAGGTCACACTCATGCTGCCAAGCCCGGTGCTGCAATCAGGATTGGTTTCGGTCGAGTCCGACACTACCGCACTCGGGATCGTGACCGATTTGATCTGGTCCGCCGCAGGGCAGCCTTTGCTGTCCTTCACTTTCACTGTGTGCGAGCCAGCGCCCAGGCTGTTGTAGACTTTGGGCGAGACGCAGGCGCCAAACCCTCCACCGTCCAGGTCGCACAGGTAGGTGCCGGTGCCACCGGAGAAGGTCACACTCATGCTGCCAAGCCCGGTGCTGCAGTCCGGATTGGTCTCCGTCGAGTCCGACACTACCGCACTCGGGATCGTGACCGATTTGATCTGGTCAGCCGCAGGGCAGCCTTTGCTGTCTCGCACCTTCACCGTGTGGCTGCCAGCGCCCAAGCCCGGGAACACCGCCGGCGAAGTGCATGCCGCAAACGCAGTACCGTCGAGCTTGCACTCGTAGGTGCCGGTGCCACCGGAGAAGGTCACGCTCATGCTCCCAAGCCCGGTGCTGCAGTCCGGATTGGTCTCCGTCGAATCCGACACTACCGCACTCGGAATTGTCACCGATTTGATCTGGTCGGTCCCAAGACAACCTTTGCTGTCTTTGACGCTCACGGTATGCGATCCGGCTGCAAGACTGTTGAACGCCGCGGGTGAAGTGCAGGCCGCGAAGCTGCCACCATCCAACTTGCACAGGTAGGTGCCGCTGCCACCGGAAAATGTCACGCTCATGCTGCCCGAACCGGTGTTGCAATCGGGGTCGGTCTCGGTCGCCGAAGTTGTGACGGGTGTCGGAATCGTGATCGTCACCTGATTTGTAGTCGTCGTGCAGCCGTTCGAGTCCGTCACCGTAATTGTGTACGAACCGGCTGCGAGTTGACTGAATACATTACTGGCCTGAGTGGTAGTGCCGCCGTCGGTCGAATAGCTCAGAACGCCAGTGCCACCGGACGCTGTCACGGTGATTGAGCCCAGGCCCGTGCTACACGATGGATCCGTCCCAACGGCCGAAGCGCTGATAGCCGCCGGCGCAGTAAGCATGACCGGACTGCTTGTCTTAGTGCAGCCTCCGGCTTCTTTAACCGTAACTGTATGCGAGCCGGCAGGGACACTGTTATAGGTTACAGGCGACGTGCAGGCAGCGAATGACCCGTTATCCAGTTTGCAGTCGTAAGGTGCCGCACCTCCTGCGAAGCTTCCAACAACCGTGCCCTTTCCCGCGTTGCAGGACGGGTTGGTTCCCTCAGCAGATACGGTAAACCCGGCAGTGAAACTCACCTGAATGGGCTCAACCATGTCTTCGAGCGTTGCGTTATCCGCGGTTGACGTCTTTGTCTTGACCATGACTGTCTTGATTTGAAGTCCGGAACACGGGTCCGGAAGCGCACCGAGCAACGCCGTAAGGTCGATCGACATTTCGACGAATTGGTTCCTTATATACGTCGTGCCGCCGAACGCTCCATATGGAACTGCTAACCCATCGACCAGGTTAGTCGCGACAAAGGCGGAATTAGCGGGAACGATAGTCGTAATGTCGGCATAGGCGAACCCGCCTTTGGCGGCCGCCTGCCAGCGCGACACGAGCATTGTTGCCAAAGATCCTCCAGAGCCATAGTTAGCTGTAATGAGGATGTCGCCCACCGTCCTTCCGCCGTCCGGCCCAGCAGACGTAAAGGCACCAGAAGGACAGTTCGAGCAGGGACCGGCGTTTAGAGTGGTCGGAGTCAGGGTATTTTGTAGAAGCTCAAAGTCGATGTAGCTTGTTCCGTTAGTCGATAGTCTATCGCCGGAGGCAGTCACCCAGGCGTGGCTCCCAGGGTTCGGTGTCTTTGAGACGTGAACATAGACGTTGTTCATGTCCGTCTTGTCGTTAGCCGCCTGTGTAACCCAAGCCCAAGAGTGAGGATCCCCCGGATTAGGATCGCTGTTTAGCTCGCCGCCGGCGAAGACATCGTCGCCGCTGTTGACTTTGTCGGGACGCGAATAGGTATGGACCAAGTCCTTTGCGCTGCCATCTTCGTTGAGAAGACCGCCGATGGTGATCACGGGCGACACATTTAACCAGTCGGTAATTGTGCCATTAAAGGAGCGCAGCTCGGCGCCTGCCGGATCCACAACCCCAACGATGTGAGACCCGATCTGAAAACCGATCAGCCCATCACCATTCGCGGCCACACCTGCGCCAACTACATCGGTAAACTGCGTGGTCGCTACGATAACGCCCTGTGTCGCCGTGAGCGTGAATAGCACGCCGATGTCGTGGGCTTGGATGACGAAGGACGCGTTGGTGAAGTTGCCTGCGGCGTCCGCTGTTGCCGAGGAATCCCATGGCAAATCGCCGTCGCTTTCGTCGATATGAAGGGCGACGAGTTGTCCGGCTGTCCACCCTGAGCCGGTAATGACTACCGTCTGACCGGGCGCATAGTCGGGCTTATCCGTCGCGATGCTCGCTATGCCGTTACTGCTCGTGCTCAGCAGCACGGGCTGGGAAACGGTGGTCTGGACGGTTTGCGCGATGGCGACAGCCAGCCCTACAACGGCTACACTGATTAGGAGTAGCCAGACGGTGAGTGCGCCGCCGCCTTCGCGGTTAATTCGGCGGGTGGTTTCGACGAGCTTTTTCATGTTGTGGGATCCTTTCCTGGCTCCGGCTGCCGATTCGGCAGTAGATGGAGTCAGTCCCACAACGCGTTTCCATAGCTTCGCGGCCGATTAGGCGGCATCGAGCACCCGGGGCAATTTTCGCCCAGCTGGAAAAGCTGCGAAAAGCTGCCGTGCCAGAAAAGCCCATCCGGCTTGTCTGAAGTATGGTCATGGGGGGTTGAACCGTCGTTTGTAACGGATTGTCGTTAGGCCGGCGAACCTAATTCTAACAATTTTATTGGTAATAGGTTGCCAGTAGAGTGTGCTAACGAGAATGCCTTACACAGTTTTACTTCGCGGCGGCCGTAAGTTGTCACGCCCAAACCCTTACACTCCAAACTCTGCCGCCAGCTGCCATCTCCGGTCCTACTGAAGCCGGACGAACAGCGTCGTGATATAATTGACGAAAGCGCAGGCCATGAAGAGCGCGAGCGCTTTGTGATACCACTCATTCGCGGTGATGATCGCAATGATGGACGTGACCACGAAGACGATGTGATACGTCAGGTTCCTCGGGTTCGGCAGCGAGTGATACAGTATCATGTCGCGCGCAATACTGGTTAAGGCGGCGATCACGACGAAGCTGAAGAAGCGCCGGCGCTGCGCGAAATAATGCGCCCGCAGATCGATTTCCCCGGTCCCGGCAAAATCCGGGTAAAGCAAGCCGCAGACGAGATAAAGCACAATAACCTGGGTGAGCAGGACGAGGAATTCATCGAACGTCCATGTGTGGCGTGAGCGCAGCCCGAACATGGCCCACCAGGTCTGCGCGCAAACGAGCAGTAGCGTCACGGACCAGACCCGGGCCGGCCAGTAGCTGCGCACGCGCGCCGCCGAAACGATTCGGCCCCGGAACCCCTGCAGAATTTCGGTTACGGCCAGGCCAATGACGACCGAGAGGAGGACGGAGAGATAGCTGAACTCATCCATGGCGCTTGATCGTATCGAAATGACACGCGCGCTGTCGATTCGCCGTTGAGCCGAGCGACGATTGCGCCAGAATTGCTCAAAGCGAGACGAGTTGATGCAGCCGACGATCCTGATTGTTGATGATGAGAAGCACACGCGCGACGGCCTCCGGCGTCTGCTCGAAGATCAATACGACGTTTACGTGGCGGCAGACATCACCGGCGCGATGGACGTGCTCGAACGCGAGCAGATCGACGTGCTGATTACCGATCTGCGGCTCGGCGGCGAGGACGGCATGCAGCTGATCGATCGCGCGCTAAAGCGGCCGCACCCGCCAATTTGCATCATGATGACGGCCTACGGCTCGGTCGACACGGCGGTCGAGGCGATGAAACGCGGCGCCTACGATTTCGTGACCAAGCCGCTCAATCTGGACAAGGTGGAAATGCTGATCGCGCGCGCGCTTGGTTCGCGCCGGATCGAGCAGGAGAATCGCGCCCTCAAGCAGCAGGTTAACGAGCGCTTCGGCCTCGAGAACATGATCGGCGAGTCGCCCGCGTTGCGCGAAGTGCTCGACACAATCAGGCAGGTCGCGCCCTCATCTGCAAACGTTCTCATCGAAGGGGAAAGCGGCACCGGCAAAGAACTGGCGGCGCACGCCATCCACAACCTGAGCCGGCGGAGCAGAGCGAAATTTGTCACCGTTCATTGCGCGGCGCTCTCGCCAACACTGCTGGAAAGCGAATTGTTCGGCCACGAGCGCGGCGCGTTTACCGGGGCGCACGAGCGGCGGATCGGGCGATTCGAGCAGGCAAACGGCGGCACGATATTCCTCGACGAAATCGGCGAGATCGATCCGGCTACGCAGGTGAAGTTGCTGCGCGTGATTAGCGAAGAGCGGTCGTTCGAACGCGTCGGCGGCAATCAGACATTGAAGGCCGATGTGCGCCTGATCGCGGCGACAAATAAAAACCTCGAACGCCTGGTGGCGGACGGAAAATTCCGCGATGACCTCTATTTCCGGCTCAATGTCGTGCACATCACGATGCCGCCGTTGCGCGAGCGCAAGGAAGATATCCCGCTGCTCGTGAACAATTTTCTACGCCATTTTTGCAAGGAGAACGAGAAGCCACTGCTCGAGATCACAGCCGAAGCGATGAACCTGCTGCTGACCTACAACTGGCCCGGCAATGTGCGCGAACTGCGCACTGCAATCGAGCACGGCGTCGTCATGGCGAGCGGACCGAGAATTACGGTGCGCGATCTGCCGATGAACGTTCGCCAGGCAACGGGTGCGACCTTGCCCGGCGGCGTCACGCCGACGAAAGCGTTTGGTGATAAGTCGAGTCCGCTCGATCTGCATGACACCGAGAAGCGGCTCATCATGCAGGCGTTGGCGAGCACGAACGGCAACATTACGCGCGCCGCGCAGAGGCTCGGGATCAGCCGTCGCACGTTGCATCGCAAGATTAACGAGATGAAAGCGGCGGAGGAGGCCGCGCAAGCAAATCAATGAACGGCCGCAGGCATCGTTCTGTCATTCCGAGCCGAGTCGAGGAATCTCCGAAAAAGCAAAGCTGCGATAGGGAAGATGTCTCGACTGCGCTCGACATGACACACCTCGGCCCACATTGTTTCCTCGCATGGCGGCGGTGATCGAAAAACGAATCTTCGGAACCGATGGCGTCCGCGGGGTGGCAAACGTCGAGCCGGTCACGGCGGAGACGGCACTCAAGCTCGGACGCGCCGCGGCGCACGTCTTCACGCAGCTGAATCCGCGCACCCTGCCGGCGGGGGCGCGACCGAAGATCGTACTGGGCAAGGATACACGCCTCTCCGGTTATATGCTGGAGAACGCGCTTGTGGCCGGCATTACCTCGCTCGGTGTCGACGTCCTCATCATTGGGCCGCTGCCGACACCCGGGGTCGCGTACATTACGCGCTCATTGCGCGCGGATGCCGGCATCGTGCTGAGCGCGTCGCACAACCCCTACGAAGACAACGGCATTAAGTTTTTCCGGCACGACGGCTACAAACTGGACGACGCCGTCGAGCAACAGATCGAGCAGCTGGTTTTTACAGGCGAAATCGACTCCGTCCGGCCCACAGCCGGGAAAATCGGGCGCGCCCGACGCATCGACGACGCGCTCGGGCGTTATGTCGAATTCGCGAAAGTCAGTTTCCCGCGCGGAATGTCGCTGGAGAAAATGCGCATCGCAGTCGATGTGGCGAACGGCGCGGCTTACAAATCGACGCCCTGCATCCTGCGCGAACTCGGCGCCGATGTGGTTGTTGCGCACGACGAGCCGAACGGCACAAACATCAACGCGGATTGCGGCAGCACCCATCCCGAAGAGATCCAGCGCATCGCAAAAGAGGCGGGCGCGGTCATCGGCATCACGCACGATGGAGACGCAGATCGCGTCCTGCTCTGCGACGAGAAGGGCGAACTGGTGGACGGCGACGAAATTCTGGCCATGGCCGCGGTCGATCTCCTGGAGTCGAAAAAGCTACGCGACAACACCCTCGTTGCGACGGTCATGAGCAATTTCGGTCTCGACGAAGCGCTGGCGCCGCTCGGCGGAAAAGTGCTGCGGACCAAGGTGGGCGACCGCTACGTGATCGAGGAGATGGTGCAGCGAAATCTCAACCTCGGCGGCGAGCAGAGCGGCCACATGATCTTTCGCGATTTCACCACCACCGGCGATGGCATTATCAGCGCGCTGCAGATCCTCCGGATCATGAAGTCGAGCGGCAAACCGCTGAGCGAATTGAAACGCTGCTTGAAAAAATATCCGCAGGCACAGCGAAATCTTCGGGTGAAAGAGAAACGACCGATCGAGCAACTGCCGGATGTGCAGCAACTCGTCGCCGAAACGGAGAAAGAACTTTCGGGCAAAGGACGTGTCCTGCTGCGCTATTCCGGGACCGAGCCGAAGATCCGGCTGCTGATCGAAGGGCGTGAACTGGCACAGATTGACCGGCAGGCGAATCGAATTGCGGACGCGATCCAGAGCGCTATTGGAATCAACTGATGAACGACCAGAGTCGTCCGTTCATTCCTGCCATTCCGAGCGCAATCGAGGAATCTCCGCCGTTTGCCATCCATGGATTTGTCGACTTCGCTCCGTTCCGCTCGAAATGAAATTACCGCGCGTTATCGAAGCGCTCTTATTCGCGGCGCAAAAGCCGCTCACGGCAGCGGAGATCCGCGCCGCACTGAAATCAGCCGGCGACGAGGATGAGCTGATACCCAACGAATTCGCGCGCGTAAGCGAAGCGGAGATCGCGGCGGGTTTGGAAGAACTGAAGGTGCAATACATCCAGGAGCAGCACGCCTTTCAACTCACCGAGAAAGCGGAAGGCTGGCAGCTAGCGACCGACCCAGCCTGCGGGCGGTGGGTCCGTCAGCTTTTTCCCGCAACCAAGGCGGCGCGGCTCAGCCCCCCCGCCCTCGAGACGCTCGCGATCGTCGCCTATCGTCAGCCGATCACGCGCGCGGATGTGGAAGCGGTCCGCGGCGTCAATATCGATGCGGTGCTGCAAACGCTCCTCGAGCGAGGTCTGGTCAAAATCGCCGGGCGGGCCGAAGTCCCCGGTCGGCCGTTACTCTACGAAACGACACAGTTTTTCCTCGAACAGTTCGGGTTGCGCAGCCTGGACGAATTGCCGAATGCGGAGGAACTGCGGAAACGCTATTTGCCGACCGCCACGCCAAAAGCCGAAACGCAAACCGAACAACCAGCGGAAACTGCGACGGTACCCGCAGCAGAGTGACTGATTGACTTGCGGCGGGGTTTTTCGGCAGCATCGGCGGCCTTGATGAAAAGAAACCTCCTCGCGGCGCTCCTGATCTTCTGCGCCTTCGGCATTCGCCTCGAGGCAGCGGATACGGGCGCTGACGAGCAGGCGCTGCGCAAAATCGAGCAGGAATGGACACAGGCTCACGTGAAACGCGACACGTCCGTGGCGCAGCGGATCGAATCCGACGATTTCACCTTCGTCGATCCCGACGGCATCATCTCAAACAAAGCCCAGTCGCTGAAGAACGTGAGTGGCGACCTCGTCTTTCAGGAGTTCCTGATCGACGAGCTAAAGATCCGGGTCTATGGCGACGCCGCCGTCGCGAGCGGGCTGGGCACGGTGAAGGCGAAGTTTCGCGACAGCGACATCAGCGGCAGCTATCGTTGGACGGATGTATTCGTGCGGCAGAACGGCTCGTGGAAAGCCGTGGTCGCGCAAGTAACCAAAGTGGCGGTGAAGAAATAACTATGCGGACATTTCTCTCTCGAATCGTGCCGGTGATCGCGCTCAGCGCGGTCGCATTCACCCTGACAAGTTGCGGCACCTACAACCGGCTGATTGCGCTGAGCCAAAACGTCGACAAGAAGTGGGCTGACGTGCAGTCGGTCTATCAGCGGCGCGCCGATCTCATCCCGAATCTCGTCAACACCGTCCAGGGAGCGGCAAACTTCGAGCGTTCGACGTTGACGGATGTGATCAACGCGCGCGCCAGCGCGACGCAGGTAAAGATCGATCCGAGCAAAGCACCGACCGATCCCGCCCAGCTGGCTGCCTTCCAGCAGGCACAGGGGCAGCTCAGCGGCGCGCTTTCTCGTTTGCTCGTCGTAGCAGAGCGATACCCGGAGCTGCGGGCAACCCAGAACTTCCAAAGTCTGCAGGTGCAGCTCGAAGGGACGGAGAACCGGATTTCGGTCGAGCGGAATAATTTTAACTCCGCCGTTCAGGAGTACAACACCGCGGTTCAGAGTTTCCCGACCAACCTGCTCGCGAAAGCGTTCGGGTTTCAGACGAAGCCGTTTTTCACCGCACAGCCTGGGGCGGAGCGGGCGCCGACGGTGAATTTCAATTTTGGCAATTCGCCCGCGCCGCCGGCTGCGGTGCCGGCATCGTCGCCGGTGACGAGTCCTGCCGCGTCGACCGCGCCGACGCCGTAGTGATCATCCAGAGCGAAGCGAAACCACCTCGCACGCGCAGCTTGGATGCCCGAGTATTGAGTGCGACGCGCCAATCGCTGTGAGAGGTCCCTCGCGTGCGCTCGGAATGACGGCGCTGCTTCTCGCCGCGCTGCTCTCCATCGCTGCTGCAGCCGAGCGAATCCCGCCGAAGCCGGAGCGCTATTTTAATGACTATGCCGGCGTGGTTTCCGCGACGGCTGCCCAGGCGTTCAACGAGCAGCTCGCGCAATTCGAGCGCGAAACTTCTAATCAGGTGCTGGTCGCCGTTTTCCGAAAGATGGAATCCGACTCCGACATCGCGGATTACACCCAGCGGGTCGCGCAGAGCTGGGGCGTCGGGCAAAAGGAGCGCCGCAATGGCGCGGTTCTCTTCGTTTTCACCGACGACCGCAAGATGTTCATCCAGGTCGGCTACGGACTGGAAGGCGTGCTGCCGGACATCACCGCCTTCGACATCACCGAACGGCACATAAAGCCACACTTTAAGAGCGGCGATTACCAGGGGGGCCTCGCGACAGGCATCGACCTGATCATGAAGGCGATCCGCGGCGAATACAAAGGCAGCGGCAAGACAGTCGCGGAACGCAACGGACGGCACGATAGCGGCGGTGGCGGCGTCCTGTTCCTGGTCATTTTTCTTATCATTGTGCTGCTAATCATGCGCAGCCGGCGCCGCAGTGGATATGGCTATTCGACCATGGGCGGGCCGTTTATCGGCGGGTGGTCAGGCGGCGGAGGCGGCTGGTCGGGCGGCAGCGGCGGGGGAGGCGGCTTTAGTGGCTTCAGCGGTGGCGGGGGAGGCTTCGGCGGAGGAGGCGCCGGATCGAGCTGGTAAACATGCGCACGCACGAATTCCTCGACCGGGTCGATCACGATCGCGTCGTGGGGGCGATCAAAGCGGCGGAAGCGACAACCTCCGGCGAGATCCGCGTCTTTGTCCATCGCGGCGAACTGAAAGAGGACGCCTACACCTACGCCCAACCGAAGTTTAACAAGCTCTGCCTGCATAAAACGCGCGAGCGCAACGGCGTCCTCATCTTCGTCGCTCCGCGCGCGCAAAAGTTTGCTGTTCTCGGCGATTCAGCCATTCACGAGAAATGTGGCGACGCGTTCTGGCAACAGCTCGTCGAGCGAATGCGCGAGCATTTCCAGAAGGAGAACTTCACGGAAGCGCTCGTGCTGGCGGTGCGGGAAACCGGGAGACTCCTCGCGTCCAACTTTCCGCGGAGTCCTGACGACCGTAACGAGCTCCCGGACGAAATCGTCGTGGAGTAAGGTGTAATGTGCGCTGTCCTCAGCGCGCAATCTGATCTCCACGCCGCGGCAAATCCGCTCAGGACAGCGGACGCTACAGCGCTACAAGCACTTGCAAAGCTGCAAAACTGCGCTTCATTCCCGCTCCGCAACGAGTAGTTAAGCTGCGCCGTTGGTCCGTGGGTTTCCGTCGCTTGACGTGAAGCCGCACTCGTCACGGGAAACCCGGCGCGAAGGAGGAATACCGGAAAGTAGAAGCCGGATATCGGAAAGAAAATCTCTCCGCAGTCCGCTCTCCGCAATCCGCAATCAGTTATGCCAGTTCATTACGGTCGTTTTGAAATGCCGAAGACTCTCACCAAGGAGGAGAGCACGGCGACAGAAACCTTTGCCAGGTTCACCGCCGAGCCCTTCGAGGCTGGGTACGGTCACACAGTCGGGAACTCGCTGCGGCGCGTGCTGCTTTCGTCACTCGAAGGCGCCGCCATTACCGCGGTCAAGATCAACGGGGCGCAGCATGAGTTCGCCACCCTGCCCAACGTGGTCGAAGACGTCACCGACATCGTGCTCAACCTGAAGCGCGTGAAATTTAAGGCCAACGACGGGCATGAGCCGCGCAAGCTCGCGCTCTCGGTCAACAAGGAAGGCGAGGTCACGGCCGGTGATATTCAGCTCATCCAGGGTTACGAAGTGCTCAACCCCGACCAGGTGATCTGCACCGTCGACAAGAAGCACAAATTCGATGCCGAACTCGAAGTCCGGATCGGCCGCGGTTTCGCGACCGGCGACGAAAACAAGCGCGCCGATCAGCCGATCGGCCTCATCCCGATCGACAGCATCTTCTCGCCGGTCACACGCGTGAAGTACGCGGTCGAGAACACACGGGTGGGTCAACGCACTGACTATGACAAGCTCATCCTCGAGGTCTGGACCGATGGCCGCCTCACACCCGATGACGCGTTGCTCCAGGCTTCCGCGATTCTCCGCCACCACCTCGACGTGTTCGTCAATTTCAATGAGGACGTGATCGAGTTCGACGAAACACCGGCCGGCGTTTCCGAGGAGAACATGAAGCTGAAGAAGCTTCTCAATATGAGCGTGAACGAGATCGAGCTCAGTGTCCGCGCCGCCAATTGCCTGAACAACGCCAATATCACGACGGTGGGTCAGCTCGCGCAGAAGTCGGAAGCCGAGATGCTCAAGTATCGCAACTTCGGGAAGAAATCGCTCAATGAGATCAAGGACAAGCTGCAACAGCTCGGCCTCGGCCTCGGGATGAAGTTCGATCCGGGTCTGGTCGAGATGCCGGCCGGAGTAGACGGCGCAGCGGCAAACGGTTCCAACGGACAGGCGGCCTGAGATTCGTTAGGCCAGGACGCGCACCATGAGACACCAAAAGAAGACGGTAAAACTCGGCCGCACGGCTGAGCACCGGAAAGCGCTGCTCTCGAACCAGGTTTGCAGCCTGATCGAGCACCAGCGGATTAAGACCACGCTCGCCAAAGCCAAGGCAGTTCGGCCGCTCGCCGATAAGATGGTCACGCTCGGGAAGAAGAACTCGTTGCACGCGCGCCGCACCGCATTTGCCGTTCTTCGGCAGAAAGACGCGGTCAAGAAGCTGTTCGACGAAATCGCACCCCGGGCGGCGAATCGCAACGGCGGCTATACGCGCATCATTAAGCTCGGACAGCGCAAGAGTGATTCAGCGCCAATCGCCTTCCTTGAGTGGGTCGACGCCGAGACGGTTGTCGAGCCGGCTGCAGAAGAGAAGGGTAAGGGCAAGAAATCCTCCGCGAAAACCGCTCGCAAAAAGAGCGAGAAACCGGCCGAAGAGTAACTCGTTAGGCCAGTACAACTGTAGCTGTAGGGCGGGGTCCCCGACCCCGCCTTTCGCTTGTACAGCTCCTTGCGACCGAACGACGGTCAGACACCGCCCCTACAGCACTACCGGCCAGACGCTTACGACCGTGAGCGCGAGTAGAAGCGTCCCAAAAATGAGACGACATAATCCCGACCCCGGTAAGAACGGGTTTGCGCGATTTAGGGCGCGTGAGCGTAAGTTACACGAGGACAGCTGTTTGTGTAATTCAATCCCGGTTGGCACGGCAGGTGCATTAAGTGGGAGTCACCAACCAACAAAAACTTATGCAACACAACGTGATCAACCCTGAAGTCCGGCAGTCGACCTACTCGTTGCTCGTCCGCTCGGAAGAAAAAGAACGTAACATCTTCGAAGCTGCTATCTACGCGCTCTTCGTCCTCTGCGTGGCCGTGGCCGTCTGGCAGTTCGCGCATCAGCCCGTGACGGTGCCGGAGAAGATCGGCGTCGCCGACACGAGTCTCAACACAGTCCAGACGGCGTCCTACGCGGGCGGCTAACGCACCGGCAGTAGCCGCCACTCGATCGCTCCCTGCTCGTCGACTTCGAGTAATGCGACACTTGGCGGCGCGCCGCGGTTCGGCCGCGTGACGCAGCCTGGATTCAGGAAGCGAACACCGCCGACCATCTCGTTGCGCGGGACATGTGTGTGACCGTGCAACACCACGTCAACGCCGACCGGCGGCCGCGTTGGAGGAATATGCACGAGCTGAAAACGCACAGTATTGCGGGTTAAATGCAGCACCGCGGGCCACTCGAGGTTCTCGTCACAGTTCCCGAGCACGACCCGAACCGGCGCTCCCCAGGTTCCAATCTCATCTAAAATCGACGGCGAGCAGACATCGCCGAGATGCCAGATTTCATCCACGGCTTCGGCCGGCGCGCGAAGCTGTTTGGGAAGCTTGTTGTGCGTGTCGCCGAGCACGAAGATGCGTAATGCAGAAGCAATCATATCGAGCGAATCGAGACATCTTCGTGTCCCAGTGAAAGATTGCTCGATTCCGCTCAGAATGACAAATGGCGCTGCTTTGCGCCAAAGTGAGACTGCCAGTAGGTTAGCTTAGATGTCGTTCAAAGATTTTGGTCTGTCGCCGGAAGTCGTCCGCGGCACTCAGGCGATGGGATTCGCGGAGCCAACCCCAATCCAGCTGCGCGCGTTTCCGATCGTCCTCGCCGGCAAAGACTTAATCGGCACGGCGCAGACCGGCACAGGCAAGACTGCTGCGTTCGCACTGCCGATCCTTACCTTGCTGGGGCAGCACGGGAAATTTCGCTGCCTCGTCCTCGAACCGACGCGGGAGCTTGCCGCGCAGGTTGAAACCGCATTCCGCGATTATGGGCGCTTTACCGACATGCGCGCCAGCGTCATTCACGGCGGCGTCGGTTACGGCAAGCAACGCGAAGAACTGAAGAACGGCGTTGACGTCGTGATCGCGACGCCGGGCCGACTGCTCGACCACCTGGAACAGGGGACGCTCAACTTTCGCGACGTAAACATTCTCGTTCTCGACGAGGTGGATCGCATGCTCGACATGGGCTTTCTGCCGGACGTGCGCCGGATCGTCGAACAAATCTCCACCGACCGGCAGACACTCCTCTTTTCCGCCACTCTGCCGCCGGAAATCGAACGGCTCGCTGCCTGGGTTTTGCGAAATCCCGAGGTTGTTGAGATCGGCGCGCGTCGATCGCCCGCGGAAACCGTTTCGCACGCCGTCTATCCGGTGGCTGCCGATCAGAAGTTTGATCTGCTAATGGCGCTGCTCGATCGAACGAACTACGACAGCGTGCTGATTTTTTGCCGAACCAAACATAATGCCGACCGGGTGGCGCATTCTCTGAAGGACGCGCATCATGCGGTCGCCGTGTTGCACTCGAACCGGACGCAGCGCGAACGCATCGAAGCGCTGGAAGGATTCAAGTCGGGCAAATACGAAGTGATGGTCGCGACCGACATCGCCTCCCGCGGTCTCGACATCGCCGGCGTCAGCCATGTCATCAACTACGACGTGCCCGAGCATCCGGAGGACTACGTTCATCGGATAGGCCGGACCGGCCGCGCGCAAAACGTGGGCGACGCATTCACGCTCATGAACGGCGAAGAACTGCCCGCCCTCCAGGCGATCGAACGGTTCATCGGCCAGAAAATCCCGCGCCTCAAACTGGATAACTTTTCGTATCTCTACACCGCCCTCTTCGAGCCCGAGTCCGCCTCCGGCGGGAAGCGCGCCATCGGCGGTGGCCGCACCCATCGCGGCTATTCGTTCGGCCGGCGGCGACGCTAGGACCGGCGCAGCCGAAGCTTCCTCTGTTTCGTCCGTGACGCGCTGGCGTTTTCGCCTAAAGTCGCGCCGCGCAAATGCCGCGGAATAACGAGCTGCAGAAGATCCTGCTCATCGGCTCCGGTCCCATTGTCATCGGGCAGGGCTGCGAGTTCGATTATTCCGGCGTCCAGGCCTGCAAAGCCCTGCGCGAGGAGGGCTACTCGGTCGTGCTCGTCAATTCGAATCCGGCCACGATCATGACCGATCCGGAGTTCGCCGACCGCACTTACATCGAGCCGATCACCCCGGAAGTGATCGAGGCGATTCTGGAACGCGAAAAACCGGACGCGATTCTGCCAACGATGGGGGGACAAACGGCGCTCAACGCCGCGATGGAGCTAAATCGCAACGGCGCGCTGGGACGGCACAACGTAAAGCTGATCGGGGCCAACGCGCAGGCGATCGCGAAAGGCGAGGACCGCCAGCTCTTCAAGGAGGCCATGCTCCGGATCGGGCTCGACGTTCCTCGATCGGGCATCGCGCACGCGCTCGAAGACGCGCACCGCATTGCGGACGAGATCGGCACTTTCCCACTTATCATTCGCCCGGCGTTCACGCTCGGTGGCAGCGGCGGCGGCATCGCCTATAACCGGGACGAGCTCGACGAAATCGGCGACCGCGGCCTGCGACTTTCGCCCGTGACCGAAGTTCTGATCGAGGAATCGCTCGTCGGCTGGAAGGAATTCGAGATGGAGGTGATGCGCGATCGCGCCGACAACTGCGTCGTCATTTGCTCGATCGAGAACTTCGATCCGATGGGCGTTCACACCGGCGACTCCATTACCGTAGCGCCTGCGCAAACCCTCACGGACAAGGAATACCAGATGATGCGCGACGCCTCCTTCGCCGTCATTCGCGAGATCGGGGTCGAGACGGGCGGATCGAACATCCAGTTTGCCGTCAATCCGGAGAACGGCCGGATGGTTGTGATCGAAATGAATCCGCGTGTTTCGCGCTCGAGCGCCCTCGCGTCGAAGGCGACTGGATTTCCGATCGCGAAGATCGCGGCCAAGCTCGCGGTCGGCTACACGCTCGACGAGATTCGCAACGACATCACGCGCGAAACACCGGCATCATTCGAACCGACGATCGATTATTGCGTCGTGAAGGTCCCGCGTTTCACCTTCGAAAAATTCCCGCAGGCGGACGCAACTCTGACCACGCAGATGAAGTCGGTCGGCGAGGCGATGGCGATCGGGCGTACATTCAAGGAAGCGCTGCAAAAAGCGCTCCGCAGTCTTGAAGTGAAACGCTTCGGCTTGATTGCCGACGGAGCCGACCGACACGTCGATCTGGAAACACTGCGACTGAAGCTCGCGATTCCGAATGCCGAACGAATTTTCTACATGGCTCAGGCATTCGAGCGTGGCGCATCGATCGACGAAGTTTACGAGCTGACGAAGATCGACCGCTGGTTTCTGCACAACGTCGCGGAGATCGTGCGCGAAGCGGCCAAGCTTCGGAACACCGCTGGTCCGGCTTTATTCGATCAGAAAAACGCAACGGTTCTCCGTCGCACGAAGAAGTTGGGGTTTTCCGACCGTCAGATCGCCCTCGCCAACGGACATGCGGACGCGGAAGTGCGGGCCGCACGGCAATCGGTGGGAGTCACGCCGACGTATCGCCTGGTTGATACATGCGCGGCCGAGTTTGAGGCCTATACCCCGTACTACTACTCCACCTATGGAACGGAGAACGAGCGGCGCGAGAGCGGGCGACGCAAGGTGATGATTCTCGGCGGTGGGCCGAACCGCATTGGCCAGGGGATCGAGTTCGACTATTGCTGCGTGCACGCTGCGTTCGCGCTACGCGAACTTGGGTTCGAGACGATTATGGTCAATTCGAACCCGGAGACGGTTTCGACCGACTACGACACGAGCGACAAGCTCTACTTCGAGCCGCTCACGCTCGAAGACGTGCTGAATATTTACGACCAGGAGCAGCCGGACGGCGTGATTGTGCAATTCGGCGGCCAGACGCCATTGAATCTGGCGGATGGATTGCAGGCCGCCGGAGTGCCAATTTTCGGAACGCAGCCGCAAAGCATTGAACGCGCAGAAGATCGCAAGCTCTTCGCAGCAATGCTCGACAAGCTCGGGCTGCGGCAGACGCCGAGCGGCTCAGCAGTAAGCGCCGAGGAGGCCGTTTCGATCGCGGAGCGGATCGGCTATCCGGTGCTGGTCAGGCCGTCGTTCGTGCTCGGTGGGCGCGCAATGGAACTGGTCTACAACGCCGAGGATCTGCGCCGCTACATGGCGGGCGCGATCGAAGTCACACCGGACCGCCCCGTGCTCGTCGACCGGTTCCTCGAGGATGCGATCGAGGTCGACGTCGACTGCATTTGCGACGGCGAGACAAGCGTGATCGGCGCGATCATGGAGCACATCGAGCAGGCCGGCATCCACAGCGGCGACAGCGCGTGTGTAATTCCCACTTTCTCGCTCGCGAAACCCGTCCTCGATGAAATCAGTTCCGCGACAAAGGCGATGGCGCGCGAACTGAGTGTTCGCGGCTTAATGAATGTTCAGTTCGCGGTCAAAGGCGATGATGTTTACGTCCTCGAAGTCAATCCGCGCGCCTCGCGCACCGTGCCCTTCGTGAGCAAGGCGATCGGCGTGCCGCTGGCAAAACTTGCCGCCAAGGTCATGACCGGCAAAACGCTCATCGAGCTCGGCTTTACGAGCGAAATCGTGCCGCGACATTTCTCGGTCAAGGAGGCTGTCTTTCCCTTTTTGCGCTATCAGGGCGTCGATATCTCCTTAGGGCCGGAAATGAAATCGACCGGTGAAGTGATGGGTATCGACGAGGATCTCGGCCTTGCCTACGCCAAGTCGCAGATGGCCGCCCCGCCGCCGTTGCCCAAGAGCGGTCGCGTTTTCATCAGCGTGAAAGACTCGGACAAGGAGAGCGTCATCCCGGTTGCGAACGATTTCGTAAAACTCGGGTTCGGCATCATCGCCACATCCGGCACATGGGCGACGTTGAAAGCGGCCGGCGTGCCGGTGATGAACGTTTACAAAATTCGCGAAGGCCGGCCAAACGTGCTCGACCGGGTCAAGAACGGCGACATCAACTTCATCATCAACACGCCGAGTGGTAAAATTCCGCGCGAGGACGAGGTCGTGATCCGGAACGCGGCGCTCGCGCAAAAAATTCCGATCATGACGACGATTCGCGCGGCGCAGGCGAGCATTAACGGCATTCGATCCCTGCAGCGCTCACCGCTGCGCGTCAAGAGCCTGCAGGAATACCATCCCGCAGGAGACGACGAGCAAACGCCCAACGTTCAACGTCCAACTCCCAGCGCCGAACTCCAGAGCGTCTCGTAGCTTCGTCGTTCGACGCCTGCTCGCGAACTATTTCGCAGTTGCTGGGGCCGCCGCGCCGCAGCTTGCGGAGGTGGGTTGGGCGTTGAACGTTTGCACCCTTCTATGAAACTGATCCTCACTTGCACGCTTGCGCTCATCGCCGGCATTGCCCCGGGCGAAGAACCGTCACAGAGTCCGAGCATGACTGCATCGAACAATAATGAGGTCGCGGTGATCAAAACGAGCGAAGGCGAAATGGTCGCGGAGTTCTGGTCCGACGTCGCTCCGAAGACTGTGGACAATTTCAAGAAGCTCGCACGCGAAGGGTTCTACGATGGCACCGCGTTCCACCGGATCGTGAAAGGCTTCATGATCCAGGGCGGCGACCCGAATACGAAAGATCTGGCGAAAGAGAGCAGCTACGGGACGGGCGGCCCCGGGTACAAAATAAAGGCCGAATTTAATGAGAAGCTGCACGAAAAGGGCGTGCTCTCTATGGCACGCTCCGGCGATCCCGATTCAGCTGGCAGTCAATTCTTCGTCATGCTCGGCCGCTCGCCGCATCTCGACCGGCAATACACCGCCTTTGGCAAACTGATCAAAGGCATGGACGTGCTCGAAAAAATCGGCGACACGCCGGTGACACGCGGCCCGGGCGGCGAGAACAGCAAGCCGACCAAACGCGTGACGGTCGAGAGCGTGAAGATCGTGCCGCGCGACGAGGCGAAATAACGCGTCGACTTCCTTTCTGTCATTCCGAGCGGAGCGGAGGAATCTTCAGAACCTGGAAGATGGCTCGACGTTGCTCGACATGACAGCGCCAAGGAATTGATGACCACTTCGACAACAAGAGTGGCGCTCGTGCAGATGCGGTGCGTAGCCGAGCCGGAAACGAATGCCGCCCACGCTGTCGAGTTCATCCGCGAAGCAGCAAAGGCCGGGGCGAAGGTCGTCTGCCTGCCGGAATTATTCCGGTCGCAATACTTCTGCCAGAGCGAAGATCACGCGAATTTCGCGCTGGCGGAAACAATCCCGGGCCCCTCAACCGATTCGCTCGGCAGGCTTGCGGCCGAGCTCGGCGTCATCATTGTCGCCTCTCTCTTCGAGAAGCGCGCCGCCGGCGTGTATCACAATACCGCTGTCGTGCTCGGGACCGACGGAAAAATCGTCGGCAAATATCGCAAGATGCACATCCCGGATGACCCGGCGTTCTATGAAAAATTTTACTTCACCCCGGGCGATCTCGGATTCCAAAGCTTCACGACGCCGCATGGCAACCTCGGCGTGTGTGTTTGCTGGGACCAGTGGTATCCGGAAGCGGCCCGGCTGACTGCTTTGCGCGGCGCCGAGATCCTGTTTTACCCGACGGCGATTGGCTGGCACCCGGCGGAGAAGGAAAAATATGGGGTCGCGCAGCAATCCGCTTGGGAGACGATGCAGCGCAGCCACGCGATCGCCAACGGCTGCTATGTGTGTGCCACAAACCGGATTGGCCATGAGGCTCCTGCGGGCGGTCCGGGCATAGAGTTCTGGGGCCAAAGTTTCATCTGCGCGCCGAGCGGTGAGATTATCGCGAAAGGCAGCACAGATCGTGAAGAACTGGTGATCGCCGACGTAGAATGGGCCCGCGTCAACGAGCACCGCACACACTGGCCATTCCTCCGCGACCGCCGCATCGATGCCTACGCGGGCATCCAGCAGCGGCTGATCGACTAGCCTGGCACCGCTTTATCCCGCCGCAGCGTCGGAGCTGCGGACATACCGAGAAGCGTCCCGACCATTTACGCGTCGCGGGGTGCGCTGTAGCGTTAATGCATGAAACAGACACTCTTCTTCGCGCTGTTTAGTTTGCTTGTCGGCAGTTCGCTTGCGTTCGGACAAACGAAAGCGGTGGCCGTTCTTCACCCCACCAGCGGCAGCAACGTTGCCGGGACGGTGACCTTCACCTTATCGGGCGATCAGGTGAAAGTCGTTGCCAATGTCACCGGGCTCACGCCCGGCAAACACGGGTTCCACATCCACGAGTTCGGCGATTGCACCGACCCAAAAGGGGCTTCAGCCGGCGGCCATTTCAACCCCGGAAACCATCAGCACGGCGCGCCTGACGCAACCGACCGTCACGCGGGCGATCTCGGCAACATCGAAGCGGACGCGAGCGGGAAAGCGCATCTGGATGTAACCGACAAGGTGATGAAGCTGACTGGCGCCGAGTCGATCCTCGGCCATGCAGTAATCGTGCACGAGAAAGCCGACGACCTGAAGACGCAGCCGACAGGCGATGCCGGCGGCCGCCTCGCCTGCGGTGTGATCGGGGTGGGCAAGCCTTAGTCGAATCCGCTGAGGAGAGCGGACACTACAGCACACGATGGAACTGCTGACGCTGAGCGAGATTCGTCGACGGGCGCAGAAGGGCGATCCTGTCAGCGCCCGCGTCCACGTGCAGGTTGACACGACCGCACCAAAATCGACGCGGGAAGGCAAACCATACTGCGAACTCGGCTTGGCAGACGCCTGTGATCGCATGACGCTGCGGGTCTGGAGCGATCACGTCGCCTACAAAGCATGCGAATTGATGGTTGCCGGCTCCTTCATCGAGCTGGCCGGTCAGTTCTCGCAGCATCATCAATACGGCCTCGACGCGAAGAACTGGAACGTGCGGCCGCTGGTGGAGGAGGAGGTGTCGCAACTGCTGGCCGGGCCGGCGGAGCTCCGGGCCAGGCAGAGCACGGACTGGCAGTTCATGAACGGCATGGTCGCGACAATCGCTGATCCGCGTCTGCGCAAACTGAGCGAGGCGTTTCTCGCGGAGTTCGGCGAGCGATTCAAACGGACCGCTGGCGCGCGCACATACCATCATGCGCGTCGTGGCGGCTTGGTTGAACACACCGCGCAGATGATGCGGGTGGCGCACGAGATTGGGCCGCTCTATCCGCAACTGAACCTCGATCTCCTCCTCACCGGCATTCTCTTTCACGACGCCGGCAAGCTCTGGGAAAATTATTTGCCGGAAGATGGATTTACCATGGGCTACGACGAACGCGGCGAACTGATGGGCCACATTTCCATTGGGCTTGAGCTGGTGAATTCGCTCTGGCGCAAGCTCATGACCGAGGAAAACAAAGGCGCGTGGGATGAGCTCACGCCTTCATCCGAAGATTGCCGGCTGCATCTGCTCCATCTCATCAGCGCGCATCATGGCGAACCGCAGTTCGGTTCACCGGTCGCGCCGAAAACGCCGGAAGCGATGGCGCTCAACTACATCGATAATCTCGACGCGCGGATGGAAATGTTCGCGGCCGGTTATCTTGTCGCGAAACCGATCGCCGAACGGATCTTCGATCGCGTCCGGCCGCTCCCCGGAAATCTGGTCAAGCCTCTGGAGCGATTCCAAGCTGCGAGCGATAATGGCAATGACGCAATGTTCCTCAAACCCGGAGAACTCCTATGACTTCGTACCAACACACTCAATTTGGCAGTGCAATTGTCTGGCCGCTGATCGGCGCCGCAGCCATCGGCTGCGCCGTCGCATTCATCTCGCCGATTATGCGCGTGGCGCTGCTGGTCGCGATTCCGCTCGCGCTCGTCGCGTGGACGTTCAGTAAGCTCACCATCACGATCGATGAGCACAACGTGAGGGCAGCGTTCGGCCCGGGCTTTGTTTACAAACAGGTACCCCTCACTACCATCGAATCTTGCGAGCCGGTGCGAACTCACTGGCTTGAAGGCTGGGGAATTCACCTCAGCCGATTCGGCTGGCTCTATAATGTGAGTGGCCGCGACGCGGTTGCTATTCGGCTGCGCAACGGTAAACGGTTCGCGCTCGGAACCGATCAGCCGGAGGAGCTTGCCGCGGCGATCCGGCGTTTGGCTTCGGCCAGATAATTTTCGTCAATCTCGAAGCCGATGAACGTCGGCACGCCGCATCGGTGCGCAGCGATCGCTGAATTTCCGATGCCAAGAAACGGGTCGAGCATCGTCTTCACACGCGACCTGCCATGCAAGCGGATGCAGTTTTCCGCGAGCTCGATCGGAAAGGTCGCGGGATGCGGGCGCTGTTTGTCGCGGCTCTTGATCGTCGCGTAAGGCACAAACCAGGTGTTGCCGCGGCAGCGTCGGTCGCGCCCGCGCGTGTGCGACCAGCGGGCGATATTACTCTTGTCCTGATACGGAACACCCAGCGCGAGACGATCGATCGGAACGCGGCCAGTGTTCGTGAAATGGAAAACATATTCGTGACAGTCATTCAAAAAACGCGGTGAGCTGATCGGCTTGAAATGCCCAACGGTCTGCTGGTCGATGGCGATGGACTTGATCCAGTGGATCGTGTTTTGCAGGACGAACAGATTGCGCAGCCTCAGCACCAGCTCGTGCGGGAGGAGCGGATTTGATGGCGCCGCGCCCACATTGAGGAAAAACGAGCCGCTCGTCTTCAGCACCCGGCGCAATTGTCCGGCCCACTGCTCACACCAGCTGAGAAATTCGTCCTTTTGGCGCGAATCGCGATATGAGCCGTAGGCGATCCCAAGGTTGTAGGGCGGCGAGCTGACGATGAGATCGACCGACCCCGCGCCGATCGTCCCAAGGGCGGCGAGACAGTCTTCCGGCCGCAGATCAAACTTCGTCACGGCAGTAATTTGTCTCATTCAGAGCGGCCGTACAGCTCGATTCTCACGATCCATAGGTGGGACGTGAAACACGGCCGCGGAGGGCGTGGTCTGAACATTCGTGTCCTCCGGCAGGAGCAGACAACAGAGGGATAATGGAAAAGCTGACATTCTTCGAACGCTATCGCGTAAGCGTGACCGATAACGGCCAGGCGCGCGAGATCGGCCGCTCCGGCGCGGCCGTAACTTATCGCGCCGTCGATCTGCAATCAGGCGAGCCGATTGCGCTCAAGGTCCTTCCCATGCGCGCCATCGACCCAGAGCTGCGCGAGCAATTCGAAGACCGCGTCCGAGCGGCGCAGCACGTGGAGCACGTCAACATCGTGAAGCTTCTCGCCTTCATCGTGGACACCGACGACTACGTGCTTGTTTCCGAATATCCGCAGGGCGAAACGGTTGCCTCATGGGTCGGAACCAATGGTCCGCTCGCGCCTGACGCCGCGCTCCGGGTCGGGCTACAGGTTGTTAGCGCGCTCAACGCTGCCGCGTTTCACAATTTGACGCATGCGGCCATCGAGCCGTCGAACATCTTCATCGTCCCCGGGCAAACGGCGAACGGGGCGTGGCCGGCGATTAAACTCGCAAACATCGATACGTCCGGTGTGCAGCTGTTGCCGCTCGAGCAGGATGCGCCCGCTGTGGGAGCGCCGATCGCGCCGCAGTTTGCGAGTCCCGAGCAGCTCCAAAACAAACCGGTCGATTTTCGATCCGAAATTTACTCACTCGGCACGACGATCTGCTTCATGCTTACGGGTTTGGCACCGCTCGGATCGGCTTCCGCGAAGCCGGGCGAATCGGCGCGATTGCCGGCTACTTTGCGGCGTGCCCCGCGCGCCGTGCGCGAATTGCTCGGCGACATGCTGCGAATCAATCCCGACGAACGTCCGCAGGATCCGGTCGCCTTTGCCGAACGCATCGCTGAGTGTCTT
This sequence comes from Chthoniobacterales bacterium, assembly GCA_045809925.1. Classification (GTDB taxonomy): domain Bacteria; phylum Verrucomicrobiota; class Verrucomicrobiia; order Chthoniobacterales; family UBA10450; genus CADDYX01. The sequence continues at coordinate 26,333 of JBJMWX010000113.1, forward strand.
GCCAAAGTGGAACGACGCGGCGCCGCTGCGCGCAAGCTCGGCGTCCCCGTCTCGCCAGTTATCGCCGCACCGGCTCCGCGCCGAAGGATCTCTTTTCCCGCGAGGCAGCTCGCGATCGCCGCGGCCGTCGTGTTGCTTGGCCTGCTTGCGGTCGTTGCGGCGCAGCCGCTACGCAAAGCGTGGAGCAGCCGGCACCGTGATGTGACGCAGATCGGCGTTCCGGTTGGCGTTCCCGACGCGTCGCCCGTCAACCGGCCGCAAAACGCGGCGCCACCGGCAGCTACAAACATTGCGCAAAACGCGCCTCCGCCCACCCGGAGCGAGCCGCCACCGGCGCAGCAAACAACAGCTCCTGAGCCTGCGGCGCAGTCCGAAACTCCCCCGCAAGTGGTGAGCGTCGACCAGCAATCGCCGCCCCCTGCAACGGCGGCGCCTGTGGAGGAGACCAACGCGCGCGTGGCCGCGAATGAGCAGACCAGTGAGCCTGCGGCGCCGGCCGAGCAGCCTCCGGCGGCGGCGAACGAACCGACGTCGACGCAGGAAGCATCCACTCGCCCCGAAGTTTCAAACGACCACCCGGCAACTGCGCAAGGGCAAACGACCACCGACGGTTCCGCAGCGCGCGAGACGAGCCACGTGGCCGCGGCTAGACCGGAAGCGTCGAGAAAAAAAGTCACGAAGGCAAAACGCTCCGAATCACGCACGCCGAGCAGCGAGTCCGAGAGCATAAACGAAACCGAATCGCGTGACCGGTATGCTGAGCGGCCGATCCCGCGTGGGGAGCAGCGTGCACGATACGTCGGCACAACGCGCGATGGACAATGGATCTTCGAAGCTCCTTCCGGCGAAGCGGTTGCTGAACTGCCGCCGGACGATCAGCCAAGGCGACGTCCGTCACGCCACCGTCAGCGACGCCCGGCAGCCGAAGAGGACAACGAGCCGACCGTCCTCCGCGCTCTCCCGGCGGATGACGATTAGGTAGGAGATCTCCGCCGCGATGGAACCCGGGAACGCCCTGGTCGCTTCCATCGTTATGTCAGGTGTTTCAGGCAGGCAGATGCGCGCCTGCCGTTGCGCGGTTCCTCGAGACGCCGCAGTGTAGCTGCGATGTCGGACAAGCCTTCAAAGCTGAAGATCGCTGATCGTGAGTTCAGCTCCCGCCTGCTCGTCGGCACGGGAAAATTTTCGTCCAACGAAGCGATGCGCGATGCGCTCAATGCCAGCGGGACGGAGATTGTCACGGTCGCACTCCGGCGCGCGGATTTATCCGGCAAACGCGATCCGTTTGCCAACATCCTCGATTTCATCGACCCCGAACGATTTCTCATTCTGCCGAACACAAGTGGCGCCCGAAACGCGAGCGAGGCCGTTCGGCTGGCGCGACTCGCCGCAACGGCCGGCCTGCCGAAATGGGTGAAGCTCGAAATCCATCCGGATCCGCATTATCTGCTGCCCGACCCCGTCGAAACCCTCGCTGCCGCCGAGATCCTCGTGAAAGAAAACTTCGTCGTTCTCCCGTACATCAACGCCGATCCGGTCCTGGCGAAACGGTTGCAGGATGTCGGCACGGCGACGGTCATGCCGCTCGGCTCACCGATCGGCAGCAACCGCGGAATTGAGACGCGGGCGCAAATTGAAATCATTCTCGAACAGGCCACCGTCCCAGTGGTGGTGGACGCGGGGCTCGGCGCTCCCAGCCAGGCTGCCGAAGCGATGGAAATGGGAGCTGATGCCGTCCTTGTGAACACCGCGATTGCGATCGCTTCCGATCCGACGCGAATGGCACAGGCGTTTCGTAAAGCCGTCGAAGCTGGACGCGAAGCGCGGGAGATCGGGCTTGGCAAAAAAAGCTGGACGGGTTCTGCGACCAGTCCGCTGACCGCGTTCTTCTCGAGCGAACAACTGTAGCGGAAGCTGCCAGCTCGCCGTTTGCGATTTGCCTGGAATGAGAAGCTAGCAGCTTCCCCTACAGCGTCACGACACCGATGTCACTCCGCCGGCAGAGTGTTCCGGCCGGACTCGATTGGTCGGACCGTGACGTCGTTGTAGAACTCAATTTGTCGGCCGCCTACCCGGCGTACCACGCGCCAGCCATGCTCCCGCGCGAGATCGCGCAACCGCTCCTCAGGAACGTTCTGCAGGACCTTCATTTCGGCGGGGTGGGAAATGAAACACTCCGGTTTCGCGGCAAGCACATCCGAAACTTTTGCAATGATCCCTGAAACCTGATCTCTAGGCGTCATCAGCGGAAGAGCGGCTGCCGGTACTCCGCCGCCGCGGAATCGAATTGTTCGGTACCTCTTTGCCCGGAAAAGTCGGTGGATCCTTCGGCTTGCGGTTTAATTTTCCGCCGAGGGCGACGTGCGCTTTGCGCGATGGCGACGGTCCACGCGCCGTCGGCTTTTCGTGTTCTTTCATGATGCAATGTCCCAAACTGAAACGAGTTACGCCGCGCGACTGGCCTTGTCTTCGACCGGTGCAGGGTAGCGCGCCGTCTCCCGCTTGCTAAGTTGCAGCGATGGTTTCCGAAACAGTTGAACTGCGCGGCCACATCATTGATTCGCTCATTCTGCCGAAGGTGCTCGATGAAATCCTGACGCGCGGCGGGCATTTCAAAATTGATGAGGTGCGGATCGGGCAGAATCGGGCCGACCAGAGTTACGCCCGCGTTGAAGTCTCCGCGCCGACAAGCGAGACGCTGGACGAATTGATCCTGCGCATCCGGCAGCACGGTGCCGAGACGGTTGAGCGCAAGGATGCGCAACTCGCGGAGGCGCCGGGCGACGGAATCTTCCCAGACGACTTTTACGTCACAACCAACCAGCACACCTTCGTCCGGCTCGACGGCAAAGAGATCGAAGTGGAGCGACCGATGATGGACAGCGCCATCCGCATCGATCGGAAGAGCGGCAGCGCAGGCACAGTTCGTTTCTACGATGTGCGCAAGGGCGACGCGATCGTCACCGGGCATGACGGAATCCGCGTTGCGCCGTTTGAGCGCGCGACATCGCGAACGGACGTTTTCCAGTTCCTTAACACTAGTTTTTCTGCCGAGCGGCCGAAAAACGCGCTCATTCACGACCTCGCCCGCGAAATCGAGCGCATACGGCGCGAGGCCGGCAAAATCCTCGTCGTTGCGGGGCCGGCCGTCGTCCATACCGGCGCGGGCGAGCATCTCGAGAAGTTGATCGAGTTAGGGTTTGTCGATCGCCTCTTCGCGGGAAACGGTCTTGCCGTCTATGACGTCGAAAGCGTGCTTTTCGGCACATCTCTCGGCGTGAATCTCAAGCGTGGCGCTCTCGCAGAAGGCGGTCATGACAATCACATGCGCGCCATCAACATCATCCGCCAGACCGGCGGAATCGCGGGCGCGGTCGAGCGGAAGATTCTTACTCGCGGAATCATGCATGCGTGTGTCCGCCACGACGTCGATATCGTGCTCTCCGGATCGGTCCGCGACGACGGACCGATTCCCGGCGTGACTACCGATGCGATCGAGGCGCAGAAAATCATGCGCGGGAGACTTAAAGACGTGGCCCTGGTCCTGATGCTCGGGAGCAAGCTGCATTCAATCGCGGTCGCGAACATGATCTCGGCTGGAGTTCGCATCGTGGTAGTGGATATCGATCCATCCGCCGTCTCGAGGATCAGCGGGCAGCAGTCATTCCAATCCATCGGGCTGGTAACCGATGTGGAACCCTTTCTGCGCGAGCTGGTCGCATGCCTGGTGAGCGACGCAAACGGCGCGAGCGCTTCCTAACCTCCATGCGTGAACTGTTGCTCTGCGCGCCGGATTACTACGGCATCGAATACGAAATCAACCCGTGGATGAGTCGATCGCGCGCCGCGGAAATTCCGCTCGCCCAGGCGCAGTGGCGCGGCCTCCACGCGAAGCTACTCGAGCTCCGTTGCCATATTCATCTCGTGCCGGGTCAGCCGCGCCTGCCCGATATGGTTTTTACCGCCAATGCCGGGCTGACCGTCGGCCGCCGATTCATCCCCAGTAATTTCCGGCATGAGGAGCGCGCGCGTGAGGCGACCTTCTTCGCGCAATGGATGGAAACGCACGAGTACGAAGTCGTCTGGCTGCCGCCAAGTCTTTACTTCGAGGGTGAAGGCGATGCGCTCTTTGGCGGTGACGCGCTCTTTTGCGGCTACAAGTTTCGCTCCGACATTCAATCGCACCGCGCGGTTGCGGATATTCTTGCCTGCCTCGTCATTTCCGTGGAACTGGTCGATCCGCGTTTTTACCACCTCGATACCTGTTTCTGTCCGCTGCCGGACGGCGGCGCATTCTGGTTTCCGCAGGCCTTCGATGAATACGGCCAGCGCGCGATCCGGGAGCACGTCACCGACCTGATCGACGTCGTGGAAGAAGAAGCAGCGCATTTCTCCTGTAACGCCGTCGTCCTCGAACGCGATATCGTTCTGCCGGAAGGCGCGCCAAACCTCGTTCAGACGCTGCACGACCGTGGCTACCGCTGTCATCCGCTCCCAATGTCTGAATTCCTCAAGGCCGGCGGCGCGTGCAAGTGCCTAACCATGTTCATGCCTCAGCGGCAGACGGCGGGAACCCCTGATGGAGCGATCGAGTAACGCACTACTCCACTGTCCGCTGCCGCTTCCGCAGCAGTTCCCGCTCGATCTGGCCGACCGGCAGGCAGTTCACGACGTCGTCTTTCGTTAGCCACCCTTTCCGGGCCGCGCCGATGCCGAACCACAAATCCTGCAATCGCTCGGTGCGATGCGCGTCGGGATTGATCACGCACTTCACTCCTTTTTCTTTGGCCAGGCGCCACCAGCGCCAGTCGAGATCGAGCCGCTTCGGCGCCGCGTTCAGTTCGATCCAGGTGCCGGTCTCCGCCGCCGCATCGAGTACGGCCGGGATATTGATGGCGTAGCCCTCGCGCCGCAGCAGCAGCCGTCCCGTCGGGTGCGCGAGCATGGTGACGTGCGGGTTGCTGATCGCGCGGATAACACGCTTCGTCATCTCAGCTTCAGGCAAATTGAAGGCGGAATGGACCGAGGCCACGACATAGTCGAGCTCAGCCAGAGTTTCGTCGTCGAAGTCAAGCGAGCCGTCGCGAAGAATGTCGCACTCAACGCCGGTGAAGAGCCTGAAGTCCTGGCCAAAACCGCGATTAAGGTTGCTGATTGCGGCGGTTTGGACGCGAAGCTTCGTGCGATCGATCCCATGCGCCTGGATCGAGCTGCGGCTGTGATCCGCGATTCCGAGGTACCGCAGGCCGAGCTCCCGCGCGGCCGCCGCCATTTGGTCGAGCGTGTTATGCCCATCGCTGGCCGTGGTGTGGCAATGAAATGTCCCACGCAAATTCTCCCACTCGATCAGGCGCGGCAGCCGGTGCGCTTCCGCGGCTTCGAACTCGCCCCCGTTCTCGCGCAGCTCCGGCGCGATAAAATCGAGATCGAGCGCTTGATATAGTTCCGGCTCGTCGCGGACTTCCGGCAGCCCCTCGCGCCGCGACGCCCTCGTCGCGGACGCGCGCTGGCCGGCACGAGGGCGCACCGGCTCCGCCTCAACAGTGCCAAGCCGGTACTCATTCAGCGTCCAGCCGCGCTGCAGTGCGCGGTTCCGCATCACGATGTTGTGCTCTTTGCTACCGGTGAAGTAGTTGAGCGCAAACGGATACTCCGCCAGCGTGACGACGCGCAGGTCGCACTGAATTCCGGAACGCAAACGCACGCTCGTTTTCGTGGCGCCCTGGAGAAGAACGGTCTCGACGAGCGGATGCTGCACGAAGGCGGCGTTGATTGCTTCCGGCGCGGAAGTGGCAACGATAAAATCGAGATCGCGCACGACCTCCTTCCGCCGTCGATAACTTCCCGCGATCGAGACCTGGAGCGTGTCGGGAAGCGCCTGGAGATCGCGCTGCAACGTCTCGGCTTCATCTGCGATCGCGCCGAGTTGGAATGAGCCGGCGTGCTTGGTTCGATCGGCGATGGCGCGGCAAAGTTTTTCCTGAGTGGTGGCGCCGAACCCCGGCAACTGCGAAACCGCGCCTGTCTCGCAGGCCTTCTGGAGATCGGCGATCGAGCTGATGTGAAGCTGTTCGTAGAGGGCCTTGATCTTTTTCGCGCCAAGGCCCGGAATCGAAAACAGTTCGAATATCGCGGCGGGAAATTGCGCGCGCAGTTCGTCATGGACTTTCGACGTGCCGCTCTCCGCCAGCTCTCTGATTGTCGCGGAGATCGCCTTGCCTATCCCCGGAATCTTGGCGAGCTGCTCTTCGTCGCGCAGATCCGCGACATTACCGCCCCACGTCTCAAGAGAGCGACCGGCGTTCGCGTAGGCGCGGATTTTGAACGGATTCTCGTCCTTCAGCTCGAGCAGGGTCGCGATCTCCTCGAGGACTGCGACGATTTTTGCCTTCTCCATTCGCGAGACAGTTAAGCGCGAATCGGCAAGCCGTCATTTCGAGCAGCGGCCTGACAGGCGCCCGGCTACGGCCGGGTGACCGACGAAACCGAATACGTTATCTTGCAACGGTGAAGAAACGCTGGCTCCTCGCGGTGGCGCTGTTGGCAGCGGTAAACGCGCGCGCCGTCATCCTCTTCAACACCGCCGATCCAGCGGTTAACACCACCGAACCCGCCGGAAATCTCGCCGGCAGCGGCTGGCAATACGAAGGGGACTGGGGACCATTCCTCGGCACGCCGATCGCGCCGCACTTCTTCATTTCCGCAGCTCATGTTTTCCGTCCAGCCGACGTCTTTAAATTTCAGAATGCGACCTACACCATTGTCCGGTCGTTCGGTGTTCCGGGCACTGATCTGCTCGTCTGGCAGGTGGTGGAAACATTTCCCAGCTGCGCGCCGCTCTACACGCGCAACGACGAAGTGGGCCGGCCGCTGGTTGTGATCGGACGCGGCACGCAACGCGGGAGCGAAGTAGTCGTGAACAACCAGCTGCGCGGCTGGTGTTGGGGTGCGGGCGATAATGTGCGGCGGTGGGGCGAGAACGTTGTCGCGCAGATCATATCCTACGGCCGAGGCAATGATCTCCTCGCCGCCACCTTCGACCAGGCGGGCGTGCCTAACGAATCACACTTGTCCGGCGGCGATTCTGGTGGCGCGGTTTTCTTGAACGACAACGGGACATGGAAACTCGCCGGCATCAACTACGCCGTAGACGGCCCGCTTTACACCGATGCAAACCGAAGCGGCGGATTCACCGCTGCGCTTTTTGACGCACGCGGCTTCTACAATTGCGACGGGCCTCAATGTGGGGAGATCACCGGCGATGTGCCGGTTCCGACCGCCTTCTACGCGACGCGCATCTCGACGAAGCTCCCGGTCATCTACAGCATCATCGATCCTCTGGGCGATCCAGACGGGGATGGGATTCCCAATATTCTCGAATATGCGATGAACCTGGACCCCCTCGTTCCTGATGTCGCCAATGCGCCGAAGTTCGAGCATGCCGGCGAGACGGCCAGCCTGGTCTACCGAAAAGCGGACGCGGCAACGGATGTAAACTTCGCTGTCGAGCAATCCACCGATCTCGTTGCGTGGACAACCGCCCAGACGCAGGACGAAATCATCTCCGACACCGACGGGACACAGCTGATTCGGGCGACGGTGAACGTTGGATCGGCTACGCAGTTTTTTCTGCGACTCCGGGTTACGCGGCAGTGATCGGGCGAAAACTCACATCCAGCCGCGGTGCTTGTAGAACTGCTGCCGGGCGATAATCGATTCAACGTATTTGCGGGTGTTCGGGAAATCGATGTTCGATCGAAAATCCTTCTCATGCACTGCCGCTACGTCTGCGCCGCCCGCCCAACGCTGCGCGCGCATCGCACCGGCGTTGTATTCGGCGAGCGCGAACGGCGTCGGATCGGCCTGTCCGTGCCAGTGCTGAAAGGCGCGCTGCAGATACCACGAGCCTACCTCGAGATTTGTCTTTGGATCGAACAGCTCCTCGACACGAAAGTTCTCGACGTGATTCTCGCGCGCCCAATCGTTCGCCGCCACTTCGCTCACCTGCATCAGGCCGCGCTCGCCAGCGATGCCGACCTTGTTTGGATCAAAGCGGCTCTCGCGCCAGACCACGGCTTTGACCAGCATCGGATCGAGATGATGCTCGGCCGCTATCCGACGGATAAACGCATCGTATTGCTGGAAACGGGCGGGACTAATCCACTCGTAGGCGGTGTAGATGACGTCGCCCGATCTGGCGGCGAGGACTGCGAATCCGGCGGCGATCGCCAGCAAAGCGCAGATGATCAGTTTGAAGAGAAACCGCATGGCAACTTTGTCATTCCGAGCGCAGTCGAGGAATCTACGTGATCGCGGTCGAGGATGTCTCGACTTCGCTGGACATGACAGCGGATTGAAAACGATTTCAACTCAATGAGCGCTCCCTTCGCGCGTGTGATCATCGACCGCGCCATTCACCGCGAGCTCGATTATTCGATCCCGGAGACGCTAGCCGAGCGGGTTACAATCGGCTCCCGCGTTCGTGTCCCGTTTCGCGACAAGTCGGCCCTCGCGACGGTGGTCGGGTTACCTGAGGAAACAAGCGCCAGCGGAATCCGTCCAATCGAAGCAGTTGTGGGCGACCGTGCGGCTCTCAGCCCCAAGTTGCTCGAGCTGGCCCGCTGGATGAGCACCTACTACTGCTGCCCGATCGAGACGGTCGCGCGCAGTCTGCTGCCGCAGGTCATCCGCCGCGCAGAAGTAAGCTGGCGAAAGCAGCTCTTCGTCCGGCTGCTGCGCGCGGTGCAGCCGTCCGAGATCGAGCAGCTGCGCAAACGCGCCCCGCGCCAGGCCGAATTACTCGAGGCCGTGGCGCAGCTTACCGCGCCGGCTCCCGCCTCGGAGATTCTCCGCAAGGCCCAGCTCGACAACGCCGCGCTGCGTGGTCTCGAGAAGCGCGGGTTCATTGAATTAAAGGAACAGACAGTGGAGCGGGACCCGCACGCCGAGGAACAGTTCGTTGCCACCGCGAATCTGGTCCTCAATGAGGAGCAAACCATCGCGCTGCAGGCGGTCGAGCAGGCGGTTGCCGCGCCCGTGGGAGCGCAGCCAATTCTGCTTCATGGAGTGACCGGCAGTGGAAAAACGGAGATTTATCTTCAGGCCATCCGGGCGGCCGTTGCCCAGGGGAAGACGGCAATCGTGCTCGTTCCCGAGATTTCGCTCACTCCGCAGACGGTCGAGCGTTTCAAAAGCCGGTTCTCCGAAACGCAGGACCTCGTCGCAGTCCTGCACAGCCATCTCTCGGAAGGGGAGCGCCACGATGAATGGCAGAAGATCAGCTCTGGCCGCGCCCGGATCGTGATCGGAGCGCGGAGCGCGATCTTCGCGCCGCTCGAAAATCTCGGACTCATCGTGGTCGACGAAGAACATGAGAACTCCTATAAACAGGAGGAAGCGCCGCGTTACCACGCGCGCGATGTTGCCGTTGTCCGCGGCAAAATGGAAAGCGCAGCCCTCGTCCTCGGGACGGCGACGCCATCACTCGAGAGCTACTACAACGCGACCACCGGCAAGTATCGGCTCATCAATCTCACCCAACGAGTGGACAACTGCGATATGCCGCTGATCCGGATCGTCGACCTCCGACTGGAGATGCGGAAACAAAAAGCGCCGCCCATCCTGTCCGACAAACTGCGCGATGCGATCAAGCAGCGACTCGAGAAACACGAGCAAACGATTCTCTTCCTGAACCGCCGCGGGTTTTCCACTTCGCTCGTCTGCAGCAACTGCGGCAAAGCGCGCGAATGCCCGAACTGCAGCGTTGCGCTCACTTTCCATCGCGGCGTCGCCCGCCTCAGCTGTCATCTGTGCGGTCACACTGCGGCGGTGCCGAAGAAATGTCCGGAGTGCGGCCAGGACGCTTTGATTTATTCAGGTTTCGGGACCGAGAAGGTCGAGGCAACAGTCACGCACGTTTTCCCGCAGGCGACCGTGCGCCGGATGGATGCCGACACGATGTCGCGCAAGGACGCCTATCGCGAGACGCTGAGAAGCTTTCGTGCGGGAAAAATAGACATTCTCGTCGGGACGCAAATGATCGCGAAGGGGCTGCACTTCCCGAATGTGACTCTTGTCGGGATCATCAACGCCGATCTCGCCCTCCATCTGCCGGACTTCCGCGCCGGCGAACGCACGTTTCAATTACTCACCCAGGTCGCCGGCCGGGCCGGACGCGGAGAGACGCCGGGCGAAGTGTTCGTCCAGACTTACACGCCGTTCTCGCCCTCGATTCAATTTGCGCGTCACCACGACTTCGCCGGCTATTTCCAGCAGGAGCTCGAATTCCGCGAACGGTGCGACTTTCCGCCATTCAAGCACGCGGTACTCATCACCGTCAGATCAGCGCACGAGGGCCGGGCTAAGTTCTCGGCCGAGACGCTGGGTCGACGCTTGAAAGAAGCACTACCGGATGAATTCATCCTCGGCTCTCCAGCGCCCGCGCCGCTGGAGAAATTGCAAGGACAGTTCCGGTTTCACATTCTCGTCCGAGGTGAAGGGATCATGCGCTTGACCCGCCTCATTCGCGAAACGCTCGCCAAGCTGCCGTTTCCTGAAGACGTGACGCTCGCGGTCGATGTCGATGCCTACCAATTGCTATGAAGTATTACGTGTCTTTCCGTTAGGACCGTCCCGATCAGCGGGCGGTTGCGGAGAGCCGTCCCTGCCGGCTTGACGCGCGCCGCAGGTTGTCTAAACACCGTCCATGCTCCGGGCGATCAGGGCGGCGGCTATTTGTTCGGCGATCGTCGGTATCTCTTCGCCTCTGTTTGCCGCGGAACCAGCGTCCGCTGGGAGTTCACTCACTCAGTTTTTCGCCTCCCAGGGATTCGCCGGCGCGCCGATGAAACGGCGTTTCGGCAATCACCTCTTTCTCCCGGTTGTAATCAATCGGCATCAGGCGGCCCTCATGGTCGACACGGGCGCGCCGATTACGATCATCGATCGCGACAGCGTCGGCACGTTCGGGCTGAAAGTTGAGAACACCGGGCATACCGTCGGCCGCATCTTTGGACAGACGAGCGACCAGTTTGGGCTGAGCGCACTCGGCACGCTGGGCATGGGTAATTGCCTGCTGACTAATGTGCCTGTCGCGGTCGCCGACCAGTCCGACATGAATCACTACGCGCGGCTTGCGCACCTCAATGGCCTGTTTGGCGCACATGAGATGCGCAAGTTTGGCGTCGTTATCGACTGCGCGCGGCAGATGCTTTACGTCAGCCCCGCAGGTCCGAATCCCGGGGTAAGCAGCAAGCTGGCGTCGCTTCTCGCTAGTCGCGGCTTCACACGGGTGCCGATGCGGTTAAACGGCAACTCGCACTTCGAAGTGGATGCCGCGATCAATGGCCATTCATCGCGCCTGATCGTGGACACCGGCTCGTCGACCACGCTGCTCGGTAAGCAGCTCGCAGTTGCCGCGGGCGTCGCTCCAGCTCCGACCCAGATGGGCGTCGACACCGGCAGCGGCCGCGTCGAGCACCTCAGCAGCGGTGTGGTCAGGGAGCTAGCGATCGGGGAATTCAAGCTGGCCAATGCCGAGGTTGCGCTCGGGGACGTCGCCAACGAGGTCCTGCGTTCGAAAGTCGCAAACGAAGCAAATTTCGGTCTGCTCGGCATCGAGCATATGTCCCTCAACTTTGCCGTAATCGACGTCGGCGCGATGGCGGTTTATCTCCGCCATCCCGACACGCGTTAGCCGCTCATTATGGTGGATCGCGACTTCCGGGCGCGATGACCACGTACTGCAAGCGAAGCTGCCAGGTTCCCGGCACCGGGCGCGTTGATCACGGGAAGCTAACAGCTCCCCCCGGCAGCGATTATCAGGTGCCGTATGTCCACTAGTATTGCGCCGCCCGTGTTGCGAACCGCAGTTTTCGCTTTGTTCAGCATCTGCGCCGCTGCTGCTTCTGCTGAGTCGCTCGCGAACGTCCTGTCGAGCGAAGGTTATTGGCAAGCACGCGCGCAACGCCGTTTCGGAAATCACTTGTTCATCGCCAGCACGATGAACGGACATCGCGCCGCCCTGCTCATCGACACTAGCGCACCGGCCACGGTGATTCATCGTGCCAGCGCAGCCACCTTTGGCCTCGCGACCGCCGGAACAGCCCTGGTGCGCCGCGGAGTTTTTGGTGAAGTGATGAATGAATACGGCCATGCGTCGCTCCGTGACCTTCGAATTGGCGATCGCACCCTTGGCGCAGTGCCAGTAGTGATCGCCGATCAGGCAGCACGGGTCGATCCGCCCGAGTTTTTGCCGATCGCGAAGCTGAAGTGGAACGCCAAACGCAAAGCGCTCGGGTTCTATACTCGCATCGACCCGGTCGATGGGCTGCTCGGCTCCGACGTTCTGCGTCGCTGCGCTGCGATCCTCGATTGCGGTCACCAGATGCTCTACCTCCGGCCTTCTTCTGTAGCCGGGGGCGTCGACCCCGGCCGCTTGTCCACATTCCTCGCCGATCGTGGTTTCGCGCGCATTCCCATGCACATGAGCGGCGGCAAATTTGAAGTGCCAGCGGCGATCAACGGTCATGAGGCACGCGTGATCGTCGACACCGGCTCATCGTTCACGTTGCTCGGCAAAAATGTTGCCGCCGCCGCGCACGTTTTCTCCGCTCCGGTGCGACTCGCCTACGATGTGGGCGGTAACCGGCTCGAGCCGCTGAACAATGCGACTATCAAAGATTTACGAGTCGGCAATTTCCAGATGGAGAACGCCGAGATCAACGTGGCGAACATCGCAACCGGTGCCGACGCCGGCCTGCTGGGAATCGACCAGCTCTCGATGAATTTTGCCGTGATCGATTTCCGCGGTTCAGCCTTGTATCTCAGGCATCCGGATCGGCGGTAGCTGGCTGCGGTAGTGTCACTGCAGCGATCAGCGGCAAACCAAGCTTTCACAGGCGTTGATTATTGCGATATTCGATCTACCTCTGTGTCCCCGATGACGAGACTGGCTGTCCTTGCCCTGGTTTGCGCCATCAGCGTATCAGGCTGCCGAAGGGACGCGGGTAGCGGCGGCCCGAGCAACAAAATCCGGGTGGGCTATATCGGGCTGACGTGCGAGGCGCCGATCTTCAGCGCCGTTGAGAACGGGTTCTTCCGCGAGGAGGGGCTGGAGGTCGAATTGGTCAAATGCGAATGGGCGAACTACAAGGACGTCCTCGCGCTCGGCGGCTTCGACATCACCCATCATCTGGTCATGTACTTCCTCAAGCCGATCGAGCAGGGCCTCGATGTCCGGTTCACTGCCGGCATCCACAAAGGCTGTTTGCGCGTTCAAGCGGCGGCTCAGGGCAACATTCACTCCGTGGCCGATCTGCGCGGAAAACGAATCGGCGTTCCGGGAATGGGCACGCCTCCCTTCATTTTTGCCAACCGAGTCCTGGGAGCGAACGGAGTCGATCCCAGCAAAGATGTGACTTGGCGCGTGTTCCCTGCCGGCGAACTCGGCCTCGCGCTCGACAAAGGTGAAGTTGAGGCGGTGGCAGACTCGGAACCGATTGGCAGCCTGCTCCTCGCTGACGGCAAGGTACGGAACGTCGCCGACCAGGGCGCGGACATGCCTTACAAAGACGAGTATTGCTGCGCCGTGATCGTGAACGGCAAATAATTGTCCGCCCATCCACGGGACACGGCCGCCGCAACGCGCGCGCTGTTAAAAGGCGCCAAATGGGTGGAAACGAATCCTGCAGCCGCGGCGCGATTGTCGGTCGAGAAAAAGTACCTGGCGTCTAGCCCTGAGCTGAACACGGTCGCGATCTCGCACCTTCGATACGTGCCGAGCGTTTCCGGGGCGGACCAGGCAGTCCAATCGGCCGCGGCCGAGATGAAGGTTGCCGGCATGCTGAGTCCGAGCACCGATGTGCCAGCCCTGGCGAAGCGTGCCTTCGTTCATCTCGATGGTGTCTCCGACCAGTGGCTGCAGAGCCTGCAGGTCGAAAAGGTAGCCAATGGGCAGGTCCCGCCTGACCAGGACATCCGCCTTTACGCGGAGTTAATCCTGTCTGATACGCAGGAGTCATGTTGCAAAGCCAGGCCAGCTCTCGCGGCCCAGAAATAACAGACCCACGCGCGAACGCGACACTCGGCGACCTGCGTGCCGAACGGGAGAGCCGCCGTTGGCGCACCTGGCTTCCGGTGCCGGTGGCCACGGTCGTCTGTCTGGGAATGCACTGGTTCATTTCCAAAAACGAGCCGCGGACGGAAACGCTCTCCTACTTCCGGTTTCTTTGGAGCGTGCTGGCCGTGGCTCTGGTGCTGGCCGCCGCGCAGGTGGCGTTGCCGCTCCTGCGGGGATGGATGCGACGGATGGGACCAATTTTCGCGGCAGCGCTCCTGATGCTCGCATTCTGGGAATTGATCACCTCCGGAGTCCGCTGGCTGCCGCTGCCTTATTTTCCCAGCCCGGCTGGCGTATTCCAGAGCCTGATCAATGACCGCTCGTTACTCTTCGACAGTACCTGGCATTCGCTGATCCTGCTCCTGAGCGGATATGCTCTCGGCGTGCTCGCGGGTTTGATCAGCGGCATTTGCATCGGCTGGTCAAGTCCAGTGAGGTATTGGGGAATGCCGGTGCTAAAGGTGGTCGGACCGATTCCCGCAACGGCGTGGATCCCACTCGCGATGGTGGTTTCTCCTTCGGCGGTGTTGTCGGCGGCGACTTTGATCGCGCTCGCGGTCTGGTTCCCCGTCACAATGTTGACCTCATCCGGAATCTCGAACACCCGGGCTTCGTATCTTGACGTGGCGCGAACCCTCGGTGCGCGGCGCAGTTACCTTATTTTTCGCGTGGCCATACCAGCAGCGCTGCCAAGCATCTTCATCGGTTTGTTCATGGGCTTGGGCGCTTCGTTCCTCACCCTGGTGGTTGCGGAAACCGTCGGCGTGAAGTCCGGTCTCGGCTGGTATGTGAGCTGGGCTCAGGGCTGGGCCGAATACGGAAAAGTTTTCGCCGCGCTCATCATCATGGCGGCGTTCTTCTCGACGATCATGACGCTGCTCTTCAAAGTGCGTGACCGCGTTCTGGTCTGGCAAAAAGGAGTGATCAAGTGGTAAGCGAACGTCCGGTCGACGCTTCCTCGCTCCGAATCCGCGAGGTACGGAAAAGCTTTCCCGCGCCCGAGGATCCAACTGTGCGGCGGATCGCACTGGCCGGCATTACGCTCACGCTCGCGGCGGGCGAGCTAACCTCGCTGGTGGGGCCGAGCGGCTGTGGAAAATCGACGCTGCTGCGTCTTATCGCCGGATTGGACGCGCCGGACGCGGGCGAGCTAATGGTCGGCGCGGAGCCGATCACGGGTCCGAAGGCCGACCGCGGCCTCGTATTTCAAGATCCGAACCTGTTCCCGTGGCTCACCGTCCGGCGAAACATCGCCGCGGGCCTGGTCGCGCGGCGTGTTCTGCATAAACAGCGGCACGAGGTCGCGGAATTTATACGACTCGTAGGGCTGGAAAGCTTCGCCGACGCCTACCCGCATCATCTTTCCGGCGGAATGGCCCAACGCGTGGCGCTCGCCCGCGCTCTGATCAACCATCCCAAGGTGTTGCTGCTCGACGAGCCGCTCGGCGCGCTCGACGCCTTCACCCGGATGCGGATGCAGGACGAAGTGCTCCATCTGTGGCAGGCGCGCCGCACGACGATGTTGCTCGTCACCCACGATATCGACGAAGCAATCTACATGAGCGACCGGATCGTTATCATGACCCAGCGCCCAGGCCGGATAGACCGGGTCATTCCAGTCGATCTGCCGCGGCCCCGCGATCGCGCCGGCTCGGAGTTTCTTCGCCTTCGCGGCGAGATTCTCGAACTCCTGCATTTCGCTGGCAGCGCCGGGGTTTCTTGAGCCACAGCAAACCGCTGCCACCGCCGCGCGACGCTGGGATGCTGTAGAGTCCGTGTCCTCAGCGGATTCCGGTCCAATTTCACCGCGCCCAAACCGCCACCTTCCGCCCGAAACAAAAGTAACGAGCTTGTTACTGTCAGCGACGCGTGCGTGCCCCGCCGGGCCGCGTATCGTCTCCCGATATGCTGATCGTGATGAAGGCGAGCGCAACGCCGCGCGAAGTCGAGGCGGTGGTCGAGGTGGTCGAGGCTATCGGATTGCGCGCGCATCCACTGCCCGGTGCGACACGCACCGCGATCGGCGTTACTGGAAACACCGGCGCAATCGAGAGCCGTCGCTTCGAAGACTTGCCGGGCGTCGCCGACGTGATTCGCGTCACCAAGCCATACAAGCTGATCACACTCGATCTGCGCCCGGAGAAAACGGTGGTCCGCGTCGGCGACGCCACCATTGGAGGCGATGAACTCGCCATAATCGCTGGGCCGTGCGCGATCGAGAACCGCGAGCAGGCGTTTGCCGTTGCCGAAGCAGTGCAGAAAAGCGGCGCGCGATTTTTCCGTGCCGGCGTCTGCAAACCACGGACGTCGCCTTACACTTTCCAGGGGCTGGGCGAAGAAGGGTGGAAAATCATGGCCGAGATCCGCGACGCGTTCGGCCTCAAAATGGTGACCGAAGCCGTAGACGAATCGAGCCTCGATCTGGTCGAGCAGTTCGGCGACGTGATTCAGATCGGCGCGCGCAACATGCAGAACTACTGGCTGCTCAAGCGCGCCGGCCGCTCGAAGTTACCCGTCCTGCTCAAGCGCGGGATGGCAGCCACTCTCGAGGAATGGTTGCTCGCGGCCGAGTACATCATGGCCGAAGGCAATTACAATGTGGTGCTGTGTGAGCGCGGCGTGCGTACCTTCGCGCAGCACACGCGCAACACGCTCGACCTTGCCGCCGTGCCGGCCGTCCGGCGGATCTCTCATTTGCCGGTAATCGTCGACCCCTCGCACGGGAGCGGGAATACCTACATGGTGCGACCGCTCGCGCGCGCCGGTGTCGCGGTCGGCGCCGACGGCCTCATGGTCGAAGTGCATGATCGGCCGGAGCTAGCGCTTTCCGACGGAGCACAGGCACTCACGATTCCGGAATACGCGCAGCTTGTGCAGGAAGTGCGATCGATCCGCGACTTGATGCAGGCGCAGAGCTAGCCGTGTTGCTGCTGCTCGATAACTACGATTCGTTTACCTATAACCTCGCCCAGTACTTTGCCGAGCTCGGCTGCGAGCTGCTCATCAGGCGCAACGACGAAATCTCGGTGAACGAAATCGCGCAGCTCGCGCCCGATCACATCTGCATCTCACCAGGCCCATGCACTCCGAGTGAGGCCGGCATCAGCAGCGAGGTTGTTGTGCGATTCGGGCGGACAATTCCGATTCTCGGCGTCTGCCTCGGCCACGAATGCATCGGCGCCGCCTACGGCGCGCAAATCGTCCCGGCGAAGCAGGTGATGCACGGCAAACCGTCGCGAATTGAACATCACGGCGCGGGAATTTTTTCCCGCCTGCCGCGGCCATTCCATGCCGGCCGTTATCATTCGCTCGTCGTCGATCGCGATACGGTTCCGGATTCGCTTCAGGTCATCGCAACGAGCGATGACGGCGAAGTCATGGGGCTGCAACACCGCGAATTCCCGGTCCACGGGGTTCAGTTTCACCCCGAATCGATCCTGACCAGCGATGGCAAGACGCTGCTCGCGAATTTTCTCGCCATTACCGCATGACTCCACGTCTGACGCCGAGCCGCGATGAGTTCCCGCGCCTGGCGCGGCAAGGTAATGTCATCCCGATTTTCGCCGAACTAATCGGCGACGCGGAGACACCGGTGTCTGCTTTGGCGAAGCTTTGCTCGTCCGCCGGCCACAGCTTTCTCTTTGAGTCGACAGAGAAGAACGATGTTTCTGGGCGGTTTTCATTTCTGGGCATCGATCCACGGGCGGTGATCACAAGTCGCGGACGCGAGTTGCTGGTGCGTCACCGCGGCACGGAGCGAACGCTTCAGATCGCAACCGATCCCCTTGATGAGCTGCGAAAACTCCTGGCGGGATATCGCTTCGTTACTTGCCCGGAACTGTCGCGTTTTTCGGGCGGCGCCGTGGGTTTCGTCGGCTACGAGGCCGTCAATTTCTTTGAACCGACCGTACCCGTCGCAGACAAGGACGAACTCCATCTGCCGCAGATCCTGTTCATGATTACGAGTAACCTGCTGATCTTCGATCACCGTCGCCGCAGTTTGAAAGTCGTGGTAAACGCATTCACCGACGACGGCGACCTGGAGCAAGTCTACACGACCGCTGCCGATGAGATCGCGCGCATCGTCGGGCGGCTATCCGCGCCCGCGCAGTCGCAACTGATCAGCACGGAGCGGCCGGACGCCACCGCTCCGAGCAGCAATTTCTCCCGCAAGGGATTTGAATCTGCCGTGAAACGCGCAAAGGAATACATCCGCGCCGGCGACATTTTCCAGGTCGTGCTTTCGCAGCGCTTCGAATCAGAATTCAGCGGCGCGGCCGTTGATTTCTACCGATGCCTTCGCTTCATCAATCCGTCGCCCTACATGTTCTGCCTGACCTTCGGCGAAGAGTTCGCGCTCGTCGGCAGCTCTCCCGAAATGCATGTCCGACTTGTCGACGGTGCGATCGATATTCGGCCGATTGCCGGGACGCGGCCCCGTGGCGAAACGGTGGAGCAGGACGAACGGAACGCGACTGATCTGCTCGCCGATGAAAAAGAACGTGCCGAGCATGTCATGCTCGTCGATCTCGCGCGGAACGATATCGGCCGCGTGGCGAAGTACGGCACCGTCTGCGTGACGGAATTAATGAACGTCGAGCGATACAGTCACGTCATGCACATCGTCTCGAATGTTTCCGCGCAGCTGCGCGAAAGCTGCGATGCGTTCGACTTGCTCCGCGCCACCTTTCCGGCCGGGACCGTCTCCGGCGCGCCTAAGATTCGTGCCATGCAGATCATCGCAGAACTCGAGGGCGCCCAGCGCGGGTGTTACGCCGGCGCAATCGGCTATTTCGGCTTCGATGGAAATCTTGACTCGTGCATCGCGCTACGCTGCGCCGTTTTGAAAAATGGGCGCGCGTATTTTCAAGCCGGCGCCGGGATTGTTTCGGATTCGAATCCCGCCTCTGAGTTTGATGAAACCGTGAATAAGGCACGCGCGATGCAGCGGGCTGTCGAAATGGCGACGCAGACCAGGTAGTCGCGGCGATGAATCGAAGCTTTCTCAGCGAAATCGTCGGTCGGAAGCGCGAAGTGTTGGCACAGCTCGATGCCTGTGAGAGAACGACGCTCCGCGATGAGGCGCGGCGGATCCGCGCTCGGGCGCAGCCGCATCGGCTCCGCTCCGCGCTCACTTCAGATCCTGCGCGGCCGCAGATCATCGCCGAATTCAAACGCAGATCACCCGCACTGGGCGAAATACGGCCAGGCGCGGATCCGTTGGCCATCGCGGCGCTCTACGAACGCGGCGGCGCGGCGGCAATTTCGGTCCTGACCGATACTGATTATTTCGGCGGAACGCTGGATGACCTGATCGTAATTCGCGCGGCAACGGAGCTGCCGTTGCTGCGCAAGGATTTCATCATCGACGCGGTGCAGATAGATGAGGCTGCCGCGGCCGGCGCAGACGCCGTGCTCCTGATCGTCGCCGCGCTCGATCACGACTCGTTAGGCCAGCTTCGCGCGCGTGCGGAAGAGGAATTACAGATTGATGCGCTGGTCGAAGTTCACAGCGCTGAAGAACTCCTTCGGGCCGCTGACTGCGGCGCGATGCTCGTTGGAGTAAACAACCGCGATCTTCGAACTTTCACCGTTTCGATTGAAACGAGCGAGCGCCTGATCGCAGACGCGCCGCGCCATGCGGTGATGGTGAGCGAAAGCGGATTGCGCTCGCGCGCGGAGATCGATCGGCTTGCTCGCTGCGGCTATCGAGGATTTTTGATTGGTGAAACGCTGATGCGCGCGAGCGATCCGGAAGCGCTGCTGCGCCAGCTGACCGCACCGGCTCTTCTCCGAATATGAAACGGCCGCAGGTCAAGATTTGCGGGGTGACGCGATCTGGCGACGCCCGGACATGCGCTGATCTGGGGGCCGACATGATCGGCCTCAATTTTTGGCCGGGAAGCTCACGCTTTATCGCTCCGCCGGAGGCGCGCCGGATCGTAGAGGAACTGCCCGACCGCGTCCGCGCGGTCGGTGTCTTTGTGGACGCGACTGCCGAGCACATCCGGCAGATTGCGCGCGCATCCGGAGTCCGCGCCATCCAGGTTCACGGCAATGTCGGAGTGGAAACATGCCGCGAGCTTGCTTCGGAATTTCATGTCGTGCGCGCATTGCGGACGGACGACCGATTCGCTCCGCAGGACGCGGCCGCCTGGCCCGAATGCGACCTGTTACTCGATTCTGACCACCCGCAACTGCGCGGCGGGACGGGCCTGACTTGCGACTGGGAGGCGGCGAGAGCCACGCTGCCGTTCACGCGATTTCTCATCCTCTCCGGCGGCCTCGACGAACGAAATGTCGGCGCCGCGATCAGCGCGGTTTCGCCGCACGCCGTCGATGTATGCAGCGGAGTCGAGCTGAGAGCGGGAATAAAGGACCGCGACGCGGTGGCACGTTTCATCGCGGCGGTCCAGGCGACGGAAAGCGTGGCTTCATGATTACGCGGAGCGAGCCGGACGAACTCGGACATTGGGGAAAATTCGGCGGCCGTTATGTTCCCGAGACGCTCGTCGCGCCACTCGAATCGTTGACTCAGGAATTCGTCCGGGCGCGCGAAGACGCCGAATTCTGGCGCGAACTGAATGAACTGCTGCGCGATTATTGCGGTCGACCGACGCCATTATTTCACGCCAAGCGGCTGACGGAACGGGCCGGAGGCGCCCAAATTTACCTCAAGCGAGAGGATCTTTCCCACACCGGATCGCACAAGATCAACAACGCCATGGGGCAGGCGCTCCTCGCCCGTCGAATGGGCAAGCGACGGGTCATCGCAGAGACCGGCGCCGGTCAGCACGGCGTTGCTACCGCCACGGTCTGCGCGCTTTTTGGCCTTGGCTGCGTGGTTTACATGGGCGCGGAGGATGTGCGGCGACAGGCGCTGAATGTTTTTCGGATGCGACTGCTCGGCGCAGAGGTCGTCACGGTAAACAGCGGCACGCGCACATTGAAGGACGCAATCAACGAAGCGCTGCGCGACTGGGTTACGGATGTGCACGACACCTACTATTTGTTAGGCAGTGCGCTTGGACCGCATCCCTACCCGTTGATGGTGCGCGAATTCCAGAGCGTGATCGGGCGGGAAGCGCGCGAGCAGATCATGGCAGCCGCGGGCGCACTGCCGAGTGCGCTTGTTGCCTGCGTGGGCGGCGGCTCGAACGCGATAGGATTGTTTCACCCGTTTATCGCCGACACCGGTGTCCGGATGGTCGGCGTCGAAGCCGGCGGCTCCGGCGACTTGTTGGGCGAGCACGCGGCGCGCTTCAATCGTGACGCGGCAAGCGGCGGCGGACGTATCGGTGTTTTGCAGGGAACGATGTCTTATGTCCTGCAGGATGAGAATGGACAGATCGCACCGACGAGCTCGGTCTCGGCCGGACTCGATTACGCGGCGATTGGACCGGAGCACGCCTTCCTCCATGACAGCGGACGCGCGGAATATCTGCAGGCGCGCGACAACGATGCGCTGGAAGGGCTGAAACTTTGCGCCAGGCTGGAAGGCATCATCCCGGCGCTCGAGAGTGCGCACGCGATTCTGCCGGCTCTGCGCGTCGCCGCCGACCTCGCGTCGAATGATGCCATAATCATCAACCTCTCTGGACGCGGGGACAAAGACGTTCAGCTTGTCGCGGAAGTTGAACAGGCATGAGCCGGATCAGCGAGACGTTCGCTGACCTGAGAGGTCGCAGGGCGGGCGGTTTCGTCCCATTCATCACCGCGGGAGATCCTGACCTCGGCACGACGGAGGAATTGCTCGTGCGCCTGGCCGCGGCTGGGGCGGATGTGATCGAACTCGGCGTCCCATTCAGCGATCCTGTCGCCGACGGTGAAGTGATCCAGCGTGCATCGGAGCGCGCGCTACGCAATCGCGTGACTCTGCGGGATGTGCTGCGCTGCGTCGCGAATATCCGTGCCCGTGTCCAGACGCCCATCGTCCTCTTCAGTTATTTCAATCCGATGCTGCAATTTGGGCCTGAGGCGCTCGCGGAGCAGGCGCGCTCTGCGGGCGTTGACGGAGTGCTTGTGACCGATCTCGTTCCGGAAGAAGCGGCGAGCTGGAGCGAATTGCTTCGCAGCTACCAGCTGGACCCAATTTACCTCGTCGCGCCGACCACATCCGATGACCGGCTGGCACAGATCGCGCGGCAGGCGCGTGGATTCATTTACGCCATCTCGCGTGCGGGCGTGACTGGCGCGCGGGCCGAGCTAACCGACGATGCGAAAACATTGGTGGCGCGCGTGCGCAAAGTGACCGACCTGCCGATCGCAGTTGGCTTCGGCGTGTCGACGCCGCAGCACGTCCGCGCAATCTGGGAGTTTGCTGATGCTGCGGTCGTGGGCAGTGCGATCGTGAAGGAAATCGAGCGCCTCAGCGGCGCGCCCGACCTTGTCGAAGGCGTTGGTCGATTCGCGTGCAATCTTGTTGCATTCCGATCCGACGCATGAATTCAATTCGCACCTGCGCCCATACTGGGGATGGAGCGCCGGCACCATCCGTGAATCGAACGTATCCATTGCTTGTGGTTGCGGCCGCAATGTTGCTCATGCTGGCCGGTTGCCACCAGAAACCGAGCTTCGCGACCGGCGATCATCTCATTCCGCTCGGGAGCTCCGATCCGACCCAGATCGTGACCGTCGTAGCAGTGGAAAAGGATTCATATCGGGTCGCGATTGGAACGAGCGCGGCCCCGAATGCGACGACTCAGACCCGGACCCGTAAAGAAATCGATTCTTATTATGTTCGAGTGACCGATCTGCCGATCGGCGGGAGCTGGGCAACTCCGGTGCCCACACCCACACCAGCGCCGAGCACGACAGCGAGCCCGCAGCAGAGCGTGACGCCGCTGCCGACATCCACTCCGACGGCGGCGCCGCTCGACGCGACGAAGGTGTCTGCAGCAGTCAGGCCGGCGATCGTTCGCATCACGACGTTTGACGCTGCTGACAAACTGCGGAAGAGCGGCGTCGGCTTCATGATTTCCGCCGATGGCAGGTTGGTGACAACCGCGCGTACGCTCGAAGGCGCGGCCAAAGCCGTCGCGGAGCTGCCCAGTGGCGCGATCAAGAATGTGGTGGGCGTGCTCGCGTCGTCGGCCGAGGCCGATCTCGCGATTGTGAAAACCGATGTGACCGGCGCGCCGTTCCTGCCTGTGGACACTTCTCCGCAGATCGCCGTCGGCCAGCAAGTCGCGATCGTCGAATCCGGCACGCGCCGGCGCGACGAACCTGCTATGGCAGGTAAGATCGCGAGCGTGCGCTCCGAGCCCGCGGGCGATGCTCTGCAAATCACGGGCGAAAATCTGCGCGGAAGCGCGGGGTCGCCGGTAGTCGACGAGCACGGCGCCGTCGTCGCCTTTATCACTGCGGATGAACATGGAACGACCTTGAACTCGGCCCGTTCCGCGGCCGCGCTGCGGCCGCTGATTGCGCAAATTCAACCGAATGCCGCGCCCACGTGGTCGGCCGGTTCGCCATCGCCAACACCATCGTCGACTCCGAGCGGCACACCCAAACCGCGCCAGAGCCCGACCGCGGCGGGCGATGCGACCCTCGTTTACACACCGTACCCCCGCTATCCGGCGTCGGCGCGCTTTTCCTCCAGCGGCACGCAATCCGGAAGCGGCCAATATCTGGTCAAGTTTGGCTCCGATGGCGCGGCGCAGAGCGTGCAGGTGATTAGATCCACCGGCAACCAGTTGCTCGACCAAGCGGCGGTTGACGCGCTGAAGTCATGGCGCGCGCAACGCGGTCGGCCGTCACAAAAGATCGTCCCGATCACATTTCGGCGTCCATAAATGTGTTTTTAGGCGGCACACCGCTACTGGCACGTTTTCCGCTCCGGTAGCTGTGTGAGCCACACGGAAACCAGATCGATCCCTGGCCGGGCCTGCTCCACTCTGGCTTTCGCTGACAAGCTCCTGTTCTGCGCCGCGGCGCTCGTCGCAGCCGCACTGAAACTCTATTGCGCAGCGACGACCTACGGTTCGCCCGATGTGACGATCTTTTGCCGATTCGGCGCGATCATCAATCAATTCGGTTTAAGTCAGCTCTACCGGATCGATTCCAGTTTCAACCACACGCCGTTCACCGGCCACTTTGTTGCATCGATGCTGACGCTGGCCTCGCAGCTCACGCCCGCCGGGCCACACATCGTGCCACGTTCATTTCCATTTCTGCTCCGGCTGCCGTCGATCGTTGCTGACGTGCTCGCGCTCGTCTTTTTGATCAAGATTCGCACGGCGACAGGCAGGCCTCCGAAGTGGTCGATCGTGCTGTTCGCGCTCAGTCCAGTCGCTTTCATGGTCAGCGGCTACCATGGAAATGTGGATTCGATCATGGTGTGTTTGCTCGTGATTGCGGCCTATTTCTGCGTGAACGAACGACCGCTGTGGAGCGCGAGTTTTCTCGCTGCCGCTTGCAGCATCAAAATTGTCCCGCTGCTCCTGGTTCCGGCGTTCGTGGCATTCTGGTGCGGCCGGAATCGAAGCGCCGCCCTGAAATTCGCCGTAGCTTTCGCGGTGGCATGTCTTGCCGTCTGGTCCGAAGCGTTAATCAACTCGCCGCGGTACTTTGTCGCCAATGTGCTCGGTTACAGCAGCTTTCCCGGGGGATGGGGAATCACTTACCTTGCGGCCGTGGTGGCTCGAAAGTTCGGCGCGCAATCCGATCCTGCGTTTCTCGAGAGCCTGCTTGCTAGCGTCAGCGCGCTGAAACTCGCAACCGTATGCTGCGTCGTCGCTCTTGCGTGGTGCAGGCGTAACGCTACGGCGCCGGATTTTCTTAACACGCTCGCCTACTGCTTCATCAGCTTCGCCGTCCTGGCGCCAGGGTTCATTCCCTATTATCTCGTTTGGTTCGCGCCCTTCGTCCTCCTGGCTTCGCCGCGCTGGTATGTGGTTGTTACTGCAGCGAGCGGCATCTACCTGTTCGCCTACTACACCATCATGAATCACGGCCTCCCGTGGAACGTCTCAGACGCGACCGTCCGGCCAAGCTGGAGCATCTGGGGAACAATTCCATGGGCAGTGCTGGTCGGCTTCGGGGTGAGCACCCTGTGGGCTTGGCGCACCCGCCTGATGCGGCGACTGGAGCCGGCTGTCGGGCTCGAACCGACGACCTGCTGATTACAAAAAATCACGCGCCGTTCATGCAAGCTGGAACGGTCGTGCGGCAGACGCCAAGTCCGCTCGAGAACGTACCAAGTCCTTCGTCAATCTGGCCATTGCCGTTGTCGTCGCGTCCGTTACACGATTCCGCGGTGACGCTCGTGCTCGGTGTCGCTGCCGTGCCGGTGATGAAATCGATATTTGTGTCACCAAACATCGCGAGGAGGCCGCCCGTTGCACAAAGCATAAAAGCGACGAGAACCCGAGGGCGAAAAACCCGAGTAGGAAAGCGTGCTCGATTCACGGCCGAATGCCTTTGTGCAGGCTTCAATCGAGATGGCATGATAAAACACCGCCTCGGCGCAACGCGACTTTAATGTGCAGGATTTCTAATCTTCAGTCGTGCCCGCCCAGTTGCCAGCAGAATGGCCTGTCGGTCGACCACTGAAGTCGTTTCGTCGAGAGGAATGATGCACTTAACTAAGCTACTTTTCGCTACGAATCGCCACATCGGTACTTAGGCAGGCCCAGCCGAAGTGTAACGGACACAACTCCTATTCGAGGGCGTAGATTTCGACCAGCGCCACGCCCGTCGTGTCATTCACGCCGCGCACGATCGCCGTGTAATTGCCAGGTGTGAGCGTCCGCACAATCGCCGATTCCAGGTCATCACTCGGCGGAATGGTTGTCGCGATGATCTCCGCTTCCTGATCAGTCCGCCAGTTGTCGTTCGACTGGAGCAGCGCACCGTTCCCGTCGTGCAGCTCGAGCAATGGATCCGCTAACTTACCATCCACGGGGAGAGAGGGTCCTATGGCACGGACGATAACCTTCTGCACTGCCTCCCCCAGAACAATGAACCCGCCGATCATGACATTGTCGCCAGTTTGGACCAGGCCGCGCGTGCTAATGTTCGCCAGCTTGGAATCAACACTCCGATCGAGGTCGTAGGCTTCGATCAACGCTACACCCGTACTGTCCCCTACCCCTCGAACAATCCCCGTATAGGCAGAGTTGTTCGCCGGCAATGTCGCGACAATAGCTGATTCCAAGTCGTTGCTCGGCGGAATCGTAGTCAGTTCAATCTGGTCCTGCTGCGTGGCTTTCCAGTTATCGTTCGTGAAAATCGTCGAGCCACTGCCGTCATGCAGCTCGAGGAGCGGATCGGCCAATGCGCCGCTTACCGGAAGCGAAGGGCCGATCGCCCGCAGCAGCACCTTCTTCTGCTCGGTCCCAGTAACAATGAAGCCGCCGATCAGCACGTTATCGCCAGTTTCCACTCGCAAACGGGTGGAGATGTTCCCAAGAGTCGTCGGAGTCGCCGTCGGCGTAGCTGTCGGTGTTGCCGTGGCTATAGGTGTCGGGGTCGGCGTGGCAGTAGCGGTAGGGGCAGGCGTAGCGGTCGGTGTAGGTGTGGGAATAATCCCGCCGAACTCGAACGCGCCAATCTCAGCGACGCCGACTCGGCTGACTCCACGCTGATCGTTGGCCGGTGCTAATGTGTCGTCTCCCGCGTCGATTGCCGGACTGCCGCTGAGCAGTGCGATCGTCGCAGTGGGACCGCCGTTGTCTTTCAACCCACCCGTATCCAGCAACGGATCGGTATTTCGTTTATCCCCGGGCTGGTTTAGCACTCCGCCGGGAGTGGTGCTGTTATCTCCGCCGTCGGCGTCATTGCTCAGATTGTGGCCTAGCGAAACGATGCTTCCGGTATTCGTGAAGTTGCCGCCGCTTGCGCCAGTCTTGAAGATGCAGTTGCCTGTCGTGACCGTAGCAGCCCCGGATGTGGCGGTGTTAAAAATGCCACCTAAAGGAGCGGAGTTACCGCTAAACGTAGAGGACAACAACGTAACGGCGGCATTTCCGGACGAGCCGGTATTGTGAATCGCTGCGCCGCGTCCTGCGGTGTTGTCCGCAATCGTGCAGTTGGTCAGATTAAGTTTCGCCTCTCCACCGTTAGTGCCAGAACTGAAAACGGCCCCGCCGAACTGCCCAACGGTGTTGTTGTTTAAAGTGCAACTGTCGAGCGTCGCGCTCGCGCCGCCGCTCACCGAACCATCGTTGAGAATGCCCCCGCCATTGGCCGCGGTGTTACTCGTCACCGTCAAGCGGACCAACGTCAGGCTCGCGTGGTCGTTAAGTATGCCTCCAGCGTTCGCTGGTGAACCGGTAGCCTTACCGTTCGCGAGTGTCAGGTCGCTGATGGCAACCATAGGGCCGGTGTCTGTCCCGTTGCTGATCGTCAGAATTCGATAGTCGCCGCCCGTATCGCGTCTGACGCTTAGAACATTCGCGCCGGGGCCTTCAATCATAACGTTCTTCGTTATCATTGGCAGTGGCCCGGTGAGCTGGATTGTGCCTTGAAGCCCCGGGGCGAATCCGATTAGAGCGTAATTCGATTGGGCGTTCGCCACATTGATCGCGTCACGCAAGGTGCAGTCGGCGCCGCAAGAGCCGTGATCAGTATCGAGCGTTGTTGTGACGGTAAGGCTGTTTACCGGGCACGGTTGCGCTCGCTCGAAAGCGCCAATGTCGCTTCCATCGCCATCTAGCGCGTTCGGAATCACCGGATCGTCGAATGGACGAGTGGAGCCGCGCTGGTCGGCGGTCAGCTTACCTGTTAGCCCACTGCTCGTCCCCTGATCGATGGCCGGACTGCCGCACACGAGGCCGATCGTTTGCGTCGAGCCGCCGTTGGCTTGCAGGCCAGTCGAGTCAAGCTTCGGATCGAGCGGTGAGGCGATCGTTCCGGTCCGGTCGTTTTTCGCGAGGAAACCGGTGCTCCCATC
This sequence comes from Chthoniobacterales bacterium, assembly GCA_045809925.1. Taxonomy (GTDB): domain Bacteria; phylum Verrucomicrobiota; class Verrucomicrobiia; order Chthoniobacterales; family UBA10450; genus CADDYX01. The sequence goes on from JBJMWX010000113.1 coordinate 54,346, forward strand.
GCGTTTACCAATCAGGTTGAACCCGGCGGAAACGAAATCTCCGACCACGTCGGGACCTATCGTTACCGCGTTGTTCAGAGCGACGATGCTGCTCTTGACGGTCATCTGACCGTCCTGGTTATTGAGGCCACCGCCGGCCGCACCACCGCCACTGCCGAGTGCAGAGTTCTTGCTGACGGTGCAGTTCGTTACCACGACGTTGCCGGCGGAGGTATTATGAATCCCGCCACCATTCAGTCCCGCCGTATTATCAGCGACCGTGCTGTTAGTGATATTGAGGTGGCCGCCATCATTCCAGATGCCAGCGGCGCTTCCGACATTAGAGCTGCCAGCGGTAGAGTTAGCGTTGATCACGCATCCCATGATGTTCAATCTGCCGGTGGAGTTGGCAATTCCGCCGCCGGTAGTCGCGGTATTACCACTCACTGCGCAATCGGTAAGGTTCAGAGTGCCCGTTGACGTGCTCGAGATCCCGCCACCGTTGTCGCTGCTCGAGCTAACGTCGCCATTGGTGATGGTCAGACCCGATAAGCTGACTACTGCGGGTGTCGCGACTGTTACGAGGAACACTCGATAGCCGCCTCCGGTATTCCGCCGCACCGTTAGCTTATCGGCGCCGGGGCCAGCGATTGTAACTGTATCAGTGATTGCCGGCAGCGCCTGGGTCAGGTTGATAATAGATCCCGCCGGGAGATTGAATTGAATGCTGTCAGTTCCACTATGCGCGTTCGCCTCCTGGATCGCGGCGCGCAAGGTGCAGGGACCCGTGTCCGGGTCAGTCTTCATAACTCCTAATACCGTCCCGCAGACGCCCTCGCCCGGCTTGGGATCGCTTGCGTCGCCGGTGCTGTTTACGGTAAACGTCGCTGCCGTGCCTGAAATCGCAGACGCGACACCGATCAGCGACACGAGGAGCGCAAGGAATCTCCTATGGGCGTTTCGTTTCCTTGGCACAGCGTCTCACTACTAGGCGAAAGCAGCCCGATTCATTGTTATTCCCGTGCGGGAAGAGGGCCAGGTGCTTTGCCGGAGCTACCTAACGGACTTAACGCAACACTGATCCTGAGCGAGCGGGCGAAGTGTGTAAATGCTTTTCTTGCGCAGCGGGCGGATTATCAATTCGACACCACGGATGCGGCTTCGATCAACGTGCATCGGCCGCTTCGCGAGGGATTCAATCGAGCGAGCGCTCCTGCTTGCCGCCTGGATGGCAGGCGAGAACGCCTGTCCTACAGCCACTACTGTAGCGCGAAAACTTCCACCAGAGCCACCCCGGTCGTGTCATTTACCCCGCGTACGATTGCGGTGTAACCGGAATTGCTCGGCGGAACTGTAGCGATTAGCGCCGCCTCTCGCTCGTCACTCGGCGGAATGCCTGTGGCCTCGATCTCCGTCTGCTGGGTCTGTTTCCAGTCATCGTTCGATTGCAGCGTAGTGCCGTTCCCATCGTGCAGCTCAAGGACGGGATCCTGCAGCGCCCCACTCACCGGCAGACTCGGCCCAAGAGCCCGCACGAGCACCTTGGTCGGCGCGCGGTCGCCCGGCCCCGGAATAAATCCCCCGATCAACAGATCCGGATCAGCGCCCACGAACCCGCGCGTGCTGATGTTTGCCAGCTTTGAGTTAGCTGCTTGCGCAAGATCGTAAATCTCCAGCAATCCGATTCCCGTTCCGCCACCGCTCCCGGCGAGAATCGCGGTGTAGCCCGCGCCTCCGTTCGCCGCCGGATTGGCGGCAAGACTCGCTATGATAGCCGACTCGATATCGCTACTCGGAGGAATCCCTGTCGCGCTGATCTCTGTTTCCTGTGTCTCTTTCCAGTTATTGTTAGCCGCTATCAAGCTGGTATCGGCGCGATGCAGCTCCAGTGTGGGATCAACTAGCACGCCGCTAATCGGCAGCGAAGGCCCGAGCCCGCGCACCAGCACCTTCTTGTCATCGGTGCCTACAACAATGAACCCTCCGATCAGCACGTTGTCTCCCGCGCCTACCTGCTTGCGTGTAGACAAGTTAAGCAGCTGGCTGGCCGGAGTAGCCGTCGGAGTCGGTGTAGGTGTAGCCGGGGTGGGAGTGGGCGTAGGTGTAGAGTTGTCGCTCAACGCCCTTTCCACCGCGCCAATATCACAGCCCGGGCCCTGCGGACGTGGGACATTGCGCTGGTCAGGATTTACCATCGTGCCACAGTCATTCGTGGCGTTCGGAATTGCGTCGATTGCCGCGCTGCCTGGTTGCGGCAGATGCGTGAGCGTATCTCCGCCGTTATTGGCCAGCGGGCCAAGATTGACGACGGCGTTATCGACGTCACCCGGCTGGTGCTGCACCGAGCAGAAGGTGTTAAACGAGTTATCGTCCGACAGGTTGTAGCCATACGATTGCAGGTCCTGCGACCCGGCGAATTCGGCGCAATTGTAGCCGGAGGGACTGTTCGCGATGACTGTGCTCGTCAGAACGATTGTGTGCGTGCTGTCTGCCGTCAGGTTGTAGATGCCTCCGCCGGCGGCAGCCGCATTGCCGCTGATAGTGACGTGATTCAAAATCGTCTGAGCAAAATTGCTCATGACTGCACCGCCGTCTCCAGCCGCGGTGTTACCGCTGAAAGTGGAGCTACCGACAGATGCGTTGCCCTTGTAGTTATACAGCCCCCCGCCGTCGAGCTTGTTCGTCTTGTTGCCACTTAAGGTCGACCGGGTCAGCGTCACTCCCTTGCTGTTAAAGATACCACCACCTCCATAGGCAGGCTCGCCGACGTCGTCCCCGCCGTTAGCAACATTGTTCTTCACGGTCGAACTGTTGAGGTAGAGCGAACCCTGGTTGTAAATGCCGCCGCCGTCGTAGTTGGCGGTGTTTCCATCCACCGTAACGCTGTTCAAGGTGACCGAGCCGGTATTACGGATGCCGCCACCATAGCCCGTTCCGCCACCATTCGCGTTATTACCGATAAGCATCGAGCTGTTCAGTGTTGCGGTGCCATAGTTCATCAGTCCGGCGCCACCGATATATGAGCTGTTACTGCTGAACGTCGCGTTCGTGACGGTGAGGGTTCCGGCGTTGGAGATGCCGCCGCCGTCGCGCCCGGCATAATTGCCGCTAAACGTCGCACCCGACAGTGAAACGTTCCCGCTACCGATATAGAGACCAGCGCCGTCACCCGAGTCCGCAAAATTACGGGTAAATGCCCCATCCTTTATCGTCCCGGTGCCACTCGACACGTAGATGCCCGCACCGTGGATCGCACGGTTGCCCTGAATCGTGAGGTTAGTCAGCGTGAGCGCGCCGTTCTCGTGGTAGATGCCGCCGCCGATCGCACCATGCATTGCGACGTTGGCGACATTGTCTCGAATGGTCGAACCGCTAATTGTCAGGGCGCCTAAACTCCGGATGCCGCCGCCGTAGGTTTTGTCGATCGTGTTGGCGTCCGCTAACTTGTAGTCGAGCACCTTGTTAGTGGCGATCGTGCTGTCCACGATGTTGAGCTGCGTGCCCGCTTCCGAGCTAATCGCGCCACCGCCGATTGTTGCGAGGTTCGTGGCGAATTGAGTGTTCGAGATCGTCGCACTGCCCGCTATATCCAGCCCGCCGCCCGTCAGCTTGAGGGCGCGATTCGAAGTGACCGTACTGTTGCTCAAGGTGAGCGCGGAGGCGGAGTTTACATAAATGGCTCCGCCGCTGGTGCCGGCGTCGTTAGTGGAAAAGTTACAGTTGTCGATCGTGACAGACGGTGCATCGTGTAACTGCATCGCGCCGCCATAGCCGCCACCTGCGCTCGCGTCGGATTTGTTATGATGGAAGCTGCTCCCGCTGATGTGCGTGACCGCGTTTCCAGAGCGCACCTTAACCGCGCCGCCGCCGCCGGTGTTGTTAGCGAACTCACTGTTGGTGATATTCAGCGGTCCCAGGCTGTAGATCGCACTCCCGCTGAAGCTGACGCTGTTCGCGTTGTAAAGGAATGTGCAGTTGTTGACGTTTAGCGCACCGCCATTGCCAACTGCCACCGCCCCACCGTCGGCGTTCGCATAGCCATCACGGATCGTGATGTGATTGAGCGTTAGTGTCCCACCTGCGGTCACGTTGAAGACCCGCGTTCCGCTGCTGCCGCCGCTCGGATTGTTGCCGCTGATCGTGATCGTGCCACCACCATCGACCGTCGTGTTGCTGGTGATGTTCGGAAGAGTTCCGTTTTGCAGCACGATCGTGGCGGTCGCGCCGCAGCTAAACGTGATCGTTCCGCCGCCCGTACTTTGCGCCTGAGCGACCGCGGTGCGCAATCCGCTGTCGGAGCAATTGCTCACGATTTGATCGTTGGCGCGCGCGATAGCTGTGACGAGCAACAACGACAACGTGACCAGCGCTGCCACCCCAACTCGAGCCTTATTCTTCAGTAACAAGCTGAACCGCCCCATATGTCACGCGGCGCCAGATTTCACGCCTCTGGTATAGGAGGTCGGCTGCCCGAGGGCAAGGAAAATCGCGCTCTCGGCGATCGGCGACACTTACGCCCCTCGATCAGCCTCTCGCAGTTAGTTCAGCGCGTAAACCTCGACCAGTGCGATACCTACAATCCCGCCAACGCCGCTCACAATCGCCGTGTAATTACCAGGCGGCAACGTCCTGATAACGGCAGACTCAAGGTCACTGCCTGGCGGGATTGTCGTATCGATGATCGCCTGCTTGTTGGGGGAATCGACCCAGTTATCGTTCGATTCCAACAAAGCACCGTTGCCATCGTGGAGCTCCAGGAAAGGATCGGCCAGCGCGCCGGTCACCGGCAAGGAAGGTCCAATCGCGCGCGCAATCACCGTGACCGCACCATTGCCGATGATAAACCCGCCTATCATAACATTGTCTCCTGTATCGACGAACCCGCGAGTGCTGATGTTTGCGAGGGTCGAGTTCGCGGCCTGTGCCAGGTCATACAGTTCGACCAGGCCGATGCCCATATTGCCGTTGTTGCCCCTAAGGATCGCAGTGTAAGCCGAATTGTTTGCCGATAGCGTTGCGATAATCGCCGATTCCAAGTCGTTGGGTGGTGGAATTCCCGTGGCATTGATCTGGTCGGCCTGGCTCTCTCGCCAGTTATCATTCGTGAAGATAGCCGAGCCGCTCCCATCGTGCAGCTCCAGCACCGGATCAGGTAAAGCGCCGCTCACCGGCAGCGAAGGTCCCAGCCCC
>JBJMWX010000114.1:0-40158 GCA_045809925.1 Chthoniobacterales bacterium
GAGTCGGAGCCCGCGTCGCCCGAGCGCGGGGTGGATAAATGGACTCGTCAGGCCGGCTGGTGGTCGAAAGAAGTGGGCCGGACGTGAGGGTGTTGCACGGAGAGTGGCTGCGCATCGATCGACTTCTCCGGCAACCGTTCGCGGTCCCGCGCACCAGAAGGTGGCGCTCGGATGGGTAAAGGTATGGTTCGCGACGGCGTGTCCGCGGGTCAGAATTTCCGTGAGCAAATGGGGATGTTGCTCGACGCGGTTCCCAATCACAAAAAATGTAGCGCGCGCGTTGTGCTCGCTGAGCAGTTCGAGAATTCGGCCGGTGTGTTCTGGCGACGGCCCGTCGTCAATCGTTAGCCAGACTTCGCGCTCACTGGTGTCAAAGCAACGCACTACCGGTCCCCACCACTGGCAATTTGGCACGATAGTCGCGGCGAGCAGGAAGACGTGTGAGACAAAGAGGGGCGAGAGCGCGATGAGAATTCCGAACGGATACAGCGCGAGCGCTGCGAGCGGAGCGAGAGCCGCAATTGCGAAGAGAATCGGGCGCATCATCGCGAGTCGCTTCGCTGCCAGGCCGCAAGGAGGAGGGCGGCGACCAGATTCGCCGCGACGACGACGAGCCAAAGGGCGCCGAGCACGCGCGCCGGATCGCGATGCGCAACCAGGACAATCGCAAATCCCGTGCTTTCAAATCCGATCAGCGTGCTTTGCAGGCGCGAATTCGTGCATGTCCGTGCCACCCTCGTAATGCGAGTGACACGGACTATGAGGGAGTTGGCATAGAGAAGGAGCACCCAGAAAATCCAGGTGGCAAAAAGCAGCAGAAGCAATAGCGGCGGCGAGCGCCAACCAACGCAAATACTCAGAAAGACAAAGCTCAGAAGGAAAATGCTGGCTCCGACCACATATGCCTCGGCCGCATTGCTCTCGGAGCGCGCGGCGGTGCCGTGGCGGAGCCGCGCGATCAACCGCAACAACGCAAAGTAGAATCCGCCCTGTCCGTTCGCGCTATCCATTCCGAACAGCCGCAACAAGCGGTGTGAAGGCAAACCATTGTCGCCAGTGCTCCGTCACGATGGATTCAAGCGTGCCGCACCACTCGGCAACCGCGGCATCAATGTCCTGCGTTCGGTCGGCATTCGTCCGCACGACCTGAATAGGCTCGCGAATGACAATGCCGTAGCGGCGATAGCCGAGGCGCACGACGAAGAGCGGGAAGATCGCGACACCCGCGATCTGAGCGAGCATAAACGGACCTGCCGGAAGTGAGACCTTCCGGCCGAAGAGCGCGCCTCTGGTCTGGGCAATATTCCCGATGACGCGATCGCCCTGGATCGAGACAATCTCGCCGGCCCGAAGCGCGTTCAGCAGATCGAAAGAGAGAAGTGCGCCGGCAGTGTTGTAATCGACCTTGACCGCGCCCTCACCTGCGCGGGCGAGCGATGCGCGGAGATGTTGCTCGGTTTGTTGATCGGGCTCCGGCGCCCGGACCATTCTGATTTGGCGATTGAACTTCTCCGCGAAAAGCGCCGCTCCGAGATCGTAGCTTCCCATGTGCGCGGTGAGGACGATGGCACCACGCGCCGCCCCGAGCTCATCGAGCAAATGAGCGCCGACGATTTCGTAACGGAACGCCGCTTTCGTCAGCTTGTGCACCGCGGCGTCGGTGATTGTCCATGCGAAGTTGTAGAAGACCTGGAAAGCGCGCACCTGATTCATGAGCCACGAGGAATGCGGCAGCACGATGCGCAGATTGGCGACCACAGCTCTACGGGCGGGCGCGGCGAAGAAGAAGAAAAACAACGTCCAGAAACAGAGCAGGACAAAGTGCATGTAGAACGGAGCGTTCACGATTGCCCAGTCGAGATACTCTCGCCAGAACACGCCCCGAACAGCGAAGCGATGAAAGAAGCGAACTCGCGAACTCACGCGGGGTTGCTGTAGCCGGGGACTTGTGAATCGCCGTTGCAGCCGCGGGCGAACCGTAGGCGGCTCACAGAGGCGCGGCTACAGCGGGTTGCGGTGAATCACCGCGTGAGGCCGCAGCCTCGCCCGTCGCACTCTCGACAGCGCGTGCAGATGCTTTGCGCCCGAGAATCAGGCGCAAATTCACGAGCTCAGCTTTTGCCCAGCGGAGCAAACCTTTTCGGATCAGCTTTCGCACACGCCCATCCGGCACGAAACCGTCGTAAAGCTCGCGCCAGCCGGCGTTGCGCGAGCCGAAATAACCTGTCGCGAGGCGACGCCTGGCAAGCGCAACCAGCCGGCGATTATAGAACTTCATCATCGCTCCGACGACGCGACCTGCCGCGCCTTCGAACGGCAAACGCGCAAACGCTTGCTCCGGATCGCGATAGGCAGGGATGACGAGGCCGACAAAATATAACCCGACATCGAGCAGAAGCGCGGCCGACATCAGCTCCGCGTCTCCCATGTAGAAGTATTTGTCTTTGTAGAGCGTCTCGAACCAGAGCCGGTACATGACCGGATATTGCGCGTTGTAGTAAGCGAGATCGGCAGACACTTCTTCACCGCGGAGACTGCGCGCGAGCAACCCCGCGACGTAGTAGCTGGTGTAGGAACAAAAATCGAGGCCGGGGCTGTAAAGCGGATCGATGAATCCGGCTGCGTCGCCAACACAGGCCCAGCCGTCGCCGCAGACCTTCTCGCTCGAGTAGGGCAGGGCAGAGAAGGCGTGCACGTCCGACTCGACCGCCTGCGCCTTTCCGAAAATTTCCCGCCCGACTGGATGAGAGAGCAGGTGGTCGCGGAGACGCGTGGAGAGATTCGCGCCCTCCGGCAATTTGAAGATGCGGGAATCGTAAACCAGGCCGGCACTGACATCGCCGCCGTGCAACGGAATGATCCAGCACCACCAGCCGTTGCCCATTAAATGGTTGGTCGCCCAGGACCGGCTCGTGCGACACGCGTTGGCAAACGCCGGGAAACGCTCGCGCCATTCGTAGCTGTCCCAGTCTTTGACATCTCTGAAACGCGCCCAGACGGCGTTGATCGGATGCTCCTGATTGGAACGGAAGTGTCCGAGCTTGCGCGGAAGAATCGCGGCGCGTCCGCTCGCATCGATGACCCACCGGCAGCTGATCGTTTCCTCGCCGCCGTTGCCTGTGATCGTTACCGTTCGCGCGTCGCCATCAAGATCGAAGCGGGTCAGTTTCGCTGGCCGCCGCAACTCGCAACCAGCGGCGGCAGCTTGCTCCAGCATGTGCTGGTCGAGCGTCGAGCGATCGACCTGGAAGGTCGGTAAGCGCGTCTGGTAATGCGCGCCAATCTCAACACAATCGTCGAACTGCTGATCCACGCGATTAGCGAACCAGAGCCGCAGTCCCTGTTTTGCGAGATGATGATGACCAAGATAATTGGTTAGCCCGAGGATCCGCGTCATGAAACAACTGCTCACCTCGGTGGTCGACTCGCCTACCTTACGATCGAACTCCTCAGCCTTCTCAACGATCAGGACACGCGCGGCAGCATGCTTGCGCTTGAGGATCAGGCCGGTGGCCGCGCCGGAAAACGCGCCGCCGACAATGACGACGTCAAAGTCCAGCTCCATGGCAGCGAACATGATGGACTTTGCTCCACGCGGACGCAACGCTGTCGCCGTGCAATGATCCTGAGGAACGCGCGCGTCATTCTGCCGGATGGAATTCGCGACGACGTAGACATCGTTGTGCGACATGGGAGGATCGCGGAGGTCCGTCCATCACGCGGGCAATCAGGGTCCGAGACCGTCGATCTGAACGCCAACTATGTTGCGCCGGGCTTTATCGATCTGCACGTGCATGGAGCGATCGGTCGCGACACGATGGAGCGTTCAGCTGACGCGTTTCGCGCGATTTGCGATTATCACGCGAGCGGTGGCACCACCTCGTTATTGCTAACGACGGCGACGGCCCCGCTCGCGGAAATCACGGAGACGCTCTCCGCGATTGGCAAAATCCAGGCCGAGTTGCCGCAGGTGCTCGGAGCGCATGTAGAAGGCCCGTTTCTTTCTCCGGCCCGCCCCGGAGCACAACGAGCGGAGTTCATTTGCGCGCCTGACGCCGCATCAGGCGTCGCTCTCTTGCAGCATGCCGGGGTGGTGAAGCGTGTCACGATCGCGCCGGAGATCTCTGGTGCCCTCGATCTGATGCGCGATCTGGTGGCCGCCGGAATCGCGGTCAGCGGAGGCCACAGCGACGCGTGGGACGAAGAGGCACGCGCGGGCTTTGCCGCCGGTATGCGGCACGTCACCCACACGTTCAACTGCATGTCTTCGATGCGACGGCGCGGTCGGGAACGTGTAGCGGGGCTGCTCGAGGTAGCCTTGAGCGAGCCGGAAATCACCTGCGAGCTGATTGCCGATGGACATCACGTCTCCTCCACGCTCATGAAATTGCTCTACCGCGCGAAAGGCGCTGCGGGAATTTGTCTCGTCACGGATGCAACTGCCGGCGCCGGGCTGCCGGAGGGCGCCGCGTTCGAGCTCGCCGGGCGCAAATGCGTTGCCGAAAATGGAGTCTGTCTTCTGGAGGACCGCAGCGCCCTGGCGGGAAGCGCTGCGCGCATGATCGATCTTGTGCGGATGATCGTGCAGACGGTGGGAGCGCCCCTGCACGAAGCGATCCAGATGGCGAGTGCCAACCCGGCGAAAACCCTCGGCTTAGCGGCGAAAGGCCGAATCGCTGAGGGTGCGGACGCCGATCTGGTTATGATCTCGCCAAAGCTCGAGATCGTCGAGACGTTCCTCGGTGGCCGCCGAGTCTTTCCTAGAGTGAAAGAAGGAAGCTAGCGGTCTCCAGTGCAGCGGCAGGCCGGCGAAGCTGCGCAATATTACGGGACCATTCGCGCCAGATTGCGGCATCGTCGGAGAACGATTTCTGCACGTTCGCAATGACATCGTCGTGCGTGCGCGCGACCGCACCGGACTTTGTTTGCGTGATGAGGCGGGCATTGCCTTCCTCCTGTCCGGGAATGATATGGTTCACGATCATCGGGCAGCCGGCGGCGATCGTCTCCTGAACCGTCGCGCCACCCGCCTTACTGATGAGTAGATGGGTGGAAGCGAGGAGCCGCGGGAGGTCGTCGCTCCAGTCAATGATCTCAAAATTTCTGCCGCTGCTCACGCGGACTTCTTCCAGAGTGCGGAACAGCCGCGCATCGCGGCCGGTCGTGACAGTGAGCTCAATCTCCGGAAGCGCGGCGAGGCGGCGGACCAGCTCGGGAGCAAACGGTTTCGCACCGTTAACCAGATACAGGACGCGGCGGCCGTTTTCATCCGACGGCGCGGGACGAAACTCCTTCAGTTCGGCGAACCGTGGTGTGACCGGAAAGCCGAATGTTTTCGTTTTTTCCCGCGGGATTCCGGCATTCCAAAGAACGGCGGCGCTGTCCTCGTTGGGGAGGAGAAAGTAATCGGCGCTGCATCGATACCAGATCGCATTGACTGAGAGTGAATCGGTCACGACAACGACGCGCTTGTAATCCGCGCCGCCTGCCGGGCCGAGCATCTCGTCCAGCATGTGCGGATAGGCGGGATACACGGAGATGATCACGTCGGGTCGCAAACGTGCGAGCAGTCGGCTCAGTCGGTTTTTCAGAGTAAAGAAAACTTTGAAATTGCCGGTGAAGGTTCGCTCCCGGTCCAGCCATCGATAGACGACTCCCCAGACGGCGGGGGCACGATCGATCAGGCCAAGGTAGGCGATGCGCGCCCACTCGTTGGCCACTCCATAGGTATCGGCAAAAAGGTCGTGCAGCTCCACCTGCGCGGAGCCGTTCGAGATTTCCGCGAGCCCGTCGCGAATACCGCGCGCCGCGCTGTTGTGTCCTTCGCCGAAACCCGCGGTCAGGATCAGAATTCGTTTCAATTGGTGACGGTCGCGCCTGTCATTCGGAGCGTAGTTGAGGAATCTTCCTGCCGGTCGTCGGAGATGTCTCGACTGCGCTCGACATGACACAGCAGCGGTTTGGAAGCGCGAAGAGAGACTCTAATGGATATTTGTGACCGACAAAGTAAACTCTCGCCGCTGATGAGATTCCTCACGTTCGTCGGCCGGGTTTTGCGGCGTCTGGTTTGGGAGTTGGCGACGGACAACACCACCGGTCTGGCTGCGCAGATGGCCTATCAATTCCTCATCGCCCTCGCGCCCGGCCTGCTCTTTCTCTGGCATCTTCTCGGCCTCTTCGGGACCGACCCGGCCAAGCTGCACTCCATGCTGGCGATCTTGAAGAATTTTTTGCCGGCAGATCCAAAAGTGCAGGACATTCTCGACAGCGCGGCCGCCAGCGTGGTTGTCACCGGCACGAGCGGCATGCTCGCCAACCTCGGAATCATTTTCGGCATCTGGATGGGCATGGTCTTCATTTCCACGACCTCACACGCGCTCAGCCGGACGCACGGCGTGATGGAAGATCGCACCTGGTGGTCGAAATATGTGATCTCCTTCTTCCTTCTTTTCTGGTTTGGAATCACGATTTTGTTTTGCTTCAACCTCACGGTCTTTGGCGAAACGCTCGCCGGAATCGCGGAAGTGAATTTCCAGCTCAACTTTCCGCTCCAAGCCTGGTTTGCCGGGTTAAGTCTGCCGCTGACCTTTATCGCACTAATTGTTCTCGCTCTCGCGCTCTACCTTCTCACCCCCGAAAACTATCTCACCATCAGGCAGGCGTTACCGGGCGCGGTTCTCTTTTCATTTGGTTGGATCGTGCTGACGAAGTTGTTCCAGCTCTACGTGGCGAAGTACGATCGCTATAATCCAACGTATCTCGCCCTCGCATCGATCATTGTGCTGCTGACCTGGATGTATCTGACCTGTCTGCTTCTGCTCATCGGTGGCAAGTTGAACGCCGTGCTGCGTCGCGAACGTGAGGAAAAGCTGGGCGCTCAAACGCCGGCGCTGCAGCCCGCTTGAGCGCCCCGGTCCGTTTGCCAGGCCGTCGTTTTGTTGCGCCGACGGTGGTCGCGATGTTCACCTGTTTCGTCTTCGTTGTCATCGCGCGCACGGTCCTGCACGCGCAGTCCTCACCGCCTCCGGCGAAGGCCGCCCTCCAGCCGTTCTCCGAAAAGAAAGAATCGCGCGACGATTCTTCCGAGGACGAGACGCCGACTCCGGCGGCGAAGAGCAAAAGGAAAAAGAGCTCGCCCACACCGACGCCGAAACCGAAGAAAACGCCGGCAGCAAAAAAGTCGCCCAGGCCGAAACCTGAAGACGAAGATGACGAGGCATCGGCTACGCCTGCGAAGAAAAAGCCGAGCCCGGCGAAGTCGAAACACGGCCAAAAAGCTGCAACTGCGACCCCGAAACCGAAGCTGCGCGGTACGAAAGCAGAGGAGCGCGAGGAAACGCCTGCACCGCGTCCGACCGAGCGATTGTCACCCGACTCCACCTCACCACCGCCGCGCGGTGTTGCGGTTCCGAGCGTCGCGCCCAGCGTTCCGCCGGCCGAAATCACGGTGCAGAAATCAGGGCTCGAGGAGAATCAAGGGTTCGAGCCACCACCACCGCCTCCGCCCCGGCGGAGTTTCCTCGCACGCCTCTTCGGGGCGCGTGATTCTGTCAGTTACCGTTACCTGAGTGGCAGCGTGGTCGAAGCAATTCGGCGTGCGCCCGTCCAGCGCGGCCGCTGGAAATTCATCGTGGTGCACAACAGCGGCACACGACAGGGGAACGCGCGCGCGTTTGATTATTACCACCGGCACGTGCGTCACATGCAAAACGGGCTCGCCTATCACTTCGTTATCGGCAACGGCACCTCCTCCGGCAACGGGCAGATCGAAGTCGGGGATCGGTGGCGTCGCCAGATCAATGGCGGACACGTCCACAGCGATTATCTGAACAACATCGCGCTCGGGATTTGTCTCGTTGGGGATTTCAATCGGGATCAGCCGAGCAACGCGCAGCTCAACGCCTGCGACGAGTTGATCCGATATTTGCGAGAGCGCTGTGGACGCGCTGATGGTCGCGAGATTCCCGTTCGGCCGCACCGAGAAATGAACCCGCCGCAATGGGCGACCGACTGCCCGGGCGACTCATTCCCCTACGGCTGGTTCCGGAAATTCTAGGAGGCAGCAACTCCCATCGCGCATCCGCTGGACGGCATCTCGGCTGGCGCGTTAATGTCGTTCGCAATGAGCACGCTTTCGATGAAACCGGCCAAACAGCTGGCGATCTTAATGCAGAACCAGCCCGGCATGCTGGCGCGAGCCTGTGAGGCAATTTCTGAAGCCGGCGTTGAGATCGAAGCGCTCGCGACGGAGGCGGGCAGCTTCGGCGCGCGTGGTGATGAAGTGCTGGTTAGAATGGTCGTGACCGATGAGGCGAAAGCCGTCGAGGCATTGGGCAAGACGGGCGCGATGGCAATCGAGACCGACGTGCTGCGGATCGAGGGCGGCAATCAACCGGGCATGCTGACGAAAATCGCCGTGCGGCTCGCGCGATTTCACATCAACATCGAGTCGCTCTACGTCTCAGCGACTTCGGACTCGGCACGCTGCGTTGTCATTGTCCGGCCAAGCGACGTCGAGATGACGATGCGGGTGCTCGCCGATCTCTAGCGCTTCCCGGCAGTGCCAGCACCGGCTCCGCTGCTTCATCGCTCAGCGTGCGGGTTACTGCTGCTTGCCTGCGCGGCCGTGCTCCTCGGCTCGCGTCTGATCGCAGCCAGTGCGCTACAGCGTTTCGACCAGCCGCGGACCGTTTCCTATACGGCTGACATCGTCCTAAACGGTCGCTGGTTAATTCCGCGCGACTTCACCGGACAGACGACGACAAAGCCTCCGCTCGTTAACTGGCTGGCGGCGCCCGTTGTCGCGCTCGGCTTCTGGACGGAATGGGCGGTGAAATGGCCGATGGCCGCGGCGACGCTCGGCACCACGGCGCTCACGTTTTTTATCGCGCGGCGTCTGTTTCGCCGAATGGCCGAGACGCGCGCAGTGGCAACAGAAGCCGCCTGCATCGCGGGATTAGCGTGGCTGGTGAACACGGCGAACGTGACGATGATCTATCATTGCCGGCCGGACCCGGTGCTAACGGCATTCCTCACCGCAGCCTGGATTCTCGGCACGATGGTGATCACCGAGGAGGCGTCGCCCGCCTGGCCGATCATTCTCAGCTTCTGGGTTTGCGTCGGGCTTGCCGCGTTGACCAAAGGACCGGCCGCGCTCGTGCCGGTGATTTATCTCGTCCTCGCCGCGTGGCTGATAGGGAAACGGCCCGCACTTGTGCACCGGAGTCGCTGGTGGTGGGGATTGCCGCTGGCACTCGCGCTGTTCCTTTGCTGGGCCATACCGGCGGCGACCCGTTATCCAGATGCGTTCTTCAACGTGCTGGTGAAGCAACAGTTGCTCGCGCCTGCGCTGGGTATGGGTGATCGGTTCGGTAACGCCGGACTGGCGAACGAAGGACCGGGCGCGATAATCACCCACATCCCGCAAAACCCGATCTGGTTCATGCAGCGGTTTGCGCCCTGGTCGCTGCTGACATTCGGGGCACTGTGTGTGATTCGCCCGCGCGATTGGTTCCGCCATCCGCTCGCTCCCGCTGTGCTCTGGTTATTGCTGGTGCTCGCATTTTTCTCCCTCTCGGCACGCAAAACCGCCGATTACATCCTCCCCGCCTATCCAGCCGCGGCGGTGCTCGCCTCATATTTTGCGGCGACATTTCTGCAACGGTGGCGCATTCGTCTGTGGCATCTCGGGAGCGTCGGTGTCCTGCTTGCGATTGGGTTCGGCCTGCACGCCGGCTTTCTTAGTAAGACTGCGCGGCACTACGGGTTTGCCCTTCGCCAATTCGCGGACCAGGTCGCTCCTGTAATCGGGCAGGAGCCCGTCATCTTCGTTGAGACTGGTTTCAATACTTTGGAATTTTACCTGCACCGTCATCAGCCCGGCCCGGCGACGGCGGATGAGATTGCCCAGGCGCAGTGGGTGATCATGCCTGTCCAACCGGGCGTGTCTGCAGCCCTTGTTTCCGAGCCGCTGCTTGTCCGCCCAACGCACCCTTCGAGGCTTGCCTTATACCGTGCCGATTACGTGCGCGACCGCCTGGTCGCGAAAGCGCCAGCTGCGGTTCACTAGAGCACTGCGGCTGCCGCCACTGCGCCGCTCGATGCGCGGCGCGCGACTTGTAAATCCGTTGCGAAGCTCTGGCGCGTAGCGGATAGGAACACGCTCCGAACGATGACTCCGCTGAAGATTTGGCTTGGCCGACCGTATCCGCTCGGCGCGACGTGGCAGGGAGACGGCACGAACTTCGCCCTCTTTTCCGCCGCCGCGACGTCAGTCGATCTCTGCCTCTTCGACAGCCTTGATTCGCCGCGCGAGACGATACGAATTCCGATGACGGAGCAGACCGACCAGGTCTGGCATGTGTTCCTGCCCGATGTGCGGCCCGGCCAGTTTTACGGGTATCGCGTCTACGGACCGTACGATCCGATTCGCGGTCTGCGATTTAACAGTTCGAAGCTGTTGCTCGATCCTTACGCGAAAGCGATCGCCGGCCAGGTGAATTGGGCGGACGAGATGTTCGGCTACGTCGTCGGCGGAGCGAACGAAGATCTATCGCGCGATTTCCGCGACGACTCCTGGGGTATGCCGAAGTCAGTAGTGATCGATACGGCGTTTGACTGGGGCGAGGACAAGCCGCCGCGCATTCCAATGAATGAGTCGGTGATCTATGAAGTGCACGTGAAAGGTTTCACGCAGTTGCATCCCGATGTACCCGCGGAATTACGCGGAAGTTATGCCGGAGTCGGCAGCGAGCCGGCCATCAAGTACTTGAAGGAGCTTGGCGTCACCGCGGTCGAGTTGCTGCCGGTGCACCATCACATCGATGACAAGGCGCTGCTCGACAAGGGGCTGACGAACTACTGGGGTTACCAGAGTATCGGTTTCTTTGCTCCGCACGCCGAGTACTCGAGCAGCGGGCCGACCGGCGAGCAGGTTGGAGAATTCAAAACGATGGTGCGCAGTCTGCATGCCGCCGGGTTGGAGGTCATCCTCGACGTTGTCTACAACCATACCGCGGAAGGAAATCATCTCGGCCCGACACTCTGCTTCCGCGGAATCGACAATGCGGCGTCTTATCGGCTGCTCGCCGACAATCCGCGTTACTACCTCGATTATACCGGGACGGGTAACACGGTCGACACCCTCCACCCCCGCACCCTCCAGATGGTGATCGACAGCCTTCGCTACTGGGTGACCGACATGCGCGTCGATGGTTTTCGTTTCGATCTTGCCTCGGCGCTGGCGCGCGACGGAACCGGCGTGAACAAGTTCCACGCCTTCTTCAAGATCGTTCAGCAGGACCCCGTGCTGAATACGGTCAAGCTGATCGCGGAGCCGTGGGACGTCGGCGACGGGGGGTATCAGGTCGGCAATTTTCCGATCGGGTGGTCGGAGTGGAATGGCAAGTACCGGGATGCAGTGCGGAGTTATTGGAAAGGCGATGAAGGACGGATCGGCGAGGTGGCGTATCGATTAACCGGCAGTCCGGAGTTGTATCAGGACGATGGCCGCCGTCCTTACGCGAGCGTCAACTTCATCACTTCGCACGACGGATTTACGCTCAACGACCTCGTCAGTTATAACGACAAGCATAACGAGGCGAACGGCGAGGATAACCGGGACGGCGACAACAATAATCACTCCTGGAATCACGGCGCCGAAGGTCCCAGCGACGATGAGGATGTGAACGAGCTGCGCGCCCGGCAGCGCCGCAACCTGCTGACAACATTGTTCCTTTCCCAGGGAGTCCCGATGCTGCTCGGCGGCGACGAATTCGCGCGCACGCAAAACGGCAACAACAACGCTTATTGCCAGGACAACGAGATCAGCTGGTTCAACTGGGAGCTCTCGGACGAACAGAAAGAGCAGCTCGCCTTTACGAAACGGCTGATCGCTTTTCGTCGCCGGCACGCTGTCTTTCGTCGCCCCAAATTTCTTCAGGGACGCCGCCTGCGCGGGAGCGAGATCAAAGACGTGATGTGGTTCAATGCCGGCGGAAGCGAGATGACGGAGGCGGAATGGACATCCCCGTTCTTCCGCGCCCTGACCATGCTGCTGAGCGGCGACACGATGGACGTCTTCACCTACGCAGGCGAGCCGGTGCGCGACGAAACGTTTTTGCTCCTGATCAACGCGCATTATGAGCCAATCCCATTCGTTCTGCCCGGCCAGGAAAACCTTGAGTGGCAGGTCGTGATCGATACGGCTGATTCCGCCGGGTTCGTCGACGAGGTGAGAAAGTCTTCCTCAACCGACGACGTGGAAGTCGAAGGTCGCGGGACGATCCTTCTCCGACTAATCAGCGGCACGCAGGCGCAAGCGCGACAGGAATCGTGGCGTAAACGCCAGGTCGAGATCCGGGCATCGACGGGAGAAGCAGAGCGCACCGAGTTCCGGCGCAGAAAACCGGCCGGCTGATGCTACGCGCGGTGATTTTTGACGTCGACGGCACGATCGTCGACTCGAACGAACTGCATGTCGAATCGTGGCACGAGACATTCCGCAAGTACGGAAAGCATTTCTCCCGCGATCAGTTGCGGCGTCACATTGGCGAAGGCGCCGATCAGTACATGCCGAACTTTTTATCGGAGCAGGAGATGCGGGAATTCGGCAAAGAACTCGAGGAGGACCGTGGCGCGCTCTACAAGAAAAAATATCTGCCGCGGGTGAAGCCGTTTCCGCGGGTGCGCGAGCTTTTCGAACGCATTCATGCCGGCGGCAAGCGCATCGCGCTGGCTTCGTCGGGGAAAGCCGAAGAGCTCGAGCACTATCGTGCGTTGTGCCACATCGGCGATCTGGTCGACGCGCAGACCACAAAAGACGATGTCGTGCACTCGAAGCCATACCCCGACGTTTTTATGGCAGCGCTCAATCGTCTCGGCCGGCTCGCACCTGACGAAGCGATTGCGATCGGCGATTCGCCTTTCGATGTGATCGCGGCGAAGAAAATCACATTGCCGACAATCGCGCTGCTCTGCGGCGGATTTCCGGAAGACGAATTGCGAGCGCAAGGCGCAGTCGCGGTTTTTCGCGATCCAGCCGATCTGCTTGAGAGCTACGAAGGTTCGCCGCTGAGCTAGGCAAAGCCGCGTCTCTGCCTTTTTTCGGCAGCGCGCTCAACCGGTTACAATCGATTTAATTGTGCGGCGATGCGCCGCGTGAATTTCTTTCTATGACACCAAGCACACTCGTGGTTGTCGCGGATCGCGGCAGCTTGAAAGCATACAAAGTAAACGAGACACCGAACCGCGGCGCGTCTCTCCAGCTTGTCCAAGCGTTCAACATCATGGACGCGCACGGGCGTTATCAGGACAAAGTGAGCGACCAGGCGGGCGCGTTTCCGGATGCCGGCGGCCCGGGCGCGATGAATTCAGTTGCGGAGCGGCAGGGGATCGCGAATGAAACGGAGCGTCGGATTCATCGCGAACTTGCTGACTACATAGCAGAGATTGTGAAGCGCGAAGGTGTGGAAGGGTGGTCGTTCGCGGCGCCGTCGATGATTCATGCAGCCATCACCGACTTGCTTCCAAACGAAGTGCGCGACCGCATCGTCGAGCACGTGAACGCTGACCTCGTGAACATCGAGCCGGCGAAGCTGACGGGACGCTTCCGGTCGCTGCAACCGATTTGAAGCCGAGCAACGTTCTGCTCGTTAATACTCAACACAAGCTGTAAGGAACTGTCTCAGCACTTATGCAATTACCGGTCGAAATCACGTATCGTGGATTAGAGAAAACGGACGAAATCGAAACGCTCGTCCTGGAGAAGGCAGCGCGCCTGAACAAATTTTGCGATCACATCAATCGCTGCGACGTCGCGATCGAGCAGCCCAATCACAATCACCGGAAAGGGAATCCCTTTCGCGTCCGGATCGACGTCACCGTTGCGCCCGGTCATGAACTGGTGGCGGAAGACAGCGAGACACAGGACGATTCACGTCAGCCGTTGCAGCGCGCGGTGCACGATGCCTTCAAGACGATGGAACGGGAACTGCGCCGGCTGGTGGAGAAGCAGCGGCGCGAGTAAACTGCTGTAGCGGCGGTCTCTGACTGCCGGCAATCGTCCGGCGGTCAGATAGACCGCGTGCGCTACAGCAATGAGTTACCTCCCGCGCTATGGCGCGATGCGATCGCAGAGCGTGTCGGTATGGAACGAGATCAGGCTGCGCAGCTTGAACCAGCCGCCCTGCTGATTCCGACCCATCTGTGCGATGCTCGCTACGTTGTCCTTCGCGTAATCGGCCCACGAGTTCCAGCGTTGGATACTTACGAAATTCCACGCCGCTCCTTCCAGATGTTGCAGCGTCACGCGACCGGCGGATGAATCGGTTGTCCGGTCCGGCGGTTCATTCAGGAATTTATCGAGCGCTTCACGTTGGCCCGAAGCCGTCCGATACATTGACACTACAAAGGCTGCACCCGTGCCGGTTTTCGACGCGTCGTCGATTCCGAGCTGCTTCGCGAATTCCGACCACGCTGGGCCGGCGGCAAAGGTGTCGGTGTGAGCCGCGTAGGCGGCGGCCTGAGCCGGCGGTGCCGCCGGACGATTTGCGTCGACCGTGGCTTTAGTGCCGAGATGTTCCACGACGCAGTAGTCCCACGAGTCCCCGTCTTCGTGGCGCAAAACGATGAAGTGACCCGGCATCGGCGCGGTGGGATCCTGTTTCTTCAGGAGTTCCGCGAGATCCTGGGCTTTGCCGGTCGCAGCGTTCGCGAAGTGCACATGGTAGATATCCGACCGGGCGGCCGTGCTGGTGGATGTGGTCGCCGACGTGGCCGCGGCAGCGCTCGGTGAGCCGCCCGACGCGGATGGGGAAGATGTCTGTGCGAATGCGAGCGGCGCAAGGCCGATTGCGAGGAGGGATGGGATGGTGATTTTCAATCAGTTCTTTCTGGCTTTGGGTTAAAGGCCGCCCGGAAACCCCGGCACCGTGTCTGGGCGAGCCATCGAAGCGTTTTGCTTCTGTGGTTGGGCGGAGGCTGAGGCTCGCTTCGAGCGCGGTCAACGCAAAACTTTCGCGTTCTGCGACTTACGTAAAAGAGCCGCGGGACACCGCGCGAAGCGTGAGGTCGCAGAGTGATCCGAAATACCCGCCGGAGGCGGGGATATCTACGCCGGCGCTCCGCCGAGCGCGCCCGGCAGTGGCGGGGTAACGTCCGGAGCAACAACCACCTGTTTCGGCGGCTTTTCCGGCGGCATCTCCTGCTTAGGCGGACTCGTCGGACCGGGCGGCGGATTCAACATCCGGCCATGCTCGAGGATGTCGCGAATCTGGGCACCGTCGAGCGTTTCATACTCGAGCAGCGCCTTCGCGACTGCTTCCAGCTTGTCGCGCTGGGCGGTGAGCAACTCCTTTGCGCGCGCGTAGGCGTTATCAATCAGGTTGCGGACTTCGCCATCGATCTCTTCCGCCGTGGCTTCGCTGTAATCGCGCGCGCGAGAGATGTCGCGGCCGAGGAAGACGTAATCCTCGTGCTCACCGTACTCGACCATCCCAAGCTTTTCGCTCATACCCCATTCGCAAACCATCCGTCGCGCCACTTGCGTGGCCATCTTGATGTCGCCGCGTGCGCCGTTGGTTACGTCGCCAAACACGATCTCTTCCGCGACCCGGCCGCCCATGCTCACGACGAGGCCATCGATCAATTCGTTTTTACGGTTGGTGTACTTATCTTCCTCCGGCAGCCACATCGTGCTGCCCAACGAAGGCCCGCGCGGAATAATCGTGACCTTGTGCAGTGGCTCCGTGTGCTCAAGGAGTTCGAGCAGGAGGGCATGACCTGCCTCGTGATAAGCGGTGTTCGTCTTTTCTTTCTCGCTCAGTGCGAGACTGCGGCGTTCTTTGCCCCAGCGTACTTTGTCACGCGATTCTTCAAGCTCGGCGAGCGTGATCCCCTTTAGATTACGCCGGGCCGCGAGGAGGGCGGCCTCGTTGATCACGTTGGCGAGCTCCGCGCCCGAGTAACCGGGAGTCCCGCGGGCGACCACCGCGAGATCGACGCCTTCCGCGAGCTTCACCTTCTTCGAGTGGACGCGCAGGATCTCCTCGCGGCCTTTCACGTCCGGCAGATTGACGGTGATCTGTCGATCGAACCGGCCCGGACGCAGCAGCGCTGGGTCGAGCACGTCCGGTCGATTGGTCGCCGCGATGATGATCACGCCTTCCTGGGTATCAAAGCCATCCATCTCGACGAGCAGCGCGTTAAGCGTTTGCTCGCGTTCGTCGTGCCCGCCGCCGACCCCGTGGCCTCGGTGACGACCGACCGCGTCGATTTCGTCAATAAAGATGATGCAAGGCGCCGACTTCTTGCCTTGCTCGAACATGTCGCGGACACGGCTGGCGCCGACGCCGACAAACATTTCAACAAAGTCCGAGCCGCTGATGGAGAAGAACGGAACATCCGCTTCGCCCGCAATGGCGCGCGCAAGCAGCGTCTTGCCGGTTCCGGGTGGTCCGACAAGCAAAACGCCTTTCGGAATGCGGCCGCCGAGTTTTTGAAACTTTTTAGGATCACGCAGGAACTCGACCAGCTCCTGCACTTCGTCCTTCGCTTCCTCGACGCCGGCGACGTCGCGAAAAGTGATCTTGTTCTTATCGCGGGCGAGCATCCGCGCCTTCGACTTTCCGAAATTCAGCGCGCCTTTGCCGGCCATCCGGATTTGCTGGCGAAACAGCAGGTAGAGAATGACGAGAAAGACGGCAATCGGCAAAAACCCGACGAGCGTTTGCGCGAGCACGTTGGATTCGGTGCGAAACGCGAACGGCACCTGGGCTGCGGTCAGTCGGTCCTCGAGATTTTTCGCGACGGTCGAATAAATCGTGGTGCGAAACGGAACCTGCTGGGCGGGCGATGAGCCAACCGCCTGTTTGACGTAGGCGCCGCGCAACGTCTGGGTCGGCCGTCCCTCTTCGACGACAATCTGGAGCGGGTAATTTTTGTCCGCGACGACCTGCTTGTTTTCCAGCAACTCGAGGAACCGGTTATATGGCACATCCTCGACGTTGGCGTAACTGCCGCCACGGAAGAGCACGGCCAGCCCAATGAGCGCGAATGCAATCGCGATCAGCACCACGCCGCGCCAGTTAAAGCTCGGCTCGTTCCCTTTGTTTTCCTTACGCGAATTTCTATCGGCCATAACGGCGGTTGCCTTTCTTGCAGCGTGAAAACGCTAACATGCCAAACCTGCATTGCAATCAGCAGGAGCCGCGCCTTTGAGAGGTGGCAGTCGCCTAGCTCCGGCGATCCGGGCTTTGTCACAAATCCGACGGCAGTCCTGCCTTTACCATGGATTGCGCGGGAACTGCTCTCACCGTAGGTTTGCGCTGCTTTTGTCATGCCCCCGCTAGTCACAACAGTTGCGGACAAAATCGATCGCGCGGTGCAAAAGGTCACACCTCTTGCCTACCGCATGCAGCGTCGTGGCCGCATCTGGATGCGACGAGCGATGCGCAAGCCGCGGAGCGTTTCAGAAGGTCCAAACCTCCTGCCTCTGCTCATCCAGGTACTGGCAAGTTTCTCGAAAGCGGACGGCGTCTTGCTCGAGGAAGAGATCGACTCCTCGCTCGGATTCCTCCGCTATGATTATCCGGAAGCGGTCTATTCGGAGCTGCGGGCCCTCTTCCGCCAGGCGCTTTACGAGCAGCAGGACCTCGGTGCGATGGCGCAGAAGCTCGCCGTCCAGCTCAGCCCGGATCGGAAGATCATGCTCGGGGTGCAGTTGTACGACCTCATCTCGCAGGCGGGTCTGAAACAGGAGCAGGTCGTCGCGTTCTATTCCTTCATGTCCCAGCTCGGGATGGCGGCGCAGGCGATCGATATCGTCTATCAGCTGAACGCGAGTGAAGATTCCGATCCATCGATTTATCAGCGCGGCGCATCACCGCTGGAATCGGTTTCGTTCGGCACCAATGGCCACTCAGACGTCGAACTCAGGAGTCTGGCCGCGAACGATCGATTGCTCGCTTTCCGCTATCACGATCTCATCCTGTTCAAGAACTACAGCTCGCAAAACGTCTCGGTCCGCGGCCGACCGCTGCCGCGCGGGAGCTTCTGCCGCATCTATCCGGGACAGCGCATTCTCGTTGGCGACCAGTTCCTCACCTACCAGGAGCTCGCCGCCTATTTTAACGCGAAGAAGAATGTTTCCCTGCCACAGATTTTCGTCCGCGTGCACAAGGATGCCGATGAAGTGCAACTCGAGCGATCGCGGACACGCGAAACAGCACTCGAAGTCACCTTCGGCCTGAAGGTCAAAATCAAGGCATTGCGCGACGTCGATGCAGTGCTGAACGGTACGCCGCTAAGAGCCGGCACAACCGTCGAAGCGACGCTGGAAGACAAGATCCTTTTCCACAACGACAGCGAAATGGATCTGTTCGACCTCCGCCGCCGGGCACGCGCAATGGGCGGACGATTTCAGCTCAAAGCCAACAAGTCTGAATATCTCGTTTCAAATAATCCGAGCCTTCTCGAAGAAGACGACATTTTGCTTTCGCCCGGCACAAGCGGCGATGTGCTGCTGAAGATCAATTGCGATTACGACCAGCGTATAGGCACGCTCGAGGTCATCGACGCCGACCGGCCGATCATGGTCGGCGAAACAGCGGTCCGCGGGACGGCGCCGCTCGCGGATGGCGACACCATCCGGATCGATGTCGGGCAATTTCTCCGCTGCAACTTTGCGGAACGGATTATTGAAGAAGAACGGAACATTATCCGTTCGCTTGAACTGGTTGATGTCACGCATCGGTTCGGCAACAGCGAGATCGGACTCGAAGGCGTGTCGTTCACGATCAATCGCGGTGAGCTGGTCTGCGTGATGGGAGCAAGCGGTTCGGGCAAGAGCACGTTGCTCAAGGTGCTCGGTGGTCAGCTCCAACCGAGCAGCGGCCAGGTGCTGCTCAACGATCGCTCGCTCTACGAGCACCTCGACGATCTCAAAGGGTACGTCAGTTATGTGCCGCAAGAGGATGCGTTCGATGAGCATCTCACCATCGGGGAAAATCTGCAGTTCGCGGCCGCGATTCGCGCGCCCCATTTGTCAGGCAGAGATCTCGATCGGCGGCTCGAGAACAAGCTGATCGAGCTCGGCTTGAGCGAGCGCCGGGACAGCATCGTCGGGTCGCCGGTTAAGAAAACACTCAGCGGTGGCGAGCGGAAACGGCTCAACATCGGGCTCGATATGATCGGCAGCGCCGACGTCTACCTCTTCGACGAGCCGACCAGCGGTCTCAGCTCAAAGGATTCCGAGCACGTCATCGAGATCATTCGCGGTCTCGCGCACAACAAGATCATCATCGTCACCATTCACCAGCCGAGCTCGAAACTGTTCCAGATGTTTCACAAAGCGATCCTCCTCGACAAAGGGGGGCGCCTGGTCTTTTTCGGCACGCCAAACGACATGCTTCGCTACTTCGCCGAAGCGGAGCATCAGCATCAATTCGGCGCCGAACTCGGTGGTTGTCCCGCCTGCGGCACGACCCGGCCGGAGTTCATTTTCGACGTGCTCGAAACGCCGCTCCGTGACATCAGCGGCGACGTCATTTACGAGGAGAACAATCGCGGACAGCTGGTCGCGGCGCGGCGTTACTCGCCAGAATTCTGGCGCGACAAGTACGAAGCTTTCCGCCTCATCCAGGACGTCAAGCAGGTCTCCTTGCGACGGAACCCGGTTTCGCCGCTGCCTGTTGCGCCCACCGGGAAACGGAAACGGGCCCTGATTCGATGGCGCGACGAATGGACGCAGCTGCGCACGCTTCTGCAACGCTCGTTCATGAGCAAGCTGCGCAACCGTGGCAACCTCGTGATTACGATGGGGGTTGCTCCCATCCTAGCCGTGCTCATCGCGACCCTGCTCCGCTATTCCGATAGCGGGCACTACGATTTTGCCTCGGCCTATCACATCCCGACTTTCCTCTTTCTCTCCCTCATCGTGGCGATGTTCCTCGGCCTGACAAATAGCGCCGATGACATCATTCGAGACCGCGCCGTGCTTCAGCGGGAGCGCAATCTCAACGTGCGGCTGCCCTACTACGTCTTTGCCAAGTTCGTCTCGCTCGGTGTTTTCGCGCTCTGCCAGTGCATCCTCTTCGTCCTGCTCGCCAATTACATCCTCGAGATCCGCGGCATGTTCTGGATCCATCTCGGTATCATGCTCATGACCGCGATGGGCGGTGTGGCCCTCGGCCTGGTCGTTTCCTCGCTCGTCTGGGATCCGAAGACCGCGTCGAACATCGTGCCACTTGTTCTCATTCCACAGATCATCATGGGCGGCGCGTTGATCAAGTATGAGGACATGAACCGCAACTTTGCGTTCCTCCACACGCTCACCCGGTGGTTCTCAGAACATCCCAGCGATGAGCAGTCGAAGAAAATGGACAGCAAGCTGAAGGTGCCGTTTGTCTGCCAGTTCATCGCCATGCGCTGGTCTTACGAAGAGCTGATCGTGGCTCAGGCGAAGCTCAACCCGCTCACCCGTCGCCAGGAGCGGACCCAGCGTGAGATCGATCGGCTGGTCGCAAAACACGATGGCTCTCCCGATTCGGTCAAACGTCTCGAGGAACTGAAAGAGACGCTGGCAGTGCTCTCCGGCCTCGAAGCAACAACGTCTGAGGAGCTCGACCGTTACCTCGGGGAAGTCGATCAAGTGCTGAATCGGAAGAAGTCGTTCGATCGCGCGGTGTTCAAGAACGCCAACGGCGCGATCACGGCTGAGCAGCTCTATGTTAACCAGAAGGTCTCCGATTTGATGTCGAACGCGGAGATGGAGCAAAATGACTACCGCCGCGGCGGGAAACCAAATGTGTTTTTCGGACGGGAGAAACGTTACCTCGGCATCGCGTTCGACATTTTCGTTTTCGATACCGCCGTCCTGATCACCTCCACGCTCGGCCTGCTCGTCTTGCTGAACTGGGTTCTGAAGCGGCAACTGGAAGTGCGGCGCAGCTAGCGACGGACGATTCTCTGCCGCTGCCGATGGGATCGCGGACCGTTTGGACAGGGCTCGCTACCGGTTTGGTCAGGATGACAGCGCGCATGTTTACGCGTAGCAATAGCGCGTGAGGAAAAACAGCAATGGCGTGCCGCGGTTGATCGTCGCGGCGAGTGAGCACGATCCCGATCTGCGTTACGCGACAGGTTTTGTCGCCGGCGATCCGTTCATCTTTCTGGAGCGAAATGGGAAACGCACGATCGCCCTGACGGATCTGGAGATCGGCCGCGGCCGGCGTGAAGCAAAGGTGGACGAGATCGTGCCCTACAGCGCGCTCGAGCGCGAGGTGCAGGGAACAAGCAAGCAGGCGCCCCCGTTCGAAAAGGTGGTCGCGCATTTTCTGAAGCAGCGCGGCGTCATGCGCGCGGAGGTGCCGGCTAACTTCCCCCTCGGTCTGGCTGACGAACTGGCGAAGAAGAAAATCCGAGTCAGAGTCGCAGGCGGCCCCCTTTTTTTTCCGGAGCGCGAAGCGAAAACGTCTGAAGAGCTGCGGCACCTTGGCCGTGCTCTCCGCATTACTGAAGCCGGTCTGGCGCGAGCGATGGAGGTGCTGAAAGCCTCCAAATCGGGGGCGGGGAAGAAGCTGCAATGGAAGGGCGCGACACTCACATCCGAGATTCTGCGCGCCGAGATCGACACGGCGATTTTGCGTGCGGGCGGCCTTCCTGCGAACACCATCGTGGCCGGTGGCGATCAGGCGTGCGATCCACATGAACGTGGGCATGGCCCGCTCAAAGCCGACTCGCTCATCATCCTCGATGTCTTTCCGCGCGATGCGAAGACCGGCTTCTACGGCGACATGACGCGCACGGTCGTGCGCGGCCGCGCGAGTGAAGGGCAGAGAGAGCTATGGGAAGCAGTCCGCGACGGGCAGGCGCTCGCGCTCAGAAAAATGAAGCCGGGAGTCGACGGCCTGAAGCTGCATAACGAGATCAAGCAGCTCTTCGCCGATCGCGGATTTCCGACCGAGGTGCGCAACGGCACACACGTCGGCTTCTTTCATGGCACCGGGCACGGACTAGGGCTCGACATTCACGAGTTCCCGCGCTTCCAGAAGACGGTATTCAAGAAAGGGCAGGTGCTGACGGTCGAACCGGGGCTGTATTACCCAGGGTTGGGTGGCGTTCGGATCGAGGACGTGGCTGTGCTGACCGAACGCGGAGTGCGGGTGCTCTCCAAATTCGACAAACGTTTGGAGATTTAAACTGTATCGGTGATCTATGGCGGCCGATGCATCGTGTCGATGAGCTTCTACGGCGGTCATAGGCCGCCGCTCCAGCTGTCAGCGATCCCCATCGTACTGGGAAGAGAAGGTTTCCTTTCAGTGTCGTAATGAACGAACGTGACGGCTCGGCGTCTAAGCTAGAGACAAACTATGTACCACCCCTACGGATTTGGATTTGGCAGCAACTGGCTCTTGCTTATCGGGCTGCCGCTGATCATCGGGCTCTGGGCTCAGTTCCGCGTCAGCAGCGCTTTCAAGAAATGGGGCGCGGTGCGCGCGAGCTCGAATGTGACCGGTGCGCAAGCGGCGCGAGAGATTTTGCAGGCGGCAAACATTCGTGACGTGGAGGTGCGCGAGATCAACGACTATCTCGGCGACCACTATGATCCGACGAAAAAGGTGCTCTGCCTTTCGAGCAACGTCTTCAACACTCCATCGGTCGCCGCGGTCGGGATCGCCGCGCATGAGACCGGCCATGCGATCCAGCACGCCAAAGCCTACGCGCCCCTGAAATGGCGGATGGCGATCGTGCCCGTGACGCAGATTGCTTCACAGATGTTGCCGTTCGTCATCTTCGGCGGAATCTTCTTCCGCATGACCGGGCTGATCACGCTCGGCATCTACTGCTATCTGATTCTGCTCGCGTTTCAGCTCATCACTCTGCCGGTCGAATTCGACGCTTCGCGCCGCGCGAAGATCATTCTGCAGCAGATGGGAATCGTGCAGCAGGGTCAGGAGGTGGCCGGGGTAAACAAAGTCCTGAACGCGGCGGCGCTCACCTATGTGGCTGCGTTTATCGCAACTTTGGGCAACCTGCTCTGGTTGATGTCAGTGCGCGATCGGCGCGGTTGATGTCCGCTACGCAGCAGAAGAAAATGAATCCCGCGATTGCTTTGCCCACGCCCCGGCGCATATCCGATTTGCTGTCGTCGGGTATTCGGCGCCGTGTTAAGGCTAAGCGCGACGTGACCGAGCATCAGCCGAGATCCGACGAGGACCAGCAGCTCGTCGCGCGCACGCAGTCAGGCGAGGCGGCGGCGTTCGACCAGCTCGTGGTCAAGTATTCGCCGCGGCTCTACGGCCTGGTTTACAACATGACCTCGAACCACGAGGACACGAACGACCTGCTCCAGGACGTGTTCGCGAAAGCCTACAAATCCATCGGCGGATTTCGCGGCAAATCGTCCTTCTACACCTGGATCCATTCGATCGCGGTGAACATGACGTTGAACTTCCTGAAGAAGCGCGGCCGCCGCTACCACAAGAGCCTGGATGACGTCGACGCCAGCCTTCAGAATGACAAGGAGTTCCTCGAACAGACAGCGACGAGCAGCCCAGTCCGCGAAGCAGACCTGGCAGAGCTTCAGCGAAGATTGAACGATGCGATGCAAAAACTGTCTGATGAACACAGAGCCGTGGTGACCATGTTTCATATTCAAGGAATGCCTCATGCCGAGATCAGCAAGATCTTGAATGTTTCCGAAGGCACGGTACGTTCCCGGCTCTTCTACGCGAATCGGCAACTGCAGAATTACCTCGAAGAGTTTAGGAAAAACGCCGTCTCCTGATTAAGCGGCCGGGCACTAATGGATCAATTTAACGACGATCAAATTGGAAAGCTTTTGCGGCTGAAACGCTTCGAGCAGCCGCCTCCGGGGTATTTCGAGGATTTTCTGCACGAATTTCATCGCCGCCAACGGGACGAATTCCTGCGCCAGCCGCTCTGGCGGATTGCGTTGCAACGCGCCCACGATTTCATGTTCCGCCTGAATGTTCCGGCGCTCAGTTCCGGCCCGGTCGCAGTCGCAGCCACCCTGGTATGTGCCGCGATCATTTCCCTTAAGGTTTATCAGGGACCGCAGGCTGTGCCTCGCACCGTCGCCATTCAGAATACGGCGCCGGTTGCCGCGAGCTGGAGCTTGTCGAACGGCATCCCGGTTCGCGATTTCAGCTCACCAGTCGCTCGCAACGTGAAAGACAGCTCGCATACTCGCCGGCCAACGGCCGCGCCGCCGCGCTACGTGCTGGACAGCACGCCTGTGAGTTATGAGCCGTCGCTGCGCTTCTAACCTCGCGCTTCCGCCGCGAGGTCAGTTCACGCCCATGTCGGGTCGAATCTCACTCGTACTCGCCATTTGCCTGAGCGCGACAACAGCCCTTCACGGCCAGGAGCAGCCGACGGGCGCGATCAGCCGCGAAGTGAAAGATGTTTTCAGCCGCTGCGCGAACGCCGTCGTTAAAATCCGTGGCACCGATCAGCATGGCGAATTCGCGGGGACCGGTTTTTTCGCCGACCCGACCGGCACCGTCTACACCGCCTACTCAGTGGGAGGAGAAGGCGACAATTTCACTGTCGAAGTAGGCGGAAAAAAACTGCCGGCGCATGTCGTGCTAGCGGATGTCCGCAGCGGTATTGCCCTGCTCAAGGCTGACCTGGCGCCGTCGCCGTCATTGCCGATTGGCAGCGCGTCCATCCTTGAAGTGGCAACCCCGGTGCTCACGATCGCGTATCCGCTCGACCTGCCGGAAACGCCGAGCTTCGGCATGGTCGCCGGGTTCGATAAAAAATTTCTCGGCCGCTATCTTTCGACCACGCACGTGCGGGTAAACTTGCCGACTCAACGCGGCGAGGCCGGCGCGCCGCTGCTCAACTTCAAAGGCGAAGTCGTCGGCATCCTGGTCAGCAGCATCGAGAACGGCTCCGCTTGCTACGCGCTCCCGATCGACGCCGCGGAGAAGATCCGCAACGACTGGGTCCGTTTCGGCGAGGCGCGTCACGGCTGGGTGGGGATCGAAGTGACGCAAGCGGAGGAGGCGGTGCAGGGATCGCGCGCGAAGATGGCGCAGATCATGGACGATACGCCGGCGAAAGATTGTGGTGTCGAGCCCGGTGACGTGCTGCTCAAAGTCGGCAACAAGCAAATCCACGAGCCCGAAGATGTGATCGATGCGTCGTTCTTCATTACCGCGGGCGAAGACGTGCCGATCACGGTTTTACGCGGAAACCAAGAGCTGACCTTCAAGGTGAGCGCGAGATGGCACCCAAACACCGAGCACACCCTGATTGCATCGCCGCTCTCGCCGAGTTCGCAGGGAATTCGGCTGCACCTCGACAGCCAGGTGCGTCGCACGCCCTAGTCTGTAGCGGCCGTTTATCGCCGTGGATTCGGCGGTCAGAGACCGCCGCTACACCTTATTTGCGGTAACCTGCGACGTTCTTATTGCTGTCCTTGGCGTAGCTTTGCTGTACCACCTGACGCGGGCCGCCCCAGCGCAAGGTGACCGCAGCGCTGACGATGTCGACATGCGCATCGTAGCTTCCGATCAACTCGTGGCCCTGGCTGTCGGTAAAGTCTGAGCGCGGTTCATCGACGAAGAGGTGCGCGTAGCCGACGTCCAAATCCATCCAGGTCGTCGGTGACCAGCGAGCGCCGAAAGACAGGAAATAGCGATCGTTATCCGGGATACGCGGAGTGCGAAATTCGGCACTGCGGATCGGCGTTTCATCGTAGGCGAACCCGGTCCGGAGCGTCAGGTTGTGCGTCGCATACCATTCGAAGCCGATTGCGAACCGGGCTGCGTCTTCGTAGTTGATGTTCAAAACGTTCTCGGGCGTGCCTGCGTTCGCGAAGACGATCGGCACCGTGTCGAGCTCACTCCAGCGCGTCCAGGTAACGTCACCCAGGACCGCGAACTGATGGAGGAAACGTTGGTAAATGCTGAAATGAAAGACGTCCGGCAGCTGAATCGATGCCGTCGCGTCCTGCGCAAAGAAGATATCCTGGAATGCAGTCGGGGCGGGAAATTGCACCGGTGCGCCCGGCGCGGTGATGAGCGGAACGCGGCGGAAATCAGCGTGGCCGTCGATGTTGTGCTCGATTCCGTAACGATAGCTGAAACCAAGCCGACCATCCTGGAAGAAGCCGGTATCTTCGCCGTGCTTCAGGTATTCGAAAACCGTCCCGAGGGTAAAGCCCACATTCCAATCATCGCCATGCAGTTCGGTCACGCCGTCGCGGCCGCCGGGAACGAATCCAGCCGCAGCATAAGCCTGGCGCGTTGCGCC
The DNA here is from genome assembly GCA_045809925.1 of Chthoniobacterales bacterium. Classification (GTDB taxonomy): domain Bacteria; phylum Verrucomicrobiota; class Verrucomicrobiia; order Chthoniobacterales; family UBA10450; genus CADDYX01. Next base: position 26,284 of record JBJMWX010000114.1, read on the forward strand.
GATCACCCCCGGAATCGCAGCGGCGGGTACGCCCCGGGCGGCAAGGACAGCGGGCAGCGCGGTGAAAAACTGGGCCAGCGGCTGCTGCGCCGCGAGGCCGAAGTCAATCGCCTGCGACAAACGAGCGGACGCATATTGCGCGTCGACGCTGGCGCCGAACGAAAGCCGGTCAAAGATCCGATACGCAATCGTCGGTTGAATATCGAACGTGGTCAGCTTCGTACGCAGCGCCGCGTAACGGCCGACCCAATCCGGGTCGTAGTCCGTCTCCAGCCCAAAGGGGGTCGTCAATCCAACGCCCACGCTCAGGTCGCCGTAGGTCGGACTGCGGAAAATCGGCTGGGTAAGATAAACATTGCCGAGGACGTGATCGACGCCGCCATTGCCGCCGTTATTTCCAACCACCGGCAGGCCGTCGAAAGGTGTGCCGGGCAGATTGTAGCGCGTGCCGTTGTTAGAGAACTCGTCACTCGGCGCAATCAAGTGCGCTCCGAACTGTAATTCGCCCTGCTCGAGCAGCACAATGCCGGCCGGGTTGTAGAACAGGACGGACGCATCTTCCGCGGCAGCGGCGCCGCTCGCGAAGGCAACGCCGAGACCGCTCACGCTTTGTTCACTAAGCTGGAAACTTCCGCCGTACCCGGCGAGTGGGATGAGCGCCGAAAGGCAGAAAACAACCGGAATGAATTTCGAAATGCGCACGAGCGATGTTGCTACGTGGCAAGGCCGGCAAAGACAATCCCGAAATTTCGGCTTCTTACCTCAACAGTTCTCGAAATTCGCCCTCGTCGATGACCCTGACGCCGAGTTGCCTTGCCTTTTCGAGCTTGCTCCCTGCATCGTCGCCCGCGAGAACGAAATTCGTTTTCTTGCTTACGCTGGCGCTCACTTTTCCGCCGCGTGCGACGATCAACTCCGCAATCTCCTCGCGCGGCTGGCTCAGCGTTCCAGTAATCACCCAGACGGTCCCGGCAACGCCTGGGTTCGCTGCCGCAGCCTTTCCATATTCGTTGCTTTCGAGCTGCAAGCCTGCCGCCCGGAGCCGCTCGATCACGTCTCGGTTGGCCGGCTCCTGGAAGAATTGATGAATGCTGTGGCCGACAACTTCACCGACGTCATTGATCCGCTGGAGCTCATCGGCCGAGGCCTTCATAAGCGCATCTAGATCGGGAAAATATTTCGCAAGCGCGCGCGCCGAGCTGACCCCGACGTGCAGAATGCCGAGACCGAAAATGAGACGCCAGAGCGGCCGCGTTTTGCTGCGCTCGATCGCGTTCAGCAAATTGGTCGCGCTCTTCTCACCCATCCTCTCGAGTTGAAGCAGCTTCGCCGAATCGAGCGTGTAGATATCGGCGACATCTCGGAGTAAGCGGCGGTCGACAAGCTGAGTGACGAGCGCTTCGCCGAATCCGTCGATGTCCATCGAGCCGCGTGAAGCGAAATGCTCAATCCGGCGACGGACCTGCGCCGGACATTGTGCGTTCACGCAGCGCACCGCGACCTGTCCTTCGTCTTTCACGACTTCGCTGCCGCAAATCGGACAGTGTTTCGGCATGCGGAACCTTTTCTCGTTTCCGCTCCGCAGGTCCGCGCGCACACCAACGACGGCTGGAATCACTTCACCCGCTTTCTCGATCAACACGATGTCGCCGATGCGAATGTCTTTACGCTCGATCTCTTCCTCATTGTGCAGGGTCGCCCGGCTGACCGTTGAACCGCTGACGAAAACCGGCTCGAGCGCAGCAACCGGCGTGAGCGTGCCGGTCCGTCCGACCTGGATCAGAATGTCATGCAACCTGGTTTCGACGCGCTCTGCCGCATATTTGTAAGCGATCGCCCAGCGCGGCGATTTGGTTGTGAAGCCGAGAACCTGGCGCTTGGCGAAATCATCGACTTTTATAACCGCGCCGTCGGTCTCATAGACGAAGTCACGGCGGATTGCGTCCAGCTCATGGATCGCGGCGAGGATTCCCTCAACGGATTCGGCGGTCCACCATCGTTCCGGTCCGGGCAAGCCGAGCGTTTTCAGCAGCGCAAAAAATTCGGAGTGCCGGTTGAGTTTCGCTCCGTCGAACGCGCCGACCCCGTGGAAGATGATGCCGAGCGGGCGAGTCGCCGTGATGGCAGCATCAAGTTGTTTGAGCGAGCCGGCGGTGGCGTTGCGGGGATTCGCGAACGGCGGAAGACCCGCTTCTGTGCGTTCGGCGTTCAGCTTCGCGAAGCCGCTTTTGTGCATGTAAACCTCGCCGCGAAGCTCAAGCAGATCGGGCGCGGCTTTCGGCAGATGTGCCGGCACGGAGCGAATCGTGCGGATGTTTTGCGTGATGTCGTCGCCGACGTTTCCGTCTCCGCGCGTTGCCGCGTAACGCAGTTCGCCATTCTCGTACAGGAGCGAAACGGCAACGCCATCGACTTTCGGCTCAATCACAACCGGAATTTTCTGGCTCGGCAACAGCTTCTCGAGACGCCGGTAAAACTCGGCCACCTCCTCCTCCGAATAGGTGTTGTCGAGACTCAACATCGGAACGCGATGGGTGATTTGCGCAAACCCCTTCGCGGGCGCGCCACCCACCCGCTGCGTTGGTGACGCCGTTGCGCGCAAGTCGGGGAATTGCTGCTCGAGATCGATCAGTTCGCGATAAAGCTCGTCGTACTCGCGATCGCTGATGGTGGGCGCGGCTTCTTCGTAATAGCGTCGATTGTGCTCCGCGATTTCGCGACGCAATTCGGCGACTCGTTTTCGAGCAGACTGACTCGTCACGCAGGCATGGTGGCGTGAGCGTTTTTGTAGGGCAAGCGCATCGCTAGCGTTGGCAACCGGGAGCGGTTGCCCTACAGATCAACAATGAGCGAACGGGTGCTCGGTGTCGAAGGTGGTGGAACGAAAACCGCATGGGTGCTGTTCGATCACACGGACGGCCGGCTCAATATCCTCGAGCAAGGCCGGCTGCCGCCGGCCAATCTTCGCCTCACCCCACCGGAGCGATTGCGCGCCTTCTTTGCCGAGCTGCCGCAACGAATCGATCGCGCGGGGATTTTTCTAGCCGGCTGCGTGACCGATGCCGACCGACGTGATCTTTCCACCTTGTGCGCGGCGGTTTGGCCGAACGTCAAACTGATTACGGGGAGCGACCGCGACTCGGGAATGGCGGCAGCGCTCCAGGATCGGGACGGGATCGCCGTGAACGCTGGAACCGGCTCTTCAGTGACCGGTCGTCGTGCTCGGCAGATCGAGAAGGCGGGCGGCTGGGGGCACATTCTCGGTGATGTGGGCGGCGGCTACTATCTGTCGATCCAGGCTCTGCGTCTGGTCTTGGAGGAATACGACCTGCATCGCGGCGCGGCAGAGCTGGCTGCCGATATTTTGCACGCGCTCGCGCTCAATAATTTCGACGAGCTCGTGCGCTGGGCCCAAAGCGCCGATAAGATGGAAGTTGCGACCCTTGCGCCAGTGGTCTTCCGCGCCGCCGAAAACGGCGACGCGCGGGTCCGTGAATTGTTGGCCAACGGCGCAGTCCTGCTCGCGGAATACACATCGGCGGTGGCCCGGCGCCTGGGCATGACGGCGCCGGAAGTGCGGCTGCTAGGCGGGTTGTTTCGTTGTTGTGAAATTTACACAGGCTTCTTTCGCGACGAGTTACGGAAGCTTTTGCCGCAATCCGAGCCGAAACTGGCGGAGCATTCGCCCGAGTTCGGCGCGGCATGGCTTGCCCTCCAAGCGCACCTGCCGTTGCCGCGGGAGGACGCAGACGTCAGCCAGCCGCAACGGGTGCTTGCCGCAGCCGCAACCGAGCAGCGCAATCTGCGCTCCGAAGAACTCGATCGATTAAATGCGCGCGACCTCGTCAGCCTGTTCGTTGAAGAAGAACGGTTCGTTGAGGAGGCGGTGCGCGCATGCGCGGATGAACTCGCGAAAGCGATCGAGATTGTTGCCGCCGCGCTGGGGAAAGGCGGTCGCCTGTTCTATGTTGGGGCGGGGACGAGCGGACGGCTCGGCGTTCTCGACGCGAGCGAAATTCCGCCGACCTTCGGCGCATCGCCGCTGCTTGTACAGGGGATCATTGCCGGCGGCGCAACAGCATTGTACCGGAGCGTCGAAGGCGCGGAGGATGAACCGCGCGCCGGTGCGCTCGCGATCGCCGAACGGAATGCGCACTCCGGTGACGTCGTGCTTGGGATCAGCGCGAGCGGTCGAACACCGTTCGTAACCGGTGCGCTTGAAGCAGCGAAAAGGATTGGAACACGCACGATCCTGCTCACCTGTAACCCGATCGCGGGCCGGAACGTAGCGGCGGAGCTGCAGATAGATCTTCCGACCGGAGCGGAGTTGATTACCGGCTCGACGCGACTGAAGGCGGGGACGGCGACGAAGGTTGCGCTCAATATCATCAGCTCTTGTGCAATGATCGCGCTCGGCAAAGTCCGCGGGAACCTGATGATCGACGTGTCGGTCTCCAATGTGAAATTGCGCGATCGCGCCGCGCGAATCGTGGCGCAATTGGCAGAATGCAGCTACGAAGAAGCTACCTCCCGCCTCGCGGCCGCGGATTGGAATTTGCGGCGCGCGATTGAAAGTTAACCCAAGCTAGAGCGTGATCTCCGAGCACGCTCAGATCGCGCCCGGAGGTCACGATCCACCTGTCACGCGGTCGGTGACGGACGCCTGAAAGGATTACTTACGGCTTAACTTCCAGGCCCTTCGGCTCAGCTGGCGACTCGCGCAATGACATCCTGGCAGTGGGCGCGGCGGCCACCGCGGAATTTTCCTCCCGCACTTTCGCTACGGCGCGGAGATGGCGGTGTTTCTTGTGTGCCGCGGCTACTTTGTGGGCGCTCTTCTTATGCGTGGAAGCATGCCTGACCCTTCTAACCTCTTTGCTGTCGGAAGTTATCGATTCCTTGCTGAAGCCCTCGCGGTGCGTCGGCCCGGCTTGCTGGTCATCAAAGTAGTCGCCGATGTCGTAGCGGGCGTACACGTCAGGCGGGACCATTTGCGAATGGACGCGCCCCTGTTCGTCGCGGAGCAGGAAACTGTACACTCCGTCGAGCCCGTTGGAATAGGCAAAGGGCGACGGCTTTAGTCGTTTCTCAACCAGCACGCCTCTTTGCGCGCAAGCCGCGAGAAGAAGCGCTGCGGCGACTGAACCTAGAATCTTTGTTCGCATAAGGGTTAAGGCGTCGCGCCACCGCGCAACGAGGGACGCTTGTAAGCTTTTTGCGTTCTCACGGCCAGCAATTTGTTTGAATTTATATTCAGCGCGGGAACGTGCCGAAACTCTGGCGAATCGATTCCTGAATTCGCATAAGCGCACTTCCGCCACGAGCCGCGAAGGGTAGTAGAAACTCAACGCAAGGAACTTATGCTCTGGACTATCTTTGTTATTTTGCTCGTTCTCTGGCTGCTCGGCCTGGTCAGCTCCTACACGATGGGCGGATTTATCCACATCCTGCTCGTCATTGCTGTCGTAATCCTGATCATTAATTTGATTCAGGGACGGCGGACGCTCTGATCGCCGTTTCTGGTTCGTGAAACCGGCAGGGATCGTCGGGATCATCCTGATCGCGATCGGGATTATCGCGCTCGCTTACGGTGGCTTCACTTATACCACGCGTGAGAAAGTAATCGACGCGGGGCCGCTGCAGGTGAATGCGGACAAAGAACACCACGTCCCGTTTTCACCCGTGCTGGGCGGAATCTGCCTCGTTGGCGGGATCGTGCTCGTGCTCGCGGGCGGACGTAAAACGTAATTGGACCACGACGCGCTGTCGTCGCGGTTTCGCGAGGAGATGAGGGAGATCACCCTCCACGATCAGACGCGATGCACATTGTCTGTGGTCATTGCGACGCGATAAATCGTGTTCCGCCGGAGCGCCTGTCAGCCGCCCCGAAATGCGGCCGATGCAAATCGCCGCTGTTTACCGGCCGTCCCGTTGACCTGACCGCACGCAATTTCCACGCGCATATCAGCAAGAACCAACTTCCGGTCCTGATCGATTTCTGGGCGCCGTGGTGCGGACCCTGCCGCATGATGGCACCGGCCTACGAAGCCGCTGCCGCGCTCCTCGAGCCGCAGTTTCGGCTCGCGAAACTAAACACCGAAAGCGAACCGGCCGTCGGTGCCCAATACAACGTCCGTAGTATCCCGACCCTGATGTTATTCCGGGACGCGCAGGAGGCAGCCCGTCAACCGGGCGCGCTCACGAACCCGACGCAGATTGCTGCCTGGGCGCGCGCACAATTGTAGCTGCCGCTGCAATTGCATCACTCCGCCTTTAGCACCGCGAAGGTCTTGCTCCCTTTGCGGTCGAGGTAAAGGAGAACGCCTTTGCGCGGGTCGGCCTTGTTCAGCGACTCGCGGAATGACTGCACATTGGTAACCGGCTTGTTGTCGACCTCGGTGATCACGTCTTCGCGCTCAATGCCCTGCGCGGCCGCGATGCTGTTGTCGGCTACGTCAGTCACGATGACACCCTGGGTGGAATTAAGATGCAGACGCGTCGCCATTTCCTTGGTGATCTCCTGCACCTGAAGCCCGAACTTGTTGGTGTCCTGGGGCTGGGCGGGATTCGGTGGCCGCTGCTCGTTTGAAGCGCGCGAGATATCGCCGGGCAATTCGCCGGTTGAAACAGGAAGTTTCAACGTCTGACCTTTGCGCCAAACCGTCAGCTCGACATTCTGACCGACCTTCTTTTTCAAAATCTCGCGCTGGAGCTGCGTGTCGGTTGCGACCGGTGCGCCGTCGACCTGGGTGATGATGTCGAATGGCCGCAAGTCACTCTTGGCCGCCGGCGCATCGGCTTCGATCGTGCGCACGACTACGCCTTTGTCGATGCCCTTGAACAAGTCGCGGATGCTCACATCATCGCCTAGCGATTCAATTCGAATCCCGAGCCACGGCCGGATGATTTTGTGCCCGGCGATCAATTGCTGGCCGATGTCGTTGGCGAGGTTGCTCGGAATAGCGAAGCCGAGCCCGCGGTTCAGCCCATTGATCAGCGTGTTCATACCAATGACTTTGCCGTCGATGTCGCAGAGCGGGCCGCCGCTGTTCCCTGGATTGATCGAGGCGTCGGTCTGGAGGTAATCGGAAATCGAATAGCCGTCGCTGGCGATCAACTTGCTCCTGCCTTTCCCGCTCACCACGCCATAGGTGAACGTGTAGTCGAGCTTGAACGGAGCGCCGATCGCGAACGCAAACTCGCCTACCCGTACCTCGTCGCTGTTGGCGAACTGCACCGTCGGCAGGTTATTGGCGTCGATCTTGATCACCGCCACATCGGTCTTGTCATCAGTCCCGACGACCTTCGCCTTGAAATCGCGCCCGTCCTGCAACTTTACCTCGATGTCGTCCGAACCATCGAGCACGTGATTGTTTGTGAAAATGTAACCGTCCGGCCGGACGATGAATCCCGAACCTTCGCTCTGGATCGCTTGCGGAGTGCGCGGACTCCGGCGCGGCGACTTGTCATCCGGCTGCTGCTGCTGATTGAAAAAGAGGTCGTCGAGCGATGGCGTATCGCGTTCGTCGTTCTTTTTCGTCACCTCGATGATCACGACGGTTGGCGCGACGGTTTCGAACACCTTGGCGAAGGCGTTGTTCAGTTGATGCACCACATCCTTGCCGGGAGCAGCCGCCGCCGGCGGAACCGTCGGCGTCGATGGAGTTTCAGGCTGTCCCGGCGCCGTCCCGGCGAGGGCGAGCAGCGCGCCACCAACGACCAGATTCGCCCTTAAGCTGCGCATCAACTCGGATTTGGACACAATCTGAATGTCGACGTTCAACCAGCATCCGTCCAACGCAGCCGCGGCGATTCCGTTGCCGTTGACACAATTCTTAACGGCCTTAACGTTTTCGCTCACAAGTTGAAAACGGGCACATTTGCCGCAGGCAAAGGCGAGGGGAAGCAGTTCATTTCACACGCCCCCGGATACTGGTCCGGCGGCGGCGGGGGCGGAGTCCTGCCCGAGCAGTGGAATGACTGGCGCTGGCAGCTGAAGAATCGCGTTACGACGCTGACGCAACTCGAAGAGCACCTCACTTTGAGCGAAGAGGAACGTGCAGGTGTTCTCCTCAGCGGGGACAAGCTTGCACTCGCCGTCACGCCGCACTTTTTCAATCTTCTTCCGCGCGACAATCCCGACGACCCCATCCGGCGCCAGGTCATTCCGCGCATCGAAGAGACATGGAACTCGCCTTACGACATGGCCGATCCGTGCGGCGAAGATTCGCACATGCCGGTCCCGGGACTGGTCCACCGGTATCCCGACCGCGTGCTGTTTCTCGTTACTGATCGGTGCGCGAGTTATTGCCGCTATTGCACACGCAGCCGGGTCGTGAGCGGAGTTGGCGAGCAGGAGCTGCACACCGAATTCGAGGCAGCATTCCGTTATCTCGAGCAACACTCTGAAATTCGCGACGTCCTCCTGAGTGGCGGCGATGCGTTGCTCTTCAGCGATGACAAGCTGGAGAAGTTACTCAGCCGGCTGCGCGCCATCCCGCATATTGAGTTTCTGCGCATCGGCACGCGCGTCCCGATTTTCCTGCCCCAACGCATCACCCCGGAGCTGTGCGCGATGCTGGCAAAATATCACCCGCTCTGGATGAGCGTGCACGTCAATCATCCGCGCGAGCTGACAATTGAGGTCAAGGAAGCGCTCGAGCGACTAGCCAACGCCGGCATTCCGCTGGGCAATCAAAGCGTATTGCTGCGGGGCGTGAACGACGATCTCGAGACGATGAAGACGCTCGTGCACAAGCTCCTCATGTGTCGTGTTCGTCCCTACTACATTTATCAGTGCGACCTCATCAACGGGTCGTCACACCTGCGCACCTCCGTGGCGAAAGGAATTGAAATTATCGAGGGGCTCCGCGGCCACACGACCGGCTACGGCGTTCCACAATTTGTCATCGATGCCCCAGGCGGTGGCGGTAAGGTGCCGATCAACCCCGGCTACATTCTCTATCACGACAACGAAAAAATCGTGATCCGAAACTACGAAGGAGAGATCTTCGAGTATCCTGAGGCCGGCGGCGAGCAGAGCGTCCAGTTCGCGCCCACGCGGGAATATCACGACGAATATCTTTATTCCTGACGGCGCCGCAGACGGCGCGGAGTGACAGCAGACGATTCGGCGGCGGCCGAAAAATCTAGCCGGCATAGCTTGGCGATACGACCGGCGGCTGATGATTGCGCGAATCAAACTCCGTCATCCGCGCGTGATCGGGTTTCAGGGATCATTCATCTGGCGGCGGGCGAGCAATTTACAATAAAGCCATAAAAAAAGATTGCATGTCGGCGACTAATCCGATGTGATCCGTAAATTCGGCGCGCCGTTGTTCCCCTGCGTCGCAGCCGACCCGCAGCCTAACGTCATGCAAAGAAAAACCTCCTCGGAATCGGGCGTCTTCAGATTGCGCCTTATCGCTACCCTCCTCCTTTGTGCCGCAGCTCTGTCGCTGACGGTGTTGACCTTCGCATCAGCGCCACCCCGAGGAGCGACTATTGCGGCGTCAGAACCGGCGTCATGCAGTGCACCCGGCACGGCCATCACCTCTGATCCGGCCGGAGATCAAACCGGCGCGCCGGCCGCCAATGCGCAATTCGACATCCAATCGATCTCCATTGCCGAGCCTTGCCTCGGAGACGGTTCAAACAGGCTTCTCTTCACGGTCAAGGTGGCAAACCTGGCCTCCATTCCGGCGAACGGTCATTGGAAGGTGCAGTTCGCGCCACCAACACTTCCCTCAGGCATCACGGCCTACTACGTCGAGATGACCACGGATCAAAATTCGAACGCGACCTACGAGTACGGGACCGTTGGCACGACATCAACCACAGTCGGTACGGCCGATGATGGAACCCATAGCGCTGATGGGACGATCACGATCACGGTCGCGAACAACAAGGTGGGTAATCCGGCGCCGGGCCAGACCATCACGAAAATCCAGGGCCGCACGCAACTCCTGGTAGGCGCGGCCGGGACGGGTCTCCTTGCGGCAATCGATTCTACTACTCAGACAGGAAACGATCCTTCTTATGCGCTGGTTGGACATGCCCAGTGCTCTTGTCCGGCTGCTACACCTGCGCCAACTCCAAATCCGTCTGCTACTCCCGGCCAGAGTTCGCCGCGATTCCAAGTTTACAATCCGCCTGCCACCGGCTCCTTCAACGGCGGCGAGCCGTCCATCGGTGTAAACTGGCTCACCGGAAATGTCATGTATCTAGCCTCGTTCAGCGCTATCCGGGTTCATTTTGATGACTGCCCGTCTCCCGCGCGGGACACATGGACAAATACCAATGTGCCGGCAGCTGTGTCGCTCGATCCTATCCTTTTCACCGACCATATCCGGGTGGGCGGTAATACCACGCCGAACCGTACGTTTGTCTCCCAGCTCACCGGGCAGGACAGCATCACGTTTTTCACAGACAATGATGGAGCCTCATACCTCCCGAGTCAGGGTGGCGGTATTCCTTCCGGCGTGGACCACCAGACGATTGGCGCCGGCCCCTACCACTCACCTATCCCTACCAACCCGGTGTATCCTAACGCGGTCTATTACTGCTCACAGGACATAGCAACCGCGTTCTGCGCGCGCAGTGATGATGGAGGGGTGACCTTCGGCCCCGGTGTGCCGATTTACACCGTGGCGGACTGCGTCGGAATCCATGGCCACGTCAAGGTCGCACCGGACGGAACTGCTTACGTGCCGAACCGCAGTTGCGGCGGCAAAGCAGCCGTGACCGTGTCGACGGACAACGGCATTACCTGGGCGGTCAAACCGGTGCCGGCGAGCAGCACAACTGGATTTCTGGTTGATCCTTCGGTCGGGATAGGAACCAACACTGTCGGCAAACCTGGCACTCAGCCAAGCAACACGATCTACCTGGGCTATCAGGCTGCCAACAGCCATCCGAAGGTTGCTGTCTCGCATGACCAGGGCGGCAGCTGGGTAAACGACCAGGAGGTTGGTGCTGAGTTCGGAATTCAGAATGCTACCTTCCCCGAGCTGGTGGCCGGCGACGACAACCGCGCCGCTTATGCCTTCTTCGGCACTACCACGCCAGGGAACTACACCGACCAGGCTAATTACAATCAAAGCGCGCCCTGGCATCTCTATATCGCCACCACCTTTGATAGTGGTGGTACCTGGACGACGGTAGACGCTACACCGGACGATCCTGTCCAGCGCGGCTCGATCTGTAATCTTGGCACGACCAGTTGCCAGACCCACAGCCCTAACGATCGGAACCTGCTCGACTTCATGGACGCGACGGTCGATGCACAGGGGCGTACGCTCGTCGGCTATCCGGATGGTTGCGTCGCCGCTTGTGTGAACGGCACTGTTAATTCTTATACGGCGCTCGCCTCCATCGCCCGGCAGTCGGGCGGCAAACGCCTCTTCGCAGCGAATGACCCTAATCCGGCAGAGCCAGTAGCTCCGGCTCCGCCGCGTGTCGACGCGGTAGTCAGGGATGGCACAGGTATTGTCCATGTCACCTGGTCTGCGCCGGACAACGGCGGATCCCCAATCACCGCCTACAAAGTCTACCGCCGCACAGATCCCGGAACATATGGTGCGCCGCTTGCCACTGTGCCGGCGACCAGCACCTCCTACGATGATAACACGGCGGATTCCGCTACGTCCTACTTTTACAAGGTGACCGCTGTTAACGCGATCGGCGAAGGGTTGAACTGCGGTGAAGTTCCAATTACCGCACCACCGCCGATTGATCCCTGCGCGCCGACCGGGTTCCTCGTGGATGCGGATCCTACCGGGGACCAGGTCCTCGCGCCGATGAATACCGATCTCGACGTGCAGGCGGTCCTCGTCGGCGAGCCTTATCAGGCGGACGGTACCAGGCGGCTTGTCTTTACGATGAAGGTCGCCGACCTGAGCACAATACCTGCAAACCGGCAGTGGCGCGTCGTCTGGACGCCAGCGACTCCACCTTCTACACCAGGGACGGATCGCTATTACATCGGGATGAACTCCAACGGTGGCGGCGCCGCGGCGGTAACCTTTGAATACGGCGTCGTCACATCCAATGGCAACGTGCCAGTCATGCAAGGCACACCCGACGCCGGGTCAATCGATGCCTCGGGGATCATTCAGATTGCAATCGCGAATAACAAAGTAGGCGACCCGGCACCTGGCGCGACGCTTTCGCTCCTTAGCGGCCGGAATTTTGGCGGAAACGGGAATGCCACGATCACCAAGTCCTCTGCAATCGACTCGACCGCGGATGGGTCATACACGCTTGTCGGCAATGATGCCTGCCGCCCTAATACGCCGCCGACCGCAGTCCTTACAGCCAGTCCCACTTCGGGTCCGCCACCTCTAACGGTTAACTTGAGCGGAGCGGGTTCGTTTGATCCTGACACCACTGCACCAGCCGACACGATCGTTTCCTATACTTTCGATTTCGGGGATGGCTCGCCCAAGGTTACGCAATCGACACCCTCGGTCTCCCACACCTACGGTGCGAATGGCGACTACACAGCTCGTCTTAGCGTCACCGATTCACGCGGCAAAACGAGTAGTAACGACGCCACCGTCATGATTTCCGTGGCAACGAACACGCCACCAACGGCTGACTTGAAGGCGGATCCCGTCTCCGGCAATCGCCCGTTGGAAGTGACGTTCGACGCCACCGGGTCAAGCGACCCGGATTTCCAGGATACGATCACAAGCTATACCTTCCAGTTTGGCGACAACACGCCCGATCTCACGACCGGCAATCCTGTTGTGAAACACACCTATCAGGCAGCCGGAATCTACGCGGCACAGCTCGTCGTAACGGATTCGCGGGGAGCCAGGAGTGAAAATGCCGCCCAGCAGACGATTACGGTGACGGAACCTTCTTCCCCAACGCCGAGTCCGACGCCAACTGCCACGGCCACAGCGACGGCGACGGTAAGTCCAACCGCAACTGTAACTCCTACCGCAACGGTGAGCCCAACAGCTTCGCCCACTCCATCAGCAAGCGCCAGTCCAACTGCCACAGCGAGCCCGAGTCCGACGGCCACGCCTAGTCCTTCGCCGACGCCGGCGAACGTCCAACTAGTTAACCTATCGGGGCGTGTAGTTTCGCAGAGCGGCGACAACGTAGCGATTGGCGGTTTCATCATCACCGGCAATAGCACGAAGCGTGTGATGGCGCGCGCGCTTGGGCCATCGCTCAACGTCAACGGCAATCCGGTCAACGGCCGGATGCAGGATCCATATCTGGAGATGCATAACAGCAGCGACCAGGTGCTGTCGAACGACAACTGGCGAACCGGCGGACAGGAACAAGAGATCCAGCAGACAGGCCTTGCACCAACTGACGATCGCGAATCAGCGATCGTAAAGCGCCTGCCATCCGGTAACTACACTGCGATTATCAAAAGCTTCGATGGCAGACCCGGGATCGGGTTAATCGAGCTCTTCGACCTTAGCTCGACCGAGCCGGGGGAGCTGGGTAACCTGTCCGTGCGCGCTAACGTCCAGACGGACGACAACGTGCTGATTGACGGGTTGATTCTGCGCGGCGGGACAGCGAAACGAGTGGTCTTCCGCGCGCTTGGTCCGGAACTTCACGATCGCGGTCTCACCGGCGAGATGCAGGATCCAACGCTCGATGTCTATGACGCTAACGGCACTTTGCTCAAGAGTAACGACAACTGGAAGGACGCTTCGAATTCGGCCGATATACAATCGACCGGGCTCGCGCCGACTGACGACCGCGAATCGGCGATATTACTGACACTTCCGGCAGGCAACTATACCTCGATCGTCCGCGGCGTGAACCGCAGCACGGGCCTCGCGTTAAACGAGATTTATAAACTTCAAAACTAATACGCCAGCGCGCCATCAACTGCTGACAACAAGC
>JBJMWX010000115.1:0-14380 GCA_045809925.1 Chthoniobacterales bacterium
CGGTGGAGGGCGGGGAAGAGCGACCCGGGCTTGACCTCGAATGTGCCGTCGGTGATTTGCGCGATGCGATTGGCCACGCCCAACCCGTGCAGCTCCTGGACGGAGAGCGCTGTCAGGATCAGGAGGTGAAGTGTCCCCTGGAGGAGATCGGCTTTCTTTCCCATCGTCGTATAGATTGTCTGTAGGAAGAGATTGGCAATCTTCGTATAGAATGTCAATAGGAGAATATGAAGGCCCTCGTCAGCCGCGCGGCTTCGGGTTAGCCGCTTGGCACAAGCGCCGCTACATCGCACAGTCGCGATCGTGACGGACTGGACCCGGCGCGAAATCGTGCGCGTGCTCGCTGGTGCTACCGCCGCCAGCGCTTTGCCGATTCGTGCCACCCGTGGCCAATCCGCAGGCGAATCTCTTGCGATGCTGACACGAGCGATTCCATCGAGCGGCGAGAAGCTGCCCGTTGTCGGCTTGGGCACGTGGCAGGTGTTTGACGTCGGCGGCTCGGCCGGACAACGGCAACCGGTCGAGGAAGTCTTGTCGGAGTTCGTGAAACTCGGCGGACGCCTGATCGATTCATCGCCAATGTATGGCCGTTCAGAAGAGGTGGTCGGCGATCTGAACGCGAAATTGAACCTGCGCGACTCGCTTTTCCTCGCGACCAAGGTTTGGACCAGGGGGAGGCAGGCTGGAATCGACTCCATGGAACGGTCGTTTACGCGCATGCAGGCGACACGGATGGACCTCATGCAGGTGCACAATCTCGTCGATGTCGCGACGCAACTCGCGACTTTGCGCGCCTGGAAGGAGCAGGGGCGGGTCCGCTACATCGGAATCACGCATTACAATTCCGGCGCGTATGCCGAAGTGGAACGTGTCCTGCGCAGCGAACATCTCGATTTTCTGCAGATCAACTATTCGCTCGGCGAACGCGAGGCCGATCAGCGGGTCCTGCCGCTCGCCCAGGAACGTGGCCTCGCCGTGATCGTTAACCGGCCGTTCGGCGGTGATCTATTGCGACGGCTGCGCGACGCACCTTTGCCCGATTATGCGCGGGAATTCGACTGCACGTCATGGCCGCAGTTCCTGTTGAAGTGGATCGTAGCGCATCCGGCTGTCACTTCTGTAATTCCTGGCACTAATAAAGTGCCCCACCTGCGCGAGAACATGAGTGCCGGCACCGGTCGGCTGCCCGATGCGGAGATGCGGGGACGAATGGCCGAAATGATCGCGACATGTTGAGGGTTGCCTTCGCAATCGCCTGCTGCACGGCAGCCTCAATGCTGCACGGCGAGGCGCAGAGCCAAACCGAGCAGGACGAGTACACCCTATACGAGCTGCTCGCACCAGAGAGCGCCTCGTTCAAGATTACCTACGAAGTGACGGGGGCCACGCCGGGCGCGAAGTTGTTCTGGAACCCGATCCGCAAAGGAAGCGTCGCGAGCGACGAGGCGGTCTTCGATATGGCAACGGGCGAACCGCTCAAGTTCGAGCAGGTGAACGGTGCGAGCGCGAAGGAGCACGGGCTGGGGGATGCAGACCTCGCGACGGACTACATCGAAGTGCATCTCGCGCGCGCCATTCCGCCCGACGGCGGCCAGGCGCGCATCCGCATCGTCAAGACCTACAAGGACCCGAAGAGTTACCGCCGCGAGGGTGACGCGATTGTGTTCGATCGGCCGCTCGGCATTCGGCGGAATGCGGTCGTACTGCCAGCCGGTTTCCGGCTGACCGACTGCAACGTGCCATCGCAAATCTTGTCTGAGCCGGACGGACGTCTGCGCATCACTTTCATGCATCAGGCGCCCGGACCCGCGGCGCTGGTGCTAAAGGCAAGACCTGGCGCGCAGACCGGCGACGGCGCCAAGCCACGGCCCCTGACGGAGAAACGCAGCTGGGAGCCGCCACCGGCACGAGGGCCGACCGAACGTGAGCGGTTAGCTGAGCGCGCGCACCAGGACCGCGACATCGTCTACTTCTTGCAGGAACCGGATACGCACGCATTCAAGCTTTACCACGACTACACCGAGGCGCGCGAAGGTACGGACAAGTACCTGAACGTTGTACGGCCGGGCAGCACAGTGGCCGAACCGTCCGGCAGGATTCTGGATACGGGCGAAGCGATGAAAACCGAGGTGCTGACCGGCGCAAAATTGAAAGAGGCCGGAGTTGATCCGGGCGAAGAGAAGATCGCCGCCGATCAACAGGCGGTGGTTTTTCGCTTTCCGC
Organism: Chthoniobacterales bacterium; assembly: GCA_045809925.1. Lineage (GTDB taxonomy): Bacteria > Verrucomicrobiota > Verrucomicrobiia > Chthoniobacterales > UBA10450 > CADDYX01. The sequence goes on from JBJMWX010000115.1 coordinate 2,224, forward strand.
CGGTGAAGAAAGGGCGATCGATTCGCCTGCGGATGTCGGAGACCTATACCGCGCCGGAGTGTTACGGGCTGGAAGGCGACGAGATGGTGTTCGATCGCAGTTTCGGCAGGCCGCGCAATTCGATCGTGTTGCCGCGCGGCTGGTATATGACCGCGCTCTCGATTCCAGGAGTCGTGAACCAAACTCCCGATGGTCTGACGCGGATCGACTTCGTGAATGGCCGGCCTGACTCTATCGCCGTGCTGTTGAAGGCGAAGAAGATCGCCGGCCAGAACTAGACTGTAACGTGCGCTGTCCTCAGCGCATCAACGCAACGCGCGGGCGACGTGCCTGACTCCGCTGAAGACAGCGGACACTACAACGCTGCGCGTTCGCGCTGCCTAGCGGGAAGCGGTTACAAACGGCCGACACAAACAAGAGCTATTGATCTTGATGTCCGCCTTTGCCCACGCCTTGGTGAAGCGCGCTTTCGTGACAACGGCTTCCGGTTTCTTCTGCGCCTTGAGGGCTTCGGACAATCCATAAAGCGACCACCCGTTTTCCGGCAAACGGCGCAGGTCTTCGCGATAAATCTCTTCGGCATCCGCGTAGCGTCCGGCCTTCATCAGATTCGCGCCGAGTGAGTGGCGAATCGGGATCATCCACGCAGGTGGCTCGTCGTACTTCAGAGCGTCTTCCATCTTGAGCGCTTCCTGCAGGCCGGCAATGCCTTCTTCCGTTTTGCCGTCTGCGACCTGGATCTCGGCTCCGAGCATCTTTTGGATCAGTGCGATGATATCGCCCGCTGTGTTGTTACCGATTTCCGTTTCTTTGGGGACCTTCTGCGCGAGATCGGTGAAGGCCGTTTGCTCCTTGCGCGCGTTCGCGGTGTCGCCTTTGGCGGCGTAGGCAATCGATCGCGCCGCATGATGGAAGGCGCGAGAGAACGGCGTGAATTCCGGATAATTTTCAGGCTCTGCGAGCACGTTGTCCCATTGGCCGAAACGCACCATGGCTTCCATTGGCAGAGCCAGGAATGCGTCCGCTTTCACGGCTGCGGCCTTCACAAATTCCGGCGGCGTTTCGCGGATCAACTCGCGGATCTTATCCATCGCGAGTTTGCTCTGGCCGGTCATGATCGCGGCATAGGCGAGCATGTGATGATCATGCGCCGCATAGAAAGGAATCAGGCCGGCCGATTTCGTGCCCAGGGCGGCGAAATATTTGTGATCATCCGCGACCGCCGTCGCATGCGTGTCGATAGCCTTCTGCCAGTTGCCCGTCCGGATATCGATATGCGAAGGCATGTGCACATTGTGGGCGAGACCGGGCTGCAGGTTGCGTAAACGATTGGCCGCGACCAGCGCCTTCTCCGGATGCGGCGAAGCTTCCACCGCGTGGATGTAGAGATGATTCGCGAATGGATGAACCGGGTTCAGCTTCATGACTGCGTCCAGCGTCGCGATGATTTCTTCGGTGCCGGGATTCGGCTGACCTTCGTGCGTCCATTGGTTCCACGGACTTAGATCCATCATCGACTCGGCGAAAAACGCGCCGACATCCTGATCCTTCGGATACTGCTTCCAAACTTCCCGCATCGCGTCGGCGTAGGCGTGGTCCAGCGTCGTGCGATCTTCCGGCTGCGGATTCGCGTAACGTTTTCCGAGCGCATCGATCAAGGCTTTCTCAACGGGCGAAGCCTTGTCGGCGTGCTGTTGCGCGAGCGTCAGTTCTTTCCACGCCAGTTCAGCCATGGGCGGCGGCACGAGCGGGTAATTAATATGCGGACCAGCCGCGAGTGCGATACCCCAGTGCGCCATGGCACAATCCGGATCTGCATTGGCCGCTTCCTGGAAGGAGCGAATCGCCGCCGAGTGATTGAACCCGTGGATCAACGCGAGGCCTTGATTGAAGTACTGCTGCGCTTTCGGCCTGGTGGTTGTGATCTTACGTGTGTAGGTGCCGAGATCGTGGCGGAGCGGTTCTTCAGCCGCAAGCGCCGAAATTGAGCCGGCGACGGCAAGGACGATGAGGTGGACGAGGCGGGGTGTGTTCATGCGGGGTTGTGCCCGCAGGCTAACGAGGAATGGTCGGTCGCTACAAGCTCCAATAGCGCTATTTAGGCGGCTCGGGACACGGTGCGGCGATCGGATTTCGCCCGCAGCTGGACAGGTGTAATCGGCGGCAGGCCACAGGCATGTGTCTTGCTCTAAACAGCGGATTCAGCAGCTACTCTGCTGTTACTTTTTTTACGCAAAAACCCCTTGCGAGGCTTGCGTTTTTCAACGATAGACGGCGTCCCCGATGATAAAAACCTCACTTCTCCTCGCCCTTTTTGGTGCCTCTTTCGTCGCCGTTTCCTCGACCCATACTGAAGCCAGAGTTCCGAGCGCGAAATTCACCTTCAAAGACGGCTCAGGTAAGGCGCAGTCGGTTGACGTAGTTGATCATTTCCAGCCGAAGAAGCTCACCCAACCCGTGGCGAAGAGCGATGGCATCGATCCGAAGCTCACGCGCGCGGCGACGATCGCCCAGGAGCGGGCTAACGCTCATTCTCGCCGGATGTGCTGGGCCTATGTGAAGGATGCGCTGCTCGCTTCCGGCGCGGTATCATCCCGGCCCGAGACCTTGAATGCCAAGGAGGCGGCGGGTGAACTGGTGAGCCGATACGGATTCAAGAAGCTGCCGGTTACGAACCCCTATTCCGCGCCGGTCGGTGCGGTGCTCGTCTACACGGCAAAAGGGGCGCCCGGACATGTGGAGATCCGCACCAATGAGGGCTTCGTCAGCGACTTCCGGTCGAAGACCCCGTCGTCGCGGCCCTTGATCGGCGTCTTCGCCAAGTCGTAAAGCTGGCAAAAAGCGGTTGCGAGGCGTGGCATTTGCGTACATAAGAGGCCGCGCCGTGCGTTCCACTATTATCCCTTTTACAGTATTTGCTTGCTGCTGTGTGGCGGCGCCCACAATCCACGCCTTGCCTCCTCCGAAGTCGGTCGCGCCCATGATTCAACCGACCAAGTTCAGCTTCCGCGATACCTCCGGCACGCAGGAAGAAGCTGAGGTCGTGACGACGTATCGGCCGGACAAAATCGTTCATCCGGTCGGCCGTTACGATCATCGCATCAATCCGGCGCTGCTTCGTGCCGCGACGATTGCGGAGGAACGCTCGCATGCGCACTCGCGTTCCCGCTGCTGGCATTACGTAAAGGAAGCGCTGCTCGCCGCCGGAGTGCTCGATTCGCGCCCGAAAAGCGAGCTGGCGAAAGAGGCGGCCGACGATCTCGTCCGCAATTACGGCTTCAAGAAACTATCGGTTCGCGATCCCTACGCCGCACCCGTCGGCTCCGTCCTGGTTTACGGCGCACGGGGTGCCGGGCACGTTGAGATGCGCACGCGGACCGGTTTCGTGAGCGATTTCCACTCGAAAACGCCGTCACGTCGTCCGCTCCTCGGCGTTTACGCGAAGTCGTAAATTTGGTTGATCGCGACCTTTGGGCGCGACTGACCGTGCTCGGAGAGCCCGACCGACACTCGCAGAAGCGCTTACACCAGTTTCGCGTTCAGCCTGATCTCAGTCCCGGTGAGCGCCTTTGAAACTGGACACCCCGTTTTCGTCTTCTCGGCCTGCTCCTGAAAAGCGCGTTGGTCGATTCCCGGCACCTGCGATTCGTTCTGCAGCTCGATGGTGGTGATCTTGGGACCACCGTCGACGATCTCGAGCTTCACCGTTGCCGTCGTACTGACACGTGTCGCCGGATGACCGGCTTTCTCGAGATTGGCTGAAAGCGCCATCGAGAAGCAACCGGCCAACGCCGCGCCGATGAGTTCTTCGGGGTTCGTGCCGCTGCCATTTTCAAAGCGCGAGGAGAACGAGAATGGCCCTTCGTAGGCGCCGCTCCCGAGCTTCATCGTGCCGCCGCCGCCTTTGAGGGTGCCGTTCCAAACCGCTGATCCGTTTCGTGTTGCCATGGTGCTTCAACATGGCCACCGCACGAGATCCCGCAAACAGAGCCGTTCAGAAGCGGCAATCCGAAATATAAATAGAGGAGGGCTTAAGAATGAAGAGAACGGTTTACCTGGCGGCGATTGCGCCGCTCGCGCTCGGCGGCTGCGTGGTGGAGACGCCGGTGCCGGTGACTACCACAACAGTGCAGCGAGATATTGTCACCACCACGCCAGTAACGACGAGGGAAGTTGTCGTGACTCGCACACCACCGCCGGTGCGGGTCGAAACGCAAACAGTGTCACCCGGTCCGGGGTATATCTGGACGCGTGGCCATTGGCGTTGGACTGGAACCGACTATGCCTGGGTGCCCGGCACATATGTGGTGCGCCCGCGGGCTGCGGCTAACTATACCGAAGGCCATTGGGTGCGACGGCCCGGCGGCTGGGTTTGGGTCGAAGGCTACTGGCGCTGACGCGTGCCGCTCGCGTCGGTAATAATTAGTCCCTGACGCGCTCCGCTTTTGTGCGGAGCGACGCGCTCATCGGCGCCTTGCTCCAGCGGCCGAGAAATTCCTCGCGGAATTGCGGCGTGCTTTCAGGCGCGAACCCATGTCGCATGATGTTTTCGGTCACCACTCGCGGCACGACGAACTGCAACAGGTAATCAGTCCCGCCGGCTTTCGTGCCGCCTCCGCTCATTTTGAAACCGCCGAACGGATGGCGTCCCACGACCGCGCCGGTGCACGACCGATTGATGTAAACGTTGCCAGCTTCCACCTCGGCTTTGACCCGCTCGATATTGGCGGGGCTGCGCGAGAAGAACCCGGCGGTGAGCGCGTATTCGGTGCCATTCGCAACCCGGATCGCTTCGTCGAGATCTCGCACTTTGATCACGCTTAAGACCGGCCCGAAAATCTCGCATTGGGCGAGGTCTTTGTTTGGATCGACCTCGGTGAAGATGGTCGGGGGAATGAAATAGCCTTCGCCCGGGTAACTCGTTCCCTGAAAGGCCAGGGTGGCTTCGGATTTGCCGCGCTCCACGATCTCCTTGATCCGGTTGTAGGACGTCTCGTCGATGACCGGACCGATCATGATGTTTGGCTCCTCGGGGTTTCCAACGCGAATGCTGCCGGCGGCGGCAATCAATCGCTCCACTACGCGATCGTAGTTTTCCTCCAGCACGATCAACCGGGAGCACGCCGAGCATTTCTGCCCCTGATAGCCGAATGCCGAGTAGATCGTGTCGACCACCGTCTCGTCGAGATCGGCATCGGAATCGACGATGACCGCGTTCTTTCCGCCCATTTCGCAGACAACGCGTTTCAGTTCGGGCTGGCCCGGTCGCGTCTGCCCAGCGCTTTCCCAGATCCGCAGGCCAACTTCGCGCGAGCCGGTAAACGCGATCATGACGACGTCTTTGTGATCAACCAGATGAGCGCCGATGACGGAACCTTTCCCGGGCAGGAAGTTGAGCACGCCCGGGGGCACACCCGCTTCCTCGAACATTTCCATCAGCATCGCGCCGATGACTGCTGCCTGCTCCGCCGCCTTCATGATAACGGCGTTGCCGCTGACGATGGCGGCCGAGACCATCCCGGTGAGGATGGCGAGCGGAAAATTCCATGGCGCGATGACGAGCGCGACACCGCGCGGCCAGTAATGCTGATAGCTTTCTTCCCCGGGGACGTGCTGGGTCAGCCGTGGCCGGCCGAGGATTCGCATCTGTTGCGCGTAAAAGAGCAGAAAGTCGATTGCTTCGCGGATGTCGCCGTCCGCTTCGGCCCATGGCTTGCCGACTTCAAACACTTCGATCGCTGAGAGCTCAAAGCGGCGGCGGTCCATGATTGTGGCCACGCGCTCGAGCAACTGCGCGCGGTGATTGACGCTGACGCGGCACCAATGCTCGAACGCTTTGCGCGCCGCTTCGACTGCGCGGTTGGCTTCCGGAATTCCCGCTTCGGCTACGTGGCCAACCGCTTCGGTGGGACGGCTCGGATTGATCGACGCGATTGTCTTACCAGTCGAAATACGTTCGCCGTTGATCACGATCGGATAAGTGCGACCGAGCTTCGCCTTTACTTCGCGCAAGGCGCTGCGCATCTGATCCTGCGCCCGTGTGTGAACGAAGTTTACCAGCGGAGAATTCTCGTAGCTGTCGCCCGGCGGCGTCTCACGATCGGCAGCACCATTCAGCGCGATCTTGTCATCTCGAGCGATGTCGAGAGATCTGCGTCTCTGTCCGTCCGAGGATTCCTCGACTCCGCTCGGAATGACAGAAGGCGCGGCGGCGACTAATTCGCGCGGATCGCGCAAAAGCTCAGCCGGCCCGACACGGTCGGAGAATTTCGCGCGCAGGAAGCCTTCGTTGGATGTGTTCTCGAGGAGGCGCCGCACGAGATAAGACATGCCCGGGAGCAGCTCGCCGACCGGCGTATATTCGCGCACCCGATACCCGAGATCGACCAGCGCGCGCTTGATCGGATTGGCCATGCCGTAGAGGAGCTGAAACTCGAACCGGCCCTTTTCGATCCCCTTGGAATCAGCGTAGGCCATCGCGTGCGCGATGCTGCGCACGTTGTGCGATCCGAACGCAGAAGTGACGATCAACTCGTTATCGAGAAGAATGCGGCTGAGTTTTTCGAAGTTCGCGTCGCTCTCCGGCTTCTGCAGCCAGACCGGAACTCGCCATCCGTTCTGAGCGGCCTTGATCTTCTCGTAGTCCCAATAGGCGCCCTTCACGAGGCGAACGGTGAACCGCGTGCCGCGCCGGCGGCCCCATTCGATCAGGTCGCGCAGGTCCTTCTCGGCATCGCGCAGGTAGGCTTGGACGACGATGCCGGCATGCGGCCAATCGCGAAACTCCGGTTCATCGAAGAGGGTGCGGAAGAGCTCGAGCGTACTGTTTTTGTGCGCGTAACTCTCCATGTCAAAATTGATGAAAGCGCCCAGTTCGCGCGCGCGTCGGAGAATCGGCCGGAGCTTTGGCGCGAGATGCGCGATGGCGTCGGCCGGATCAGCCGGGTTCATTTGCGAATAAAGCGCCGAAATTTTGACCGAGACGTTTACGACCGGAAAAAGCTCCGCGTTGCGCCCTAATGGATCGGTCCAGCCGCGGGTTTCGACGGCGAGTCCATCGAGCAACTCGAAGCAGCGCGTGCCGTATTCGTCCGCTTCTTCTTCGCTCACGACCGCTTCGCCTAGCAAGTCGACGGTGAAGCCAATTCGCTGTTTGCGCCGCTTGCGCAGCGTCTTCATGACGTCGCGTGAATCGCGCCCGGCGATAAATTGCCGAGCCATGCCCGAGACGTTCCAGCGCATGACGGGTCCGGCGATCCACGGCACCAGGCGTGCCGCGCGGATTCCGGTTTTCATGAGCGGCGCGAAACCATTCTGCAGATTGCCGAGGTATTCCTCGAAATGTTCCACGATGTCGTTAGGTCGATGGAGCGTCGCCAGGACGTCGACAAAGCGAAACATCTGCACTTTGAAGTGCTCATCGCGCATGGAGAATTCCATCATGCGCTGATAGAAGCCGGCCTTGCTGAAAATCGATTCCGGGTGGCGGTCGACGAGATCGAAAATCTGCTCGCCGCGACGCTCCACTTCGCCTTGCAACGGATTCATGCGCGACGATAAGGCCGCGCCTCCGGTTCGGCAAAGCCAGACGAACCGGCCTTTCGCAGCCGAAAAATTTCTCTTCAGACACCCGCGAACTGTGCCCGCTTTCCGAACAATTAGTGTTCAGGGAAATTGATTTAGGGAAAGGACAACGATGAAACTAAAAGAGCGAATTCACGAGGTAGCTGCGGCCGGTTACATATTGCTGTGGCTCCTCGGAGTACCGATTCCGATACTGCTTTTGTTTTTTCTGCTGCGCGGTTGCACATAGAGGTTAGGGCGCTGTAGAGGGGATCGGCCTGGCGGAGTCTTGAGCGCGAGCTCGAGTGCTTTTAGCCAGGCGGTCTTTTGTACGGCAGGAACGCTTCCAAGCGGCGACAAGATTTAGAATTTCCGACGGTCGCAGACCGCCGCTACAGTCGCGCGCGTGGAGCGTTATACCTTCGCGAGCGACAACACCGCATCGATCGCACCCGAGGCGTGGACGGCACTGGCTGCGGCCAATGCGGGCGCGGCCCCTTCCTATGGCGAGGATCGCTGGACGGAGCGCGCCTCCAGCCTTGTCCGCAAGCTTTTCGAAACCGACTGCGAGGTTTTCTTTCTCTTCAACGGCACGGCGGCCAACGCCCTCGCCCTTGCCCAGATCTGCCGGCCCTTCGACGGCGTGGTTTGCCATGAACGCGCACACATTGAGACCGATGAATGCGGCGCGCCGGAGTTTTTTTCCGGTGGCGCAAAACTAATCAAGGCGCCGGGCGAGAACGGCAAGCTTACGGTCGAGACAATCGGGACCGCGCTCATCCGTTATCCCGATCTGCATTCATCCAAACCGCGCGCGATCAGCGTTACGCAGGCGACGGAATTCGGCACCGTTTACACACGTGATGAGCTTGCGCGGATTACGGCCTTCGCGCGTGAGCGTTCGCTGCTCGTCCACATGGACGGCGCACGCTTCGCCAATGCGATCGCAGCACTCGGTTGTGCGCCGAAATCCATCACATGGGAGGTCGGCGTCGATGTCCTTTGTTTTGGCGGGACGAAAAACGGCACCGGCGCCGGCGATCTCGTCATTTTCTTTAACAAAGAACTCGCGCGTGACTTCGATTATCGCGCCAAACAGGGAGGGCAGCTCGCTTCGAAAATGCGTTTCCTCGCGGCGCCCTGGGTCGCAATGCTCGAGAACGACGTCTGGTTGAAAAATGCCCGGCAGGCGAATGAATCAGCGAAGCTGCTGGCGCAACATGTTACAGCCCTTCCCGGGCTCGAGCTGAAGTTTCCCCGCCAGGGCAATGCCGTTTTCGTGCGCATGAGCAACGCGCTGGCGCGCCACCTGCACGAGCGGGGCTGGCGTTTTCTGAAGTTCGTTGAGCCGGACGTTTACCGGCTGATGTGCTCCTGGGCGACGACGGAGGAGGAGATCGAAGAATTTGCCGGGGACGCGAGGGAAATCATCACCACCGGCGACTAAGATCGCCGAAGCATTTATTTGCGCGCGCTCTGCTCGCGTAGGAGAATCGCGCAATGAAATTGGCGGCGGGCATCTCGCTCCTGGGCTTGCTGCTTCTGGGCGGCTGCCGCACAGCGCACGATGTGGCGGTCACTTCGTTCCGAGTCATCGATGCACCGGCGAATTATGTTCGCCATCACCTCGACGAACCCGCGACGACGACGACCGCGAGTTCTGACGTCGTCACCCCGGGCCGTTCGATAGACCCGTCAGCTGCGCCGAGCCCGGCGGCTCGCCGTCGCCCGGCTACGACCACGGTGGAAACGGACTCGAGCAGCAACGCTCCGACTACGCCACGTTCGCGCACTCAAACGACGAGCGCGGAGACAACGCAGCGGAATTCAACGGCACCGGCGACAACGCGCGCGACAACGACGCAAGGCCAGCAGTACCCGACCGCCAAGCCTGTGCCGGGCAAGCCGGGTTTTGTCTATAGCCCATACGATCCGAATGGCGGCTACGTCGATGTGACCGGCTACGCTTCGGGAAGCAAGGCCAAGGACCCGTACTCCCAGAAGATCTTCGTCGTGCCGTAGCGGCCGATTCCGGCCCGCGGCCGGTTTTCCCAGAACAGCGGAAAAAATACGCCCCGATCGGGAGCGGTGCGTACGGTTCCTGCTTTTTAAGTTCCCGCCGGCACTGCCCGGTCTTCACCTCACAAAATAATTGATGTCTTCCTTCTCCAAGACCGGCTACAAGCTGGCGCGGATGCGCCGCGCAGCGACCGCTGCTTCTCTCCTCGCCCTCATTGTCGCCACGGCACATGGCTACGTGCTCGAAGGGCCGCGATGGAGCCCGGGTACAAGTCTTGTCCTGCAACTGAGCCTCGGGGTCCCTTTAACGCCACTGCAGGACGGGAGCACAACCTGGAACCAGGCGGTCGCGCCGGCGGTCGAGATGTGGAACCAGAACATGGGTGCCATTCATGTCTCTGTGGTCATGGATGCCAACGTGGTGCCAAACAGTAATGACCGTCTCTACTCGGTCGCATTTGGCACCACCGCTTTGGGTCAGTCGTTCGGAAGCAGCACGCTTGCGATCACGCTCTACCATTATTCCGGCAGCTCGATGACCGAGGCCGACACGATCTTTAACATTGCGCAGAAGTTCAACTCGTATCGCGGTCCGCTGCAATTTCCCGGACCGGGTCCGGCCCTGGTCGATATTCGCCGCGTTTTCCTGCACGAACTGGGACACGGAATCGGGCTGAGTCATCCCGACTCGTCAGGCCAGCACGTCACGGCGGTCATGAATTCGATCGTTAGCAACCAGGAGACTCTGAGCTCCGATGACGTAGCTGGAATCCAGACGCTCTACGGGGCGCCTTCTGCGTCCAATCCGGCACCGACGCCAACTCCCGCTCCTGTCGCGACACCAACTCCCACGCCTGCTGCCGGCGTGACGAGCCACCTGGCAAACATCTCCACGAGGATGAGCGTTGGGACGAACGACAACGTGCTCATTGGCGGATTCATCATCCGTGGTTCGCAGGCGAAGAAGGTGATTCTGCGAGCGATTGCGCCTTCGCTCGTCAACGTCGGCGGCACACTACAGGATCCATTCCTCGAGCTGCACGACGCGGCGGGTAATGGCATTGCGTCGAACGACGACTGGCAGTCGGGCACGCAGGTGTCTGAATTAGTCGCGAGCGGTGTCGCGCCGACGCACCAGCTCGAATCCGCGATGATCGTGACACTAGATCCGGGGAGCTACACCGCGATCGTGACCGGCTCGGGCACGAGCACAGGCGTCGCCCTGGTCGAAGTGTACGAATACGACGGCAACTCGAGCCGGCTGGTTAACATCTCTACCCGCGGACAGGTAGGAGCGGGGGAACGGGCCTTGATCGGCGGTCTGATCGTGCAAGGTGGCGCGTCGAAAACCGTCATCATACGCGCGGTGGGACCGTCGCTGGCCAGCTCGGCCGCTGGCGTGTTGGCTGACCCGACGCTTGAGCTCCGTGACGCGTCGGGGGCGTTGATCGCGGCGAACGACAACTTCACAAGCAGCTCGCAATACGCGCAGATCGTCGCGACCGGAGTCGCGCCGGGCGACCCGCGGGAGTCGGCCGTTTTGGCAACGCTAGCGCCGGGGAGTTACACCGCGATTGTTCGCGGCGTAAATGACAGCAGTGGCGTCGGATTGGTCGAGGTGTTCGATCTCGATCCATAACCGTGATAACCGTAGATTTTTCTCGAAACTCGTGTCAAGTTGCGAAGTTGAATCTGGGCTTCCCCACCGTAACTTAAGCCCGCCGTCCCCCGCTATTATGATCAAACCGTTTCGTTCCATCTTCCTCGCCGCCTTAGCTGTCGCTTCGGTGAGCCTGCTCTCCGCGACCACTGTCATTCCGCCGACCTTCGATCAGTTGCTCAGCCAGGCTGAACTGATTTTCCAGGGAACGGTCACGAACGTGGAGTCGCGTTGGGAAGGCGAGGGCGCCAATCGCCACATCCAGAGCTACGTCACGCTTAAGGTGGACGACAAAATCAAAGGCGCTCCCGGCAACAATTACACGATCAGCATGCTCGGCGGCACGGTTGGCGATGAGACGATGGAGGTCACCGACGCGCCGCGGTTCAAGGTCGGCGATCGCGATTTTCTCTTTGTCGAACATAACGGCAGCCAGTTCATCCCGCTCGTCGGTATCATGCATGGGCGATTCCGCCTGCAGCACGATCAGGTGACGGGTCGTGAGTTTGTGGCGACAAACGACGGCGCGCCTCTGGTTGATGTCGACCAGCTCGGCAAAGATGAGCACGCGGCGAGCAATGCGGCCGGAACGCCGCTCACGCCGCAGGCATTCAAGTCGGTCGTTCAGACACGTCTCGCCCGCCTGCCGCAATAACGTGAGATCACGTTTCGGTCGGATGTCATGGGCGGCATTCACTGCCGCTGCGTTTTGTCTCCTGGCGATCAGCTCGCCGGCTTATTTCCTCGAAGGCCCAAAGTGGTTTCAATCGAGCGTGCTCATGCATCTGCAATTCCCGTCTCCGCCATTCGTGCTGAGTGATGGCAGCCTCGACTATTACAAGTCGTTCGAGAACGCGATGGCACTGTGGAATGAACAACTGGCAACCTTTCAACTGAGCTACGTCGAGGAGCCGA
>JBJMWX010000116.1:0-8731 GCA_045809925.1 Chthoniobacterales bacterium
CGGCGAGAACAAGGAGTTCGAGCGCCAATTCCTCGCCGGCGAGATCGAGGTCGAGTTCACGCCGCAGGGAACGCTCGCCGAACGGATGCGCGCGGGCGGGGCGGGGATCCCGGGCTTCTACACCAAGACGGGCTACGGGACGCAGGTCGCCGAAGGCAAGGAAGTCAAGGAGTTCGACGGCGAGGAATATATCCTCGAGCTCGGCATCCGCGCCGACCTCAGCGTCATCAAGGGCTGGAAGGCGGACGAGACCGGCAACCTCATGTTCCGCAAGACCGCGCGCAACTTCAACCTGCCCGCGGCGACCTGCGGCAAGATCTGCGTCGCGGAGGTCGAGCGGTTAGTCGAACCCGGCGAACTGGACCCGGACCAGATCCACACACCCGGCATTTTCGTCGACCGGATCATCGAGGGACAGAACTACGAGAAGCGGATCGAGTTCCGGACCGTGCAGGGGGCCGCTGTCGCAAAGGCGGGATCCACCGTCCGCGACCTGCTCGCGAAACGCGCAGCGCAGGAGTTGCGCGAAGGTTACTACGTCAATCTCGGCATCGGGATCCCGACCCTCGTCGCCAACTACATTCCCGAAGGTATGCACGTCACCCTGCAGTCGGAGAACGGTTTGCTCGGCATCGGACCCTTTCCAAATCCGGGTGAAGAAGATCCCGACCTGATCAATGCCGGCAAACAAACCATCACCACGATGCCGGGCTCGGCCTTCTTCTCGAGCGCCGACTCGTTCGCCATGATCCGTGGCGGCCACATCGACCTTGCCATTCTCGGCGCGTTCGAAGTCACCGACAGCGGCGACATCGCCAATTGGATGATCCCGGGAAAAATGGTCAAAGGGCCGGGTGGCGCGATGGATCTGGTCGCCGGTGTGAAGCGGGTCGTGGCGGTGATGGAACACACGTCGCGGGACGGCGCTCCGAAGATTCTGAAGCAATGCACGCTGCCCATCACCGGCAAAGGCGTAGTCAATCTCATCATTACTGATCTGGCCGTTTTCGAGGTCAAGACCGGCGGCGGACTCGTCCTCATCGAGCTGCAACCCGGCGTCGCACTCGACGACGTTCGTGCCAAGACCGGTGCACCTTTTGACGTGGCGCTAAAGACGTAGGCTGAAAGGCTCCTTAACGGCCGATGGTCAGTAGGTAGTCGAATTACCGGGCTAAATTCGTGACTGCGAACTTACCGCGGACCGAATTCGCTCCGCGTCCCCTCACCCGCGGAATGGGGGTGCTCGGCGCCCTGTTCCTAACCTTGTCGGCGGAGACACCCGCCTCGTCTGTCTTCGTGATTATTCCGGGCGTAATCGCGGCCGCCGGTTCGGGCGCACTCATCTCAATGATGATTGCCGGCTTGGTAGCGCTTTGCATGGCGCTTACCTACGCGGAGCTGGGATCGACTTTTCCTTCAGCGGGCGGCGAGTACGCGATCGTAGCTACTGTCCTCGGGCCGGTTGCAGGGTTTGCGACGCTCGGCATCAACGTCTTTAACCTGCTCCTTTCCTGCGCCGCGCTCTCGCTTGGAGTGGCGGATTACCTCGCTGCGGTCGTTCCTGTTTCATCGCCACTGACCACCGCCTTAGTTGCGCTTGCCCTCGCCACTGCCCTCGGAGTCCTGAACATCCGTTCAAGCGCCGCTGTGACCGGCGGGTTCTTGTTGGTGGAGCTTGTCGCACTTGGTCTGGTGACTGCGCTCGGTGTTTTACATCCCACGCGCCGCATAACCGGAATGCTCGCCCACCCGGTCATGCTCGGGGAGAACGGTCACCTGACCGGCATTGGGCTCGGCGCGATCGCGACGGGCGTAGTCGTTGGCCTCTTCGCCTACGACGGGTACGGGAATGCCGTCTATCTCGCCGAAGAAGTCCGCGAAGTGCGGCGCCGTCTCGTCCACGCGGTGCTTTGGTCGCTATTGATCACTGCGATTTTCGAAATGGCAGCGCTCGGTGCTGTCCTGCGCGGAGCGACGGATTTGAAGGCATTGTTCGGCGCCGGAGGTTCGATGATCTCCGACTTCACGATCCAAGCGGGCGGGACGGTTTTCGGCAAAGTCATTAGCGGGGGAGTCGCACTCGCGATTCTCAACGCGGTCATCGCGCTCGTGCTGATGACGGGGCGCCAGATCTACGCCACCGCGCGCGACGGTGTCTGGCCGGAAGCGATTGCGCGCCCTCTCGTCCAGGTGCACCAGCGCTTTGGGTCGCCATGGCTGGCAACACTAATCGCAGGTCTGCTTTCAGCCGGTCTCTGCTTTCTACCCATGAAGCTGCTTCTGCTTCTTTCCGGGTCCGGCGTTACGCTGATTTACCTGATGCTCACGCTCGCGTGCCTGCTGCACGGGCGACGTCGCCGCGCCGCTGCTCCAGGGTGGCGGCTACCGCTCTGGCCGGCGCCACCATTTATCGCACTGGTTCTACTGCTACTGTTCGCGGCCTCGAGCTTGAAAGACGCGGCCGTAAGCTTCGCCAGCAGCCTTGGCTGTGCGGCGCTCGCTGCTCTCTACTATCTTGTTGTCCTGAAAGGTCGACCCGGCTGGCGCCTCGGTGGCCCCTCCGTCGACGCGCCATAAGAAAAGCCGCGACTCACTGGCTCGCCTTCTCCCGCGGACACAGGAGCACGAGCAATGACGCGATCGTCCAGCACGCGATCATGAATACAAATCCCCTGCTGAACGAACCGGTGCTCTGACTCAGATTTCCGACCATCTTCGGACCGAAGAAGCCGCCGATACTCGCAAAACAGTTGATAAACCCCACCGCCGCGGCCGCTGCGGAACTGGTCAGGAAGGCGGAGGGCAGTGCCCAGAAGGACGGCAGATAGGCGACTGTGCCGAAGCCGAGGACCGTGAAGACGATGATCAATAATGCGTTTGAATGGGGCAGGAAGAACCATGTGGTGAGCGCGGCGGCAGCGCTAAGCTGAGGTAAGGCGAAATGCCAGCGCCGTTCGCGGGACCGGTCGGAACTCCAGCCGAGCAGAAGCATTCCTATCAAGCCGGCGATGAACGGCACCGCCCCCACCCAGCCGATATAGCTAACATCGGTCCAGCCGCTCAGGCGTTGGAGCATGGTGGGAAACCAGAACCAGAACGCGTAACCGCCGGTGTAGGTAAAGAATAGCCCCGCCGTCAGCACCAGGACCGCAGGGTGCCGCAGCGCCTGCCAGATTGTCATTCGTTCCGCGTCTGCCTTTGTTTGCCGCTCCTCATCCAGGCGGGCATTGATCCAGTCGCGCTCGTGCGGCGGCAACCACCTCGCTTCGTTCGGCCAGTCGGGGAGCACGAAAGCGGCAATGATCCCCAGGACGATGGCAGGCGCGCCTTCCATGAGGAAAAGCCAGCGCCAGCCGGCGATTCCAGCCCAATGCGCGCCGAGGATGGTTCCGGCGATCGGGCCGCCGATCATGAAGCCGATTGGAATTGCCGCCATGAACCGCGCACCAGCCTTCGCCCGGTCTTCGGTGACGAACCAGTGCGAGAGGTAAACAATCACGCCCGGGAAGAATCCCGCCTCCGCCGCACCGAGCAAAAACCGCGCACCGTAAAGCTGCAGGGGCGTATGCACGATAGCAGTCAGTGACGTCAGCGCGCCCCATGTGATCAGGGTTAGCGAGAGCAGGCGGCGGGCACTCCACCGTTCGACCAGCAGAGCACCGGGGATCTGCAGGGCGAAGTAGCCGATGAAGAAAATGCCGCTTGCTGTGCCGAAGACGGAGTCGCTCAGGCCGAGATCGCCTTTCATGCCGAGCGTGGCGTAGGCGATATTTGTACGGTCGAGGTAGTTTGCGACGTAAAGCAGGAACAGGAACGGCAGGAGCCGCCACGCGATGCGGCTGCGCGCGCTTTCGCCGATGCCGCTATCGATCGAATTCATCGTGCCGTAGAATATTCGATCTTAGCTGCAGGAGAACCCAGCCCAGTTCGGTGACAGACAACGCAATCGGCCGGTGGGCCTTCGGGTTGCGCGCTCATCTGAGTTGTCCGGTAAGCTCTGGTGAGGCCGAGTCTGAGCCAGCAGCTACACCATGGGGCGAAAACGGCCGACCACTTCCTGCAGCCGTTCGCTGATCTGGCCTAACGAGCACACTTCGACCGCTTCCATCAAGGCTGGGAAGCAGTTTTGATCGGTTTCGACAATGTCGCAGAGCTTATCGAGTGCCTGCTCGGCTCTCCGCGCGTTCTTTGCTTTGAACTTCTTCAGGCGATCGACTTGCAGCTGCTGCTTCGCTCGCGGTGTGCGCGCGAGTTCAAATTCCGGCATCTCCTCGTCTTCGTTGCGATACTTGTTCAACGCGACGATCGGGCGAGTGCCGTCGTAGATCTGCTGCTCGTAACGATGTGCAGCGTTCTGGATCTGGCTGCGCTGGTAGCGGTTCTCGACCGCCGCGAGTACACCGCCGAGCCGTTCGATTTCGCGAAACTCTTCGAGGATTGCGGCTTCGACTGCGCGTTCGACCGCTTTCATGCCGGGCGAGCCGCTCAACATGTTCATGGTGTGCTTAAAGATGCCTGATTCCTCGAGCAGGATCGCCTGGCTGTGCGCGGAGAGACGGATCCATTCTTCGCTTGGCGTCGTGAACGGCTCGTCGGCACTGTTCGAATGGCACGAGTTCGTGCCGTTCATGTAGGCGAGCATTAGCTCGGCCGCAGTTCTCGTCAGATTGTTACGGAACTCGGCCGCGATCAGGGAGCGCCCGCTGGTCTGCGTGTGAACCTTGTACAACTGCGCTTTCGGTCCGGCGCCGAAAACGTCGCGCATTCCGATAGCCCAGATGCGACGCGAGACGCGCGTGAGCGCGATGTATTCCACGTCGAGGCCGCAATCGAGGAAGAACGAAAGCCGTGGTCCGAATTCGTCGGCGGACATGCCGCGATTCGCCATCATTTCAGCGTAGGCGAAGCCGTTCGAGAGTGTGTAGGCGGCCTGCTGCACCGGCGTGGAGCCCGCTTCGCCGATGTGATAGCCGCTGATCGAAACCGGATACCAGCGCGGCATGTGGCGCATCGTCCACTCCATCATGTCGCCGAGAAAACGGAGCGAGGCTTCGACCGGGAAAATGGTTTCGTTCTGCGCCTGAACTTCCTTGAAGATGTCGGCCTGGATCGTGCCGCGAAGTTTCGGAATAACATCCGGGCCGAAGCGCCTTTTGGCCGCCGCGATGTACATCGCCATGATGATCGGCGCCGGGCCACTGATCGTCATTGAGGCGGAGAAATCAGGCGAGCCGAGGTCGAAGCCGTCGTAGAGGCGGACCATGTCTTCAACTGTGTCAATCGCTGTGCCGCCTTCCCCGATTTTGCCAAACACGCCGTCCGCGTCCGAGTCGATGCCGTAGAGCGTCGGGCCGTCGAAGGCGGTGCTGAGGCGCTTCGAGCGCTGATGCGCGCTGAGAAAGTGGAAGCGCTTATTCGTGTCCTCGGCGAGCATGAGCCCGGAAAACAAACGTGTCGGTTCTTCCGCCTGCTGGGGCTTGCGAACCGTATCCGCGACACGATTCTTCGCGCCGGCGCGCACGGATGAACCATTCCCATTTGCCTGCCCGTTGCCGTTCCCGTTCAGCCGCGCCTTTCGTCCGTCGCTATTCTTCGCAAACGTTCCGGTCTCGATCGGCGCTTCCTGCCACGGCTCGAGATACATCTCGCGATAGGCGCCATTCAAAAACGGGAACTCGCCCGGTAATCCGTCGCCTAACAAGTAGCGCGTGATCTCGCCTGCCTCGTCGATCTCCGGCAGTGCGAGGCGCGGTAATTTCAAGCCTGTCGGCGCGGTGCTTACCTTGATTTGGCGCTTGATTTCGTTCCAGCGATCCACCATTTGCTGGCCGAATTTCCTGTCCGTGCGCGCACGCCGCACTTCATCGAGCACGTGCTGGTTGTAGTTCTCTACGGATTCGACAACGCGTCCTAGTTTGCTCATCGTTTGCTCTTTCCTTTCTTGTTGGCAGGGATGGCTCTCCGAGCCGTTCGCGCGTCCCGGCGCTGCACCCTCCGCGGCGCGGCCGGCGGTCGCGCCGTGCCGTCGCTCGTCAGCAGATCGCAAAGTTCATCCACGCCCGCATCCCGGTGCCGCTTCGCCACTGTCGAGATCACGACCTGCTGGCGCCTGTTTTCGCCGAGGCGGCGCTCGATTTCATTCATCGCCGTTTTCGCGCGATCGAGGTCGCTCTTGTTCACGACGACGATGTCCGCCAGGTCCAGCATGACGATCTTCTGTAATTGCAGACGCGCACCGTAGTCCGGGTTCATCACCATGACGGTTTGATCGATCAATTTGCTACGGAAGGGCATCGCCTCCTGCCCTGTGCCGACGGTTTCGATAATCACATAGTCGAACCCGCTTTGCGCGAGAAGCTCCAGACAATCTTCGGTCGCAGGGGAGAGGCCACCCGCTTGCCCGCGCGTGGCCATGCTGCGCATAAAAACGCGATCGTTCTGCGAGTTGATCATGGTGGCCCGATCGCCGAGCAGTGCGCCTTCACCGACAACGCTCGGGTCGTGGGACAGTATCGCGATTCGCGACTTTGCATCGCGACGCAGAAGACGGAGCGCGAGTTCGTCGATTAAAGTCGTCTTGCCCGCGCCGCCCGGCCCGGTGAATCCGATAACCTTTGTTCGGCTATTCTTTGCCTTGCGCGCCTCGGCTCGTTTCGAGCGTTTGCCGTTCGCGTAGTGATCCTCGATCTCCGTCAACTTACGGGCGAGTTTCATCTCCCCATCCGAGCCGGCGCGGCGCTGGCGCGGTTTGCCATAATGCTCCCGCACATAACTCGTCATGTCGCTCAGGGAAGTGCCGGCGAAGAAAATCTGATCGACCCCGCGACGTTGCATGATGCGCTGGTCTTCGTGCGTGATCGTGCCGCCGCCCCCGCCAAACACTTTGATGTCATCCGCGCCTCGCCTTTTGAGTTGGCGGACGACTTCGGCAAAAAACTCGATGTGACCGCCATTGTAGCTGGAGATGCCGATCGCAGCCACGTCCTCCTGGATGGCCGCGCGAACGATGTCCTTCACATACCGGTGAAAGCCGAGATAAACGACCTCTATACCGTGGCGGATAAACTCCAGGTTGATCGTGTTGATCGCGCTGTCGTGCCCGTCGCAAATCGGCACTGCGGTCAGAATGCGGACGGGCGATTTCATGAGCGGCCAACTTAACGGCCTCCGCTTGTCCGGCAACCGCTCGCGCCTTGTAATCGACCATCCGGTGAGACAGCGGACACTACAGCTCTCATCGAACCAGCCGGAACAGCGCCGCGCGTTACTTGTGCCCTGAGACTGCGCAGGCTACACCGTTGCCATGACCGATCCACTCGACTTCAGCGGGAAAGTGGTGCTCGTGACTGGCAGTTCGCGCGGTATCGGCGCCGAAACGATCACGGCGTTCGGCGGCCGCGGCGCGCACTGCGTGGTGAATTATGTGGCCGACACCGCGGGACAGAACGAAGCCGACGCGAAGAGCGTCGCGAAGGATCTGCGCGACGCACTTGTCATCCAGTGTGACGTGACCAGCGCCGGTGAGGTTGAGTCGATGATGAAGGAAATTGCCGGCCGATTTGGCGGGCTCGACATCCTGATCAACAACTCGGGCATCATCCGCGATCGGACGATGAAGAAAATGACGCTCGATGAATTCGAAAGCGTGGTCCGCGTCAATCTCGCCGGCACCTTCAACGTCACGAAACATGCCGCCAGTATCCTCCGCAGCGGCGGCCGCGTGATTAACCTGTCGTCGGTCAGCGGGCAGATGGGATTGTTCGGCCAGGCGAACTATTCCTCGAGCAAAGCGGCCATCATCGCCCTGACGAAAGTTTCCGCGCGGGAGCTGGCGCGGCAACAGATCACCGTGAACGCAATTGCGCCGGGGTTCATCGACGTCGGCATGAGCAAGGGAATGCCGGATGAAGTGACGGAGAATTTCAAAAAGCAGATCCCCCTCGGTCGCCTCGGCGAAGCGGCCGAGATCGTGAATGCCGCGCTCTTTCTCGCGTCGCCGATGGCGAGTTATATCACGGGTCACGTCCTGAACGTGAACGGCGGATACTACATGGGATAGCCGGCAGGCCGCTGGGCGGGTCCGTGGCCGCCCTCCAGCTTCACCAAAACGGCCGGGGCAGCGACCCGCCCTGCAGAAAGACAGCGCCGGCGCGCTTGCTTACGGCGGCGGGCCGTGCGGACCGTGCCGATGCAGCATCTGCATGTGACGCTCGTGCATCTCACCCAGCTTCGCCTTTTGTTCCGGCGTGAGGAGCGGCCCAATTTCATCGTGCATTTGTCGCATCGTCTCGTTAACCCGACGCTCAGTCTCTGAGCGAATTTGCTCCAGTTGCTCCGCGCCGCGTTCAATCGCCGGGTGGACTTTGTCAAACTGCTCGGGCGTGAGCCGCAGTTCCCGCCGCAAATGTTCGCTCAGCCGTCCGCCGAGATGCTCCGGCCGCGGTCCCAACATCCCGCGATGGATGTGAACCGTTCCGAACGCGCCGACAGCCAGGCCGGCAAGGAAAACGCAGAGAAGCGCGAACGCGATCTGCCATTTTAGCGTCGGACTCATTGCAGGACACCAGTCTCGATGGCGTTGTCGGCGATTGCATAGGCATTCGCAATCGGCGTTCCTGAATCGCTGACCTGCCACCAGGCCGCGCCGCCCACGGTAAACGCGACCACGATTGCGGCGATCGCCACCCGCTGCAGGAGACGCCCGAAGGCAAAGCCGTTCCCGCCGCGGTTC
>JBJMWX010000117.1:0-17528 GCA_045809925.1 Chthoniobacterales bacterium
AAAAGGACGACGAATCCGTTGCGAGTGCGCGCGCCGCGACCGGTGACGAGTTCGCCGGGCAACTCGTCCGGGCATTCGGTGGCCGCGCCAATATCCTAAGCCTTGATGCGTGCATCACACGGCTGCGGGTCAAGCTCGCCGATATTACAAAAGCGAATACCGATAGACTGAAGGCGCTCGGGGCGGCGGGCGTGATCGTGGTCGGCGATGGGATGCAGGCCATCTTCGGCACGCGAAGCGAGAACCTGAAGACGGACATGGAGGATTACCTCAAACATGCTGGCGCAGAAGCAGATCAACTCGAGGAACCAACGCCCATTCAGACATCCGCGCCCGCAGGGCTTGCTCCGAGACTGCGTGATCCGGACGCGCCACGGAAAGCTGCTGCGTACCTCAAGGCGCTCGGCGGAAAGGAAAACATTGTCCGCGTCGACGCCTGCGCGGAAACGCGTCTGCGCCTGATCCTGCGCGATGATCAACAGATCGATGACGCGGCTCTAAAGAGCGAAGGCATTGCCGCAGTCCTCAGGCTACCTGGCCAAACCTGTCATCTGCTCGCCGGCCTGAATGCCGATCAATACGCGGCGGAAATGCGCGGCCAGATGGCGGCCTAGGGTTTTGCAGTGGGCGATGCCTGTCCCTTGAAACCGCCACAACGCTGCCGCGCTGCAAATGCTGTTGCGGACTGGCAGTCAGGCGGGGCTTACCGCCGGTAGGACTAACGTCCGATACTCGTTCGGCCCACCGCCGCGGAAAATCCGACGGTGTATGGGCTGGCTCTTTGACCTGCATCGCACGCAGCCGATCGCTCATGCTATCGGCGCGCTTTCCTTTGTCTGCGTGCTTGGAATGGCGTTCGGCAGTTTAAAATTCCGAGGGATCGGGCTCGGCACCGCAGGTGTGCTCTTTGCCGGCATCGTTGTCGGGCATTTCGGCAACCCAGTCGATCATCAGACGCTCGATTTTGTAAAGGAACTCGGCCTCATTCTGTTCGTCTTCACAATTGGACTGCAGCTTGGGCCCGGCTTCTTCGCGGCGCTGCGGCATCAGGGCGTAAAATTAAACATCCTCGCGGCGGCAATTGTGATTCTAGGTGCCGTCAGCGCCCCGCTCATCGGCTGGCTGGCCGGCTTCGACATGGCCGCAGTGCTGGGTATTTTTTCCGGCGCGTCGACTAACACGCCTTCGTTAGGCGCGGCAACCCAGACGCTCGGCACGCTTCCCGGCATCGCACCGGATCGCCTCACACTTCCGGCGCTCGGCTACGCGGTCACCTATCCAACAGCCATCGTCGGCATCATTGCCACCCTCGTCTTGCTGAAGCAGATCTTCCGGATCGATCCTGTTCGCGAAGCGGCCGAGTTCGCGGCAAAGAACCGCGCGCCGGCCGAACCGCTCGAGCGCCGCACGCTTCTGGTGACGAATGCAAACCTCGATGGCCTCCGCGTCGACGCCATTCCCGGCCGGCTGGAATCGCAGGCCACAATCTCGCGCATCCGGAATGGCGCCGGAACCATCGCCGCAACTGACGCGACGGTCATTCACCAGGGTGATCGGCTCGCCGTTGTCGGCCGCCGTGAGGGGCTGGAGCAATTAGAGCGCGTGATCGGAAGGCGCACCGACGAGGACCTCGTCCTCGAAGAAAGCAGCCTCACGTCGCGGGGCGTGCTGGTAACGGATCGCGACATCCTCGGTAAGACCGTGGACGAGCTCGATCTCGATGATCGCTTCGGCGTCGCTGTTACACGTGTTATGCGCGCCGACATGGAGATGTCCGCTGTGCCCGGCCTGCGCCTTCAATTCGGCGATCGCATCCAGATCGTCGGTCGTGCGGAAGACATCAAGAAAGCCGCCGGCGCGGTGGGCGATTCGCTCAAGGAGCTGAACACAACGCACTTTATTCCCCTCTTCATCGGCCTCGTGCTGGGAATTGCCTTGGGCACGCTACCAATCCCGTTCCCCGGGTTACCGCAACCTATCAAGCTCGGGCTCGCGGGCGGGCCGCTCATTGTCGCGTTGATCCTTGGACGTGTCGGGCGCATTGGGCGTCAGGTCTGGCACATGCCAGTGAATACCAATCTCGCCTTCCGCGAGTTCGGTATCGCGCTCTTCTTCGCCGCAGTTGGACTAGGCGCAGGAGAAAAATTCTTCGCTACCGTCTTCAGCGCGACGGGCCTGCAATGGCTGCTCGCCGGCGCCTTCGTCACGATCGCCCCGCTCTTGCTTATCGGCGTGATCGGGCGCGCAGTCCTGAAATTGAACTTCATGGATCTGAGCGGGCTGCTCGCCGGGAGCATGACTGATCCGCCGGCGCTTGCGTTCGCGTCGAACATCGCCGGATCCGATGCGCCGAGCGTCGGCTACGCGACAGTCTATCCGCTCACTACTTTGCTGCGCATCCTGTCGGCGCAGGTCCTCGCCATCGTCCTATTCCGATGAACACGCCGAATCTCGGAACCGCACGGTTCGATTCCAAGGCGAGTAGTCACACGATCAGCGACGACGTTCGCATCCCGGAGCGAATTGAGATTGGCGAGGACCCAGGCTTGGCGTTCGAGTTAGCTGGCCCGCGCGCGAAGCTATTCTTCGACGCCGCCACGACGCGCGCAGGCATTGTCACCTGCGGCGGTCTCTGTCCCGGACTGAACAACGTCATTCGTTCGCTTTTTCTCGAGTTATACTACGGCTATGGCGTGAAGGAGGTGCTCGGGTTTCGCGGCGGCTATAGCGGCCTCGATCCTGCAACCAATCGCGAACCGATCGGGATCACGCCGGAACTCGTCAGTTCCATTCATAACCAGGGCGGGACCGTGCTTGGCTCGTCACGCGGACCGGTGGACATCGGACGCGCTGTTGAGAATCTGATCGCGCGCCGCGTGAACATTCTCTTCACGGTCGGGGGCGACGGCACGCAACGCGGAGGAAACGACCTGTACCAGGAGGCGCGCAAACGCGGCTATGCTCTGTCTGTGGTCGGAGTGCCGAAGACGATCGACAACGACGTGACCTTCGTCTCAAGGACCTTCGGGTTTATTAGCGCGCTGGAAGAGGCGGACCGCGTCCTCGACTGCGCGCACACCGAAGCGCGCAGTGTGCCGGGCGGCATTGGCCTTGTCCGGCTTATGGGTCGTCACGCGGGCTTTGTTACCGCGGGTGCCGCAGTCGCGAACCAGGACGTGAACTTCGCCCTCATTCCCGAAGTTCCGTTCAAGCTCGAGAGCTTTCTCGCTGCCCTCAAAGACCGGATGCTGCAGAAGTCGCACGCGGTCATCGCTGTCGCGGAAGGAGCTGGGCAGGACTTACTGGAAGCCCATCCCGCCGCGCGCGATGCCTCTGGTAACGTAAAGCTACGAGACATAGGTCCATTTCTTTGCGGCCACATAGAAGGTTTCTTCAAAAAAGAAGGTATCCCGATAGTGGTTCGCTACTTCGATCCGAGCTATCAGGTCCGAAGTCGTCCGGCGAATACCGAGGATGCGGTGCTCTGCGACTTGTATGCCCGGCATGCAGTGCATGCTGCCATGGCCGGCAAGACCGGAGTAGTTATCGGCTTCCTCCACGAGCGCTTCATCCATGTGCCAATCGAGTTACTCGCGACCAAGACCAAACGTCTCGACCCGGCGAGCGGCTGGTGGCGCTCAGTCCTGGCGGCAACCGGGCAGCCGGAGCGGTTCGAGTGACTCGGCTTCGCCGGACGAAAGGCGCGTGGAGGTCCTGGTCTGGCTTTTGGTCAACGGACAAGGGTCTCCCGGCTCTCCTCCTCATGCTCATTCTCTTCGCGTTAGTGTTACCGCCGCTAGGCGTCGCCGGGGGGCAGCGGAGCATTCTAAGCGAAGTCATTCTCTCACTGCTCCTTGTCTCCGGCATGGCGGCGGTCTGGTCGGAAACACAAGTCGTATTCCGAATCGTCGCAGTCGTGACATTCGCGACCTTGACAATCCATTGGCTGACGCTACTGGCGCCGAGCGGAGCGTTCGCGACCTGGAACGCAGGAGCAGACATGCTTACGCTCGTGTTATTTGCTTTGGTTGTCCTCGCCAGAGTCGTGCGACCAGGGACGATCACCAGCAGTCGGATCCAAGGTGCAGTCGCAGTCTATCTCTTGTTCGGACTTGTGTGGGCAAACGCCTACGAATGGATCCAGCTAATCCGGCCTGGCGCGTTCACCGGCTCGGGAATGAACGGCGCGCATGGCGCCTCGTGGATCTACTACAGCTTTATCACTCTGACTACCGTCGGCTACGGCGATATCTCTCCGGTCCATCCTGCCGCCCGCTCCTTTGCCGCGGCGGAGGCGCTGACGGGGCAGCTTTACATAGCGATTCTTATCTCCCGTCTCGTAGCTCTCGAAATCGCCACACGCCGGGACCCCTGAACCAGCCAGCCATGGAAAAACGCGTGCAAACCTGTGCGAGAAATGTTGGCGAAATAGCTCGTGTCTCCCCGGGTAAGACCAAGGTCCAATTGGGTGCCGCATGCGGAGGGATCATGCTTCACAGGCCTTGGAAAAGAACAACAAAATGCCCTGCAAAATAACCGTTTTCTGCGGCAGCCTGGCCCTTTGCCTGTTTTCCCTATCCTCCAGCAGGGCATGACATGTCTGCCGCTGTATCGAGTAGTCACGCCGGTCCTCCGGATCTGGCGCTTCGAGCGGACGCGCCCTTAGCGACATCTGCCCCTCCGCGCGACCTGGCGCGAGAAGAAGGACAGAAAATGCGATGGGCCGAGCCGGTCATAGCTTTGTTGATGGCGCTGGCAACGGTTGGCACAGCCTGGTGCTCGTACGAGTCGGCTGCATGGACGCGCCGCAGCGGACGTCTGATGAACGAGTTTAACTCGCTCGAACGGCAGGCCGCTCTGCTCAACCTCCAGGGCATGCAAGCCGTCACCATTCAGGTCGCGATGTTCATGCAAGTCCTGGCGGCGCAGGACGCGGGTAACGACAGGCTGGCGAGCTTTTACGCCGAGCGGTTCCCCCCCGATGTCCGTAAGGCTTACAACGCATGGCTGGCGCAAAAACCGTTTGAAAATCCAAAGGCCGACGCCCATCCGTTCGTGCCGAACCTTTACCAAATACGAGGCACGCGCGAAGCCGCTGAAGCGACCGCTGCCGGTGCCGCCAAAGTCCAGGAGGCACGCACCGCCGGGAATACTTCCGGAGCATACCTCGCTGATACAGTGCTCTTTGCCGCCGTCCTTTTCTTCGCCAATGCCGCCGGTAAATTCGAGCAGCGACGGGTCCGCCTCGTCTCCTCAATCTTCGCCGGCGCGGTCTTCGCCTTCGCTGTCGTGCGGATCGTCATGCTGCCGGCCTGATAACCTATGAACCGAGAGCAAACAGTTCGAACCGGCGTCACCGCGTCAGACATCAGGCAAGCCTTTCTCGACAACATGTATTGCGCGCTCGGCCGCTCCGAGCGGGTGGCAACAAAGCATAACGTCTACTACGCGCTCGCGCTCACGGTTCGCGACCGGCTTTTCTCCCGCACGGTCGGCACGATCGGAAAGTATGGCGGAGCCAATGCGCGCCGTGTCGCCTATCTTTCCGCGGAATATCTGCCTGGACCGCAGCTCGCGAACAACCTGCTGAATCTCGGAATAACGGAAGCCACGCGTGAGGCGATGAAATCGTTAGGCTACAACCTCGACGAGATCATTGCCGAAGAAGAGGAACCCGGTCTCGGTAACGGCGGCCTCGGCCGGCTCGCGTCATGTTACATGGATTCGCTCGCCTCCGTGGAAGTGCCCGCGATCGGTTATGGCATTCGCTACGAGTTCGGGATCTTCGATCAGGTTATTCGCGATGGCTGGCAGGAAGAAGTCACGGACAAGTGGCTGCGCCATGGCAATGCATGGGAAATCGCACGGCCTGGCATTAACTACCAGGTCAAGTTCGGCGGCCGCACCGAGTCTTCTTTCGACGAGCAGGGCCGGTTCGCTTTGCGCTGGATTCCCGACACGGTAGTGCAAGGCGTCGCCTACGATACGCCGGTGCTCGGTTATGCGGTGGAGACGTGCGACGCGCTACGGCTGTGGAAAGCCGAAGCGGTCGAGTCATTCGACTTCGCTTTGTTCAATCACGGCGATTACTACCGCGCCGTGCAGGACAAGATGAACTCGGAGAACATCACAAAAGTCCTCTATCCAAATGACGAAGTGGCGGTTGGCAAAGAACTGCGCCTGAAACAGCAGTACTTTTTCTCGAGCTGTTCGTTACAGGACATGCTGCGCATTCACGCGATGCTTGGCGGCACGCCGTCGACCTTCCACGAAAAATGGGCCGTGCAGTTGAATGACACCCATCCGGCAGTTGCAGTCGCGGAATTGATGCGGCTGCTGGTGGATGAGCACTCCTTAGGCTGGGAGGAAGCGTGGGACGTGACGCAGAAGACCTTCGCCTACACGAACCACACCCTGCTACCCGAAGCACTCGAGAAATGGAGCGTCGAGCTCTTTGGTAAACTGCTGCCGCGCCATCTCGAGATTGTCTACGAAATCAATCGGCGGTTCGTCGACGAACTGCGTGCTCGCTCGGACATCGATGATGCCGCCATCGCGCGGCTATCGCTGATTGATGAAAGCGGAGGCCGTTATGTGCGGATGGCGAACCTAGCCACGGTAGGCAGTCATGCCGTTAACGGAGTGGCCGAGCTTCACTCCGAGCTGCTCAAGCAGACGGTCCTGCGCGATTTTGCCGAGCTGTGGCCTGAGAAGTTCTGCAACATCACCAATGGCGTCACGCCGCGACGCTTCATAGCCCTGAGTAACCCGGCCTTGACCGACTTGATCACGCAACGCGTCGGCAATTGCTGGCTGAAAGATCTGGACCGGCTGCAGGGGCTCGAACAATTCGTCGACGACCGCGATTTTCAACGGGAGTGGCAGAAGGTAAAACTCGATAACAAGCGCCGTCTCGCGACGCTGATCGACGAGCGAACCGGGATCAAGGTTTCGCCCGACTCGCTTTTCGATATTCAGGTCAAACGCATTCACGAATACAAACGCCAGCACCTCGCCGCCCTGCACATCGTGACATTGTATCTGCGCCTCCGGCGTAATCCCGACGCCGATCTGCCAGCGCGCACGTTTATCTTCGGCGGCAAAGCGGCGCCGGGTTACTTCATGGCCAAGCGCATCATCAAGCTCATCAATGCGATTGGCGAAAGAGTGAACAACGACGCGGCGGTGCGCGACCGGCTTACCGTCGTCTTCTTCCCTGATTTCAATGTCAAGAACGCGCACTTTGTTTATCCGGCGGCGAACCTCTCCGAGCAAATATCAACCGCCGGCAAGGAAGCCAGCGGCACCGGGAACATGAAGTTCTCGCTCAATGGCGCGCTTACCATCGGCACCCTCGACGGCGCGAACGTCGAAATCCGCGAGGAAGTTGGGGCCGAGAACTTCTTCCTCTTCGGCCTGACCACGCCGGAAGTGGCGGAACTGAGGGCGCGCGGTTATCGGCCGCGTGATTACTACAACAGCAACGAGACTCTGCGCGAAGCGATTGACTTCATCGCGAGCGGGGAACTCGGCCGCGGCGACACCGAGCTGTTTCGTCCGATTGTCGAGAACCTGCTCGGCGACGATCCATTCATGCTCCTGGCCGACTACCAGTCGTATATCGACGCGCAGGAACGCGTCAGTGCGCTCTGGCGGAACGAGCAAGCCTGGACGCGGATGTCGATTCTTAACTCGGCGCGCATGGGCAAATTCTCTTCTGATCGGTCAATTCGCGATTACTGCGAGCGCATCTGGAAAATTACGCCGGGAAGCACCTGAAAAATGACAGCACTTTCGACGGTTGTGTTCGACACAAAGCGCTACGACCGCGATTCGCTCGAACGCGCGGCGCGGAACGGAGAAGTCGAGTGGCGCTTCTTGGAAACGCGCCTCTCCGCCGAAACCGCGCCACTGGCGCAGGGCGCACGCGCCGCCTGCGTCTTCGTGAACGATCGTGCGGATCGCGCTGCGCTGGAGATATTGCACTCTCTGGGAGTTCAACATATCGCGCTGCGCTGCGCCGGTTTTAACGGTGTCGATCTGGTCGCTGCCAAAGAGCTTGGGCTCTCCGTCACGCGCGTTCCGGCCTACTCGCCTTACGCCGTCGCGGAGCATGCCGTCGCGTTGCTCCTCGCACTCAATCGCAAGATCCCGCGCGCCAGCAATCGCGTGCGCGATGCGAACTTCTCCCTCAACGGCCTCGTCGGCTTCGATCTGCACGGCAAGACGGCTGGCATCTTCGGGACAGGGAAGATTGGTCGCGTGGCCGCGCAAATTCTGCGTGGCTTCGGGATGAAAGTGCTCGCCTACGATCCATATCCATCTCCCGAATGGGCAAAGGAATATGGCGTTGAATATTGCGACGCCCGGACGCTTGCGCGCGAGTCATTCGTAATCTCGTTGCACACGCCGCTCACGCCGGAGACGCACCACATCGTTCGCCGCGAAACCCTCGAGCTGATGAAACCCGGGAGCATTTTGATCAACGTCAGCCGCGGTGCGCTCATCGATACAACCGCTCTGATAGAGGCGTTGAAATGCGGTCGCCTTGGCGGCGTGGGACTCGACGTCTATGAAGAAGAAGAAGGCGTGTTTTTTGAGGACCTTTCCGGCCAGATCCTGCCGGATGACGAACTCGCGCGCCTGCTCACGTTCCCGAACGTGCTTATCACCGCCCACCAGGCGTTCCTCACGCAGGAAGCGCTTTCTGAAATCGGGCGCGTCACCGTGGCGAACCTGCTCGCGTTCGCCGGCGGCCAACGCTTTCTTATCGGAACGTCACTGAACTCTGAACCCCAACCACAGGAGGCAGCGCAAATTTTCGCCGCTCCTCCAAAGCTGCAAACCGCCTAACCGCCATGTCTCTCACAGAAATTGTCCAGATCCACGCCCGCCAGGTTATCGATTCCCGCGGTAATCCTACCGTCGAAGCCGAGGTCACGCTCGCCGGTGGCGCGAGCGGCAGCGCGATTGTTCCGAGCGGCGCGAGCACTGGCGAACACGAGGCCTGGGAATTGCGTGATACGGCCGTGAAAGATCGCTTCCTTGGCCGCGGCGTCACGAAGGCCGTCGGCAACGTCAATAAAGCGATCGCGAAGGAGCTTGTCGGGATGGACGCGCTCGACCAGGTCGGCGTGGACAGGATGATGATTGCGCTGGATGGCACGCCCAACAAAGCCAAGCTGGGCGCGAACGCCATCCTCGCTGTATCGCTCGCGACAGCGCATGCCGCGGCGCGGCAATTGGGCCAGCCGCTCTTCAAGTATCTGGGCGGGCCGAACGCCAAGGTGCTGCCTGTTCCGATGATGAACATCGTCAATGGCGGTGCGCACTCCGATGCACCGGTCGATTTTCAGGAGTTCATGATCATGCCGAAAGGTGTACCGACTTTCTCGGAAGCGCTCCGGGCCGGGTGCGAAATTTTTCACGCCCTCAAAACCGTCTTGAAAGATCGCGGGCTTGCGACCGCGGTCGGTGACGAAGGTGGCTTTGCGCCGAAGTTCGACAGTCCGGACGATGCGCTCGAAACAATTGCAAAGGCGGTGAAGAAAGCTGGGTACAAGCTCGGCCAGCAGGTCTTCATCGCGCTCGATGTCGCGGCCTCGGAATTCTACGACGCGGCGAAGAAACAATACGTCTTTAAGAAATCGGACGGCTCGAAGCGCAATGCTACCGAGCTGATAGCCTATTATCAGACGCTGGCGAAGAAGTTCCCGATCATCTCGATCGAAGATGGCTGCGCGGAAAACGATTGGGAAGGTTGGAAGAAGCTAACCGATGCGATGGGCGAGAAGACGCAGCTCGTCGGCGACGACCTGTTGGTGACAAACGTCGAGTTCCTGCGCAAGGCGATCGACAAGGGTGTCGCGAATTCCATCCTGGTGAAGGTAAACCAGATCGGTTCCCTGACCGAAACACTCGATGCGATCGAGCTTGCGCGAGAGAACGCCTACACGGCGGTCATTAGCCACCGCTCGGGCGAAAGCGAAGACACGACCATTGCCGATATCGCGGTAGCGACCAACGCCGGCCAGATCAAGACCGGGTCGCTCAGCCGCACGGATCGCGTCGCGAAATACAATCAGCTCCTGCGCATTGAAGAAGCGCTCGGGGACGACGCGATTTACGGCGGCAAAATGCGCTGAGCCGAGATGGCGACAAGTTCGCCGCAACCGTATCGGACCTAAGTCCTATTCCCAGTCGTCTTGGCCTCCGTCGACAATTCTTCGTGAGAATGCGGTAGCAACCGGTACTCCCCTCAATCAAGAATGTTATGACCAAAATCGGCATCAACGGCTTCGGGCGAATCGGGCGTCTCGTCTTCCGGGCGATTTGTGACCAGGGACTACTCGGCAAGCAAATCGATGTCGTAGCGGTGAACGACCTCGTTCCCGCTGACAACCTCGCCTATCTCCTCAAGTACGATTCCATCCAGGGGGGATTTAAAAAGGACGTAAGCAGCGGCAAATCGAGTCCTTCAGTGGCCGAGGACGATCTCCTGATTGTCGACGGTCACAAAATCAAGTGCCTGGCTGTGAAGGAAGGTCCGACCGCGCTGCCCTGGAAGGACCTCGGCGCTGACATCATCATCGAATCGACAGGCCTTTTTACTGAAGCGTCAAAGGCCAGGGGCCATATTGAAGCGGGCGCGAAGAAGGTGATCATCTCCGCGCCGGGTAAGAACGACGACATAACAATTGTCATGGGAGTGAACCACGAGAAATACGACCCGGCGAAACATCACATTATCTCGAACGCCAGTTGCACCACCAACTGCCTCGCGCCAGTCGTCCATGTCCTGCTGAAGGAGGGCTTCGGCATCGAAGAGGGATTGATGACGACTGTGCATAGTTACACGGCTACGCAAAAGACCGTGGATGGTCCCTCGCGCAAAGATTGGAAGGGCGGGCGCAGCGCAGCGATTAACATCATTCCTTCTACCACGGGCGCAGCCAAAGCGGTCGGGCTGGCGATTCCTGAAGTGAAAGGAAAACTGACAGGCATGGCCTTCCGCGTGCCGACTCCCACGGTGAGCGTCGTCGACCTCACGGTTCGCACTGTGAAAGAAACGTCCTACGAGGAAATCTGCGCGGCGATGAAGAACGCCAGCGAGACCTATCTGAAAAACATCCTTGGTTATACTACGGACGAAGTTGTCTCGAGCGACTTTATCCACGACGCACGCTCAAGCATCTTCGACGCAGGCTCAGGCATCAGCCTGAACAGCCGCTTCTTCAAGTTAATCAGCTGGTATGACAATGAGTGGGGTTACAGCAACCGATGCGTGGAACTAGCTCTCTACGTCGCGGGTAAAATGTAACATACCCGGCTGACTTAGTAGCGCAGAAACCAAAGGACCAACATGCCAGTCGCCGACTTCAAGACCTACGGTAAGATTCTCGATCGGGCTCGGGAAGGGGGCTTTGCCCTTCCCGCCGTCAATGTGACTTCGTTGACAACCGCTAACGCGGTCCTGCGCGGGCTCGCGGAAAGCAAAGCGGACGGAATCATCCAGGTGTCAACTGGCGGCGGAGCGTTCGCGTCCGGCACGGCCTTGAAGGATATGGCGCTCGGTGCGATCGGGATCGCGGAGCATGTCCATCGCGCGGCCGCGCGCTACCAGATCTATGTCGCCTTGCACACGGATCATTGCCTCAAGGACAAGCTGGATAAGTTCGTCATGCCCCTCGTTGAAGAAACGGAGAAGCGTCGCGCTGCCGGTCGTCCGAATCTTTTTACCGGCCACATGTTTGACGGGAGCAATCTTCCCTTGAAGGAGAACCTCGACATCGCAGCGGGATTGCTCGAACGCTTCGCGAAAAATGATCTCGTGCTCGAAATCGAAACGGGCGCAGTCGGCGGCGAGGAAGATGACGTAGTCGGCGACCACGCAGCGAAGCTTTACACGACGCCCGAGGATACGCTCGCCGTGGCGGCGAAATTGAACGCGATCGGCGGCCGCTACTTACTCGCGGCGACGTTCGGCAACGTACACGGCGTTTACAAACCGGGGCACGTCAAGCTGCGCCCGAAAGTGTTGAAGGAGTGTCAGGACGCGGTCGTGAAGCAATTCGGTGAGCAGGCTCGCTTCCACCTGGTCTTCCACGGCGGCTCAGGATCGACGCAGGAGGAAATCCATGAGTCGCTCAGTTACGGCGTGGTCAAGATGAACGTCGACACCGACATGCAGTATGCGTTTACCCGTCCTATCGCGGCACACATGTTCAAGAACTACGATGGCGTGCTCAAGGTTGATAGCGAAGTCGGTAACAAGAAGACCTACGACCCGCGCTCCTATCTCGCGCTTGCGGAAGCTGCGATGGCTGAGCGCGTCAAGCAGGCGGTGACAGATCTGCGCGGCAACGGCAAGACGATGTTCTCTTCATGAACGCGGCGCCGCCGGCGCAGAAGACAAAAATTGTTGCAACAATCGGCCCGGCTTCGGAATCGCCGGAGATGCTTGCGCGCCTGATCCGGGCCGGGTTGAACGTCGCGCGGCTCAACCTTTCCCACGGTGATTTCTCAAAGCACGGAGAAGTCGTGAGGCGCATCCGCCAGGCAGCCAGCGATTCGGGACGGCGCGTCGCCATCATGGCCGACCTGCCGGGACCGAAGATGCGACTCGGCGAAATTGGTCCGGACTCGATTCAGCTTTCTCCGGGCGATCATTTCAGCCTGACGAGCGAAGACATGATCGGGAATGCAGAGCGCGCCTCGATGACATTCAAGGCGCTGCCACAGGTGGTGCAGCCTGGTAATCGTCTCTTTCTCAACGACGGGCTGGTCCAGCTCGTGGTGGACCGTGTTGTCGGCAACGATGTCGAATGCAGTGTCGCTGTCGGTGGAGAGTTGCGTTCGCGCAAAGGTTTAAACCTGCCGGGAATCGATCTTGGCATCAGCGCGTTCACCGATCGCGATCGTGAGTGCCTTGAGTTCGCAATGGGCGCAGGCGTGGACGCGGTCAGTCAATCCTTTGTCGAGCGCGCGGCTGATATCGAGAAAGTGCGCGAAGCTGCGGCGCAGCTCGGCGGTCGGCCTTTTGTCATCGCGAAAATCGAGCGCGCGGATGCGTTGCAACATTACGACGAAATTCTCGCCGCCGCGGACGGGATTATGGTGGCGCGCGGCGATCTCGGTGTGGAGGTGCCGATTGAGGAAATTGCACAAATCCAGAAGCAGCTCATCGCGAAGGCAAACCTGGCTGCCAAACCGATCATCACCGCCACGCAGATGCTAGAGTCAATGGTGACGAGCCGCCTGCCGACGCGGGCGGAAGCGACGGACGTTGCCAACGCGATCCTCGATGGGACCGATTGTGTCATGCTCTCGGGCGAATCCGCGATGGGCAAATATCCGGAGGAAGCAGTGACGATGCTCGCCAGGATCGCGGCGTTCACGGAAGCGCATCGGCTGCATGGGAGCCTGAAGGCGCGGCGCGAGCTCCTGCAGGAAGGCGAAGGGACGAGCGGCGGCGATCGCATGGCCTCGCTGATCGAGCACGCGTTGGACACAGTGCCAGTCGATCTGTTGCTCGTGCCAACGCGCGGTGGCACGACAGCGCGGGTTATTTCGCGCTGCAAACCGGCCGTGTGGAGCATAGCGCCGACTCGCGCA
Source organism: Chthoniobacterales bacterium (assembly GCA_045809925.1). Lineage (GTDB taxonomy): Bacteria > Verrucomicrobiota > Verrucomicrobiia > Chthoniobacterales > UBA10450 > CADDYX01. Next base: position 13,615 of record JBJMWX010000117.1, read on the forward strand.
AGCTCGGTCTGCCAGGGCCTGGCCTTTTCCTACGGCATCCATGCCGTCGATCTGCCCGAGGAACCGGAGGACTGGCGGGAATTTGCCGCGGCTTGGTTAGCCGGGCATGGGCTTACGGCGAAACGCGTGATGCTTATTGCCGGCCCGTCGTCGCGAAACCCGAACGCCAACCATCGAATCGAGCTGATGCAACTCGACCGGCACGGAGAGTCGACGACTGCAGCAGGCTGAAATGAGGGTTGCCGGCGACACGGGCTAAACCCGAGCGCGTCGCGAATGCCAGTCGATCACTGCCTAAGCTCGGCAGGCGGCAACAGGTAGAGAGCGGTAGCAAACATCAGATAAACGATCAGGACGAGCACTCCCAGGAACCAGGCTGAGCGACCGGCAGTAGTGACTAGCGACGCCGTCAGCGTCGCCAGCAGGACCATCGTCACTGCACCGGGCCAAAAGCTCAGATCCATCGGCTGCGGACCTACGACGAAACTAAGCAGCACGAGAGCTGGCGCCACGAAGAGCGCGATCTGCGCCGCGCTGCCGAGCGCAATGCTCACGCTCAAGTCGAGGTGATTCTTCCGCGCCGCGGAAAATGCAGCTGCCATTTCCGCAGCTGCGCCGACCAGCGCGACGACAATGAACCCGACGAAAGCCGGCGTCATTCCAAAGGTAACAGCCGCCTGCTGCACAGATCCGACGAATACTTCGCTGACCAGCGCGACGAGAATCGTGACTCCGGCCAGAGTCGCGAGCGCGAGACCGATGGGCCATGCGGCTTCCGTTTCTTCTCCTGTGCCGGCGAACATTTCGCGGTGAGTCTTGAGCGAAAATAACAAGCCTAGCCCGTAGGCAATCAACAGGAGGACGGAGAGCGCGACGCTTAACGTTTCGTTGAACCGCGTCGCTTCCGCCGCACTACGCGGGCCGATCGTTGAGGGAATCAGCAGGGCGACACTGGCGAGGAACAAAAGTCCGGCCTGAACGCGCGCCCCGACCCGGTTGTATTCCTGAAGGTGGTAGCGAAGTCCGCCCAGGAGGAAGGATGCGCCGAGCATGAAGAGACTGTTCGTGACGATGGCCCCGGCAATCGATGCTTTGACAAGAGTGTATTGGCCGGCTTGCAGGGCCGTGACGGCGATGACCAACTCCGTCAGGTTGCCGAGAGTTGAGTTGAGGAGGCCGCCGACTGAATCGCCGGTTTTGGCCGCCACTGACTCGGTGGCATGGCTAAGGAGGACTGCCAGTGGAAGGATCGCCAGGACAGAGAGGATGAAGTGCAGGGTATGCGCTTCCGGATTGACCTTATGGACGACCAGAACAACCGGGACAAAGACCAGCAGCCAGAGCAACGGGTTACGACGGATCTCATGGAAGAGCTGACTCACGATGGGTGAACGAGTGTCAACGTGTCATCCGGCGAGCCCAATAAGACCAAGGTCTGATTGAGCCTTCGCTATGGCACCGGTTAAGAGAAGCAGGACTCGCTCTACCCAGGTGAGGAAGCACTTATTTCATGTTCGAGAAATTTGATTTCGAAGAGCTGACGGAGGAGCGCCGCAAAGCCATCGCGCAGTCCCTTCGAACCGTCAGTACCGAAGAGCTCAAAAAGATTGGCGATCAGATTTTTACTTACGCTGACGATCCCTGGCGGGATAAATTCTTCGAGTTCATTGCAGAGCATCCCGGCGCCACGTTTCATCACGCGATCACGAATGATCACGTGAACATCGTTTATTGCCGTGAGGCAGACAGAGGCATGTGGTTTCTGCCCGGCAGCGGAATGGGACCGTTGCAGGCGCGGGGACGCCATACAATGAAGGAGATGATCGAGCGGCATCGTTGAATCCGGTGCGTGCAGGCCCCGCCCGGCGAGCGAGAGAGTAAGGTCGCATGAGTCAACCAAGCTTCGGGCAGTCAGACACGGTTAAGCTGAGCGATGAAGACGCGGCGGTCGCTCTCCTCGAACGGTCGATAACCGGTCTGTGGGAGGTGGTGAATGAACTGACCCGCTTCCGGCGGACAACGCGACAGAACTATCGCGTCACAATCTTCGGATCGGCCCGGCTTAAACCCGGCACATTTGCTTATGAGAGCGTAAAGCAACTCGCGGCCGAACTCACCAGAATGGGCTGCGACATCATGAGCGGTGGTGGCCCTGGACTGATGCAAGCCGCCAACGAAGGGGCGCATTCAGTCGATGCCGAAGGACTAGGTCGTTCGGTTGGCATCCGTGTCGAACTGCCTTTCGAACAGGAGGTAAATCCATTCGTCGGGCAGGTATATGAACACCGCACGTTCTTTTCACGGCTGCACCATTTCATGATCATCTCGGACGCATTCGTCGTCGTTCCCGGCGGCATCGGCACGCTGCTCGAGCTATCGCTGGCATGGCAGCTCCTTCAAGTCCGCAGGCTTTACAACACACCGCTTATCGTGGTTGGGAAAATGTGGGCCGAGCTTGTCCAGTGGGCCCGGACCGCGATGTTACAGGAAGGGAGCGAACTGGCTGGCGAGGTCGACCTCGCGATTCCGCATTGCGTCGAGACAATCGAGGAAACCGTGGCGCTGATTCGCGAAAACAGGGCGCTGTGGCTTGCCTCGCAACCAGCGAGGTAGCCGGGGAGACCTAAGGGCTGGTCGGAATGCCTATGTCACCGCGAGTAACTCGGCCGGAACGTCGAGCCACTTAGCGGCTAATTCCCGTTCTTCGAAGAGCCTGACCTGCAACGAAGAATGGTCGGTAAGGACGGCATGTAATTTGAAGTAGTGCGCGAAGGAGCTGTCTGCAATCAGGAAGGCCGACTTGATCCCCGGGCAGTCGGCGCGGGTCAGGCGTCGGTAGAGCGCCACGTCAAAGACGTAGCGGAAGTTAAGATCAACCGCGACCAAAAGCGTGGTGTCGATAAAGCGGCGTTCATTGCCGTCCGATAAGATTTCGAGCGCCGCGACGAAGGCAACGATATCATCAACGCGATCTTGGGTAAGAACACCGGTTGGATGCCAAAGAAGAAGACCGACGTCGGAGTGAAACTGAACGTCTGGAGGAAGCTTCATCTCGTTCGCCTGGCCGAAGCTGAGGCAGGCAAGGAAGCCCAGCCAATGGACCTTTGGTCGTATCCCATCGGGTTGACTCATTATGATACGACCAAGGTCCGATGGAATCGCCGCGCGCCGACGCTGACCATCGGACATGAGCAACCTGGTGGTGGTTGGATTTAGCAACCAATCTGATGCATTCGAGATGCGCGCTGCGCTGGCGAAGTTGCAAACGCAGTACCTGATTGAAATGGAAGACGCCGTCGTGGTGACGCGCGATGCAAAGGGCACGGTGCAATTACATCAGGCGGTAAACCTGACCGCGGCCGGCGCTGCCGGTGGCGCCTTCTGGGGCATGCTCATTGGCATGCTGTTTCTGAACCCGCTCGTCGGCGCCGTGGTCGGTGCCGGCACCGGTGCCCTCTCGGGCAAGCTCGCCGACCTTGGAATTAATGATCGATTTATGAAAGAACTCGGCGCGACCCTCCAGCCGGGCAGTTCCGCCCTCTTCGTGCTCGTGCGCAAATCGACACCCGACAAAGTGCTCGAGGCGCTGAAGCCATTCGCCGGCAAAGGCCGCGTCATGCAAACATCGCTCACGAAAGACAGCGAAAACGAGCTGCGTGTCTTCCTTGAAGGAGCAGGCAACGCCGACACTTCGTCACCGGCCGCACCTCTGGCCTCCGCTGCTCGAGCCTAGAAAACGCAGCCTGGCGCCCATCGGACACGAAAATGAAAACCAGCAAAATTATCGAAGCTGCCCGCAGATTCTCCAAACCGTACCGTGTCACCGGAGAAAAGAAATTCCGCCTCAAGGACATAGACCCGCGCGATACGGGAGAGCTCAAATCGGCGGACAAGCCGCGCGCCAAGGAAGCGCT
>JBJMWX010000118.1:0-12914 GCA_045809925.1 Chthoniobacterales bacterium
CAGGTCCCATCGGTGCTGCCATCATCGACCACGACGATCTCGTGCGGCACGTTCTGCAGGCGCAGTTCAATGTGGAGATGCTCGACGGTTGAAGCGATGCAGCCTTCCTCGTCCCGCGCGGGGATCACGATCGAGAGCAGTTGCAGAGGCGGCGCATTCATAGCGGCGCTGAAATCTGCAGCCACTCGGGATGTTTTTCCGCGTGCTCGGCGATCTCATTCAAAATGGACTTCAGTGTCGTTGCCGGCTGCCAGTTCCACGTTTCCCGGGCGCGGTCGCAGTCAAGGACGAGCCATGGCACATCGAACTGGCGCGGCTCTGAGTCGGCCTCAATCCGGTGTTCGCCGAAGCGCTCCGCGCACCAGGCACTCAATTGCGCGAGGGACATGGTGTTGCTCATGCCGCCGGCGAAGTTCGCGATGCGCGGTTTGTCCTTGCCGGTCTCGTTCATCTGAGCGCGCAGGATCGGTGCGAGATCACGCGGATGCAGGCAATCACGCGTTTGATGACCGGTCCCGCCGAAGCCGATGTAATGTAGCCGCGCGCGCCGGAGATACGCATTGATCCAGTAGGCGAATATTCCCTGGTCCGGGCGTCCGAACTGACCCGCTCCGGCCATGACTCCACACCGGTTAATCCAGACCGGAATGTCGAAGGCTTCGCTATATTCGAGCGCGATGATTTCCGACGCTATTTTCGAGCTGCCGTACATCGATAAGGGCGGCTGCGTAGAAAACTGCTCAGTCACGCCTCGCGCGGTCACGCCAATTGGCAGTGTTGCTCCGGCGTCGAGCTTGAACGCCTCGCGTTCGATGGTCATCGGCAGATGCGCAAGGTCGTTCAGCGAGTAAACGCGACTCGTGCTGATGAGTATAAAACCGGCCCGAAAGCGTTTCGCCAGCTCGAGGAGATTGACCGTTCCATACAGATTATTTTCCAGGACTTGGCGACTGCTGGTCGATCCGTCAACGCCCGCGAGCACGCTTGGATTCGCCGCGGCATCGATAATCCAGTCTACTGCGCCGAGAGCATCGAGGTCGCTTGTCAGGCGAACATCGCCGTGGATCAAGTTCACTCCACGGCTGCGCAACGGTTCAACATTCTGAGCGCTACCAGGCCTGCTGAAGTTATCGATTCCGACCAGCTGCAATGACGGGTCGTCATCCAGCAGTGCGTGGGCAATGCAACTTCCGGCGAATCCGCATGCGCCTGTAATCAGAACTTTCACTTCGTTCGCTTTTACAACCCTTCGGGGTCGAAAGCACGAGCCGAAACGATTCTGTCCAGCTCCACGACTACCTCGATTTCAGCGGTCTGTGGGAACATGTCGAGTGGAGTGACGGACACCACGCGCAACGAGCTCGCCAGCTCGCGCAAGTCGCGCGCGAGCGTAGCTGGATCGCACGAGACGTAGATGAATTTCGCCGGCGGATGCGCGCGGATTGCGCCACGTGTGGTTGCATCCAGGCCGACGGCTGGCGGATCAACGATCAGGGATGTCTCGGTCTCTCGCGCCTGCTGCAAGATCGACGGTAGTTCGATTTCCACACTGCCATTCAGATAGCGCTCATTCGGAGCTGCCTCGTGCTCGGCGGCGCGAACGGCAAAGCGATCCCACTCGATTCCGATAATGCGCTCGAACCGGCCGATGAGCCGCTTGGCAAAAAACCCGGCACCGCAATATGCGTCGATCAGGAGCGGCCCGCCGGGAGGAAGAAGCGCGGCAACGATCTCCCCAAGAGGCCCAGCGACGGCGTCGTTGGTTTGCCCGAAGACGCGCGGTCCAGTGTTGGCCCGCAGGGTGTAATGGCCGTCGCGCACGTCCCGCTGCCGCAGGTCGGCGAGCGCCCCGTTCACCTCCGGTCGCGAGATCGGGCAGTGCGTGATGTCGAGCAACTGATGGGAATCGCGCCGGTAAAAACCGATTACGCCTTGCTCTGCGTGCACGGTGATTCGGTTTCGATACGCATACTCGAGCGCCGACGGGACAATCGGCCGTATCGGCACATCGCGCAGTTTACCAATGCGCGCGAGGACGTCGGCGACCTGCCGCGCTTTGATCGTGAGCTGATGTTCATAGCCGATGTGCTGGTAGGCGCATCCGCCGCATCGGCCGAAGTACGGACACGGCGGTTGCACGCGGTGCGGCGATGGCGTCAGAACCTCGACCAATTCGGCTTCGGCGAATTGTTTCTTCTCGCGCGTGAGCCGGGCCGAGACGCGCTCCCCTTCAATCGTGAACGGCACGAACATCGCCTTGCCATTCGAACGCGCAATGCCGCTGCCGCCGAAGGCAACGTCGTTGATCTGCAATTCAACTGTATCGGCACTCTGTGAGCGCCGTGCTCCCGGCAGTTCGGCGCTCATGGACCGCCCTACAATCTAGTTCTTCGGCGAGGTCCGCGAGTAGGGATACTTCGACTCAAACCCCAGCTCGGGCGGGAACTCCTGATAGCCGGCGTGGATGTACGGGATGTCCGGCGGGAGGGCTGGATAATAGGTGCCGCGCACGGCAGGGAAGGGGAAGGTGACGATGTCGAAGATACCGGTGTGGAACCGCATCCACGCCCGGCCGACACCGCGAACAACGCCATACCCGCCAGCGGCGGAATTGCCTTCGCGATCATTGACTTGCGCGATGGTGTGCGGGATTTCCGACCAGCCGAACAGCATGTTGGAAACGCCGCGGCCGAGTTTTCGCGTTGGCCCGTAATCGTTCGAAGGGGGATCCTGAATGTCGGCGCGGCAGAGCGCGACGCCCCCGACGAGAAGCGCAGCCACGAGGAGCTTCTTCATAGGCGAGGTCTAGCTAACGGAGTTTGGCCGCGGAAGGCAATACTTCAATTTCGCCGGTGCTCCCGGGTGGCGAGCATCGAGGCGGTAATTGTCACCGCCAACACGAGCACGATGACGAGCAGCGACATTCCGTTCGGGATGCGAAACCATCGCGCCGCGATCATTTTGAGACCGACGAAGGTCAGAATGATCGCAAGGCCTGTCCGCAGATAAACGAAGCGATTCATCAGGCCGGCGAGAAGGAAGTAGAGGGAGCGCAACCCGAGGATCGCGCAGATGTTTGAGGTATAGACGATGAACCGGTCAGTCGTGATCGCGAAGACGGCGGGGATGGAATCGACCGCGAAAACGAGGTCCATCACGTCGACGATGACGAGCACCAGAAAGAGCGGCGTAAACATGAGCCGACCGTCGATTCGGACGGCAAACCGCCGGCCGTAGAAGTCTCTCGTGAGCGGAAGCGTTCGCCGGCACAAACGCATCATCCAGCTTTTCTCGAAGTCGACCTCCTCGCGCCCTCCAAAGAGCATGCGGATGCCGGTAAGGAGGAGAAACGCGCCGAAGATATAGAGCACATAATTGAAGCGCTCGACCAGCGCGACGCCGAGGCAAATCATCGCGCCGCGCATAACGAGCGCGCCAACAATGCCCCACACCAGGGCGCGGTGCTGCGACTGCGGCGGCACCTGAAAATAACTGAAGATCAGGACGAAGATGAAGATGTTGTCGACGCTGAGCGAGTACTCGATGAGGTAGCCCGTCAGGAAGTCGAGCGCCTGGTCGGAGCCCTGCACATGCCAGATCAGCGCGTTGAAGGCGAGGGAGAGCGCAACCCAGATCGCGCTCCAGGTCGCCGATTCTGCCATGGTAACCGGCTCCGGAGTGCGCTTCTGCCACAGCAGGTCGATGCCGATGACGATGAAGACGCCGACATGGAAGGCGATCCAGAACCAAATGCTCGGCGGCACGGCGGCAACCGTTTCACGGCGTTAGACGAACAGCAATGCGAATTGCTGTCGCACGCGGCAGCGCAGGCGTGCGAGCGATGCGCTGAGGGCGGCGGACTTCCACAGGCCTGTCAACGCGAAAGGCCGCTTTCTGTTCGCCAATCGATCTGTTCTTCGTAACGTGTTCGCTCCGATGGATGCCGAAGTGGAAAAACTTGTCGAATCCGGCAAGCTGAGTGCCCGCGGGGCCGAGCAGCTCGAGAAGCTGAAACCCGGGACCTTCTGTCTACACAAGAGCTGGGGTTTTGGGCGTGTAGCCGAGTGGAACCTGCTGCTCAATCAGATCACGATCGATTTCCAGGGCAAGAAGTCGCATCCAATGCAATTGCAGTATGCCGCGGAAAACCTCGCCCCGTTGTCGGCGGAGCATTTTCTTACCCGCAAGGCGACTGATTTGCCGGCCCTCAAGCAGCTGTTGAAAGCCGACCCGACCGCGGTTATCCGCAACGTCCTCGAAAGCCTCGGCGGCAGCGCGACCGTGCAACAGATCAGCCATTGGATGATCGGCGATCTGATGACGGAACCGGAGTGGAAACGCTGGTGGGATTCAACCAAGAAGCTCCTCAAGTCGACCGGCTATTTTGCGGTCCCGGCGAAGAAGACCGAGCCAGTGCAACTCCGCGGCGAGAAAGTGTCACGCGCGGATGAGCTGATCGCGTTTTTTAACCAGGCACGCCAGGCGAAGGACCAGGCCGCCGCGCTGGATCAGATTATCAAGTTCCAGCACGACTTTGAGCGCCCCGAGAACCAGCTTCAGCCAATCGTTGCCGCCATCGAAGAATCGGCCGAGCGCAATCAGCGTCTGAACCCGGCGCTTTCGTTCGAGCTCGTGCTGGGTCGCGATGATTTGCTCGAGCGCTGCGCGAAACTTCAGTCGACCAAGCCCGATCTGACGCTGTTGCGTCTCATCCAGGAGGAGGAGCCGCGACTGGTGACTATCCTGCCAAAACTGCCCGCCGGAAAAGAACGGCGCGTACTCGCAGCCTTGCCAGCCGCGCTCGGCGCGACTTGGACGACGCGCGCCTTTCAGTTGATGCAAAGCCACCACGCGCGGGCGGTGGCACAGCTGCCGAAAGTTTTAGCCGACAACGGCGCACAGGCGGAGCTGCGCGCGTTTCTGGACCGTGGGATTCGCGAGCACTCGGTCAGCAGCGAGACGCTGCTCTGGCTCTGCCGTGAACGGGACGGCGAATACCGCGAGCTGATTACGCCTGACCTGCTAGGAGCGGTGGTCGCGGCGATTGAGCGCGATCAGCACAACGAGACCAGCCGGGGCAACAAGCTGCGCGACTTGTTGCTGGACGATCGCGAGCTGATCCCGGACATGTTCGCGACCAGCGAGATCGGCATCGCGCGCGACGGCATGCGGCGGCTGATGGTCACTCCGGTGTTTGATGAGCTAACCAAACGTTCGCTCCTCGCGCGGATCATCAAATTGCATCCGGAGCTCGAGACTGTTGTGACCGGCGAGCAGAAGGAGGAGAAGAGCGAGGCGCTGGTCGTTTCCTGGAGCAGCCTCGAAAAACGCAAAGCGGAGTACGAGGACCTGATCCAAAAGAAGATTCCGGAGAACACGAAAGAGATCAGCGTCGCTCGCTCGTACGGTGACCTGCGCGAGAATTTCGAATTTAAGGCGGCCAAGCAAATGCAGGCCGTTCTCATGCGACGGAAGACGGAGCTCGAGCAGATGTTGCACAACGCCCGCGGAACCTCCTTCGAGAATCCCGACACCACGAAGGCGTCAATCGGCACGATTGTGACGCTAAAATCGGCCAGCGGCGATGACGAGCGCTACACGATCCTCGGCGCCTGGGACGGCGACCCGGAGCGGTCGGTGATTTCCTACAAGACGGCGATCGGACAGACGTTGCTCGGAAAAAAGACCGGTGAGCGCGTGACGTTGAACACCGAGCAGGGTACCGGCGAGTACGAGATCATCGCCATCGAGGCGGCACCGGTGGACGTCGCGAGCGAGGAGCTCGAAGTCGTCGCGCAAGAAGCAGCAACATTATAGGCTGCGCGAGTTTTCAGCGGCGCGATCTCGCCCCCTGCCTTTAGCTGTGGGACGGTAGCTGACCCGCACCGACAGATGTGCATCCGCGGAAAGGCGGGGTCAGCGACCCCGCCCTCCAGCAGTGTAAGCTCTTACTTTTTCGGCGATGCGGCCGGACTCGCCTTGTCGTTTTTCTTACCGGCCGACTTCACTTCGACGTCTTTTGCCGTCATCGTGTAGTGAACTGTCACCTTGTCACCGACCTTGACGTCGCCGTTCACCTTCGTGTTCGAGTCACGGTCGATCTCCCATTTCTCGCTGCCTTTCATTACCGCGATCATCTTGTCGTTCACCTCTGTGACCGGCCCGGTGACCTGGTAATCTTTCGAACCCGCGAAGGCGCTGCTGGTCAACAGCAGAATCCCTGCGGCAATTGAACTAAATGCAATCGTTTTCATCACCTCTCCATTCGTAACTCACAGGAGACTGGGGCGGCAACAAAGAATCCAGCCGGCCGGCAGCCGTCATTCTTTTGCCGCCCGGGCCCCTTCCTTCTGCGCCTCTTGCTCAGTGACGTACTTGCCTTTCTTGGTGCGGCCGTAAAAGCGGGAGCCTTCCTTGTGGTAGACGTGAGTTTCGCTATTCAACCATACCTGCCCGTTTCCGCCGCCTGGCGCGGCCGCAGTGGCAGGCGGTGCTTTCGCACCGCGGGTGGAAGCCGCCGTGTTCGCAGCTCCGGGAGTCGGGCTGGTTTTCGGTTTGAACAGATTTCCGATCGCGCTCATCGGATTTTGTGTCGGGGTAGCACTTGGTGACGCGGCTGGCGCGGGCGCTGGTGAGGCCGCTTTGCGATGCGATCGCTTAGGCGCTGCGGCCGGCGATGCCGAACTGGCCGGAGCAGCCGATGCGGCAGCGGCAGGAGATGGCTCCGTCTTGGCTTCCGTTTTCTTCCTCGTGTGTCGCTTGGCCGGCGAGGTCGACGCCTCAGGTGAGCCAGCCGGCGTTGGCGATTGGGCGTGCACGAGCGGCACCGCGAATGCCGCGAGGACAAAAAGGACAACGAGATGTTTCATGGCGCGATGTTAGCGCGGGAACTCGCGGCGTGAAGCTCGAAAGTGGAGCGCGTATTACAGTGGGGTCGAGTCCGGCGGATCGCTCGACGTTTGGCTGCGCTGAACCGTTGCCGGACGCTGACGTCCGAATGCGGCGCCGCAACTTACCGACTCGCCGATTCGCACTCGCAGACGACCCGAAAGCCGAGGTCGTTGCAGGAGTAGTTCGGCGTGTTCGAAGCGCGTGCTGTCGCCCGCAGGTTGGCAAAGCGCGACTTCCAACTTCCTCCCCGGTACACCCGCTTGCCGCCCGATGCGCCGCCGCGCGGGTTCTGTCTCGGTGTGCCGGCGAGTGGCTGAAAAAAATCGATGCACCATTCCCAGACGTTTCCCGCCATATCGTGCAGACCAAAAAAGCTCGCGCCGCGTGGAAACGCCCCGACCGGCGAGGTCTCCGGGTATCCGTCGTCAATATCCGCGTCGCGCCACGGAAACGAAGTGCTCGCATCAGCAAAATTCGCAAGATCGCGCCGCCGTCCGTGATTTCCCCACGGATATTTTCGGCCGTCGCTCCCGCGCGCGGCGTACTCCCACTCCGCCTCGGTTGGCAGTCGATATTTCTTGGCGTCCCGCTGGCTTAGCCACTTACAATAATTTAGTGCGTCGATGCTGGTGACATGCACGACCGGGTGATCGTCGCCGGCTTTGTCGATTCTCTTTTGCACGTGCGTTGGATCAAACCGCTCGTACTCAGCGTTAGTCACCGGAAATTGTGAGATGTAAAATCCGCTCAGTGTCACCGGCGTGAGCGGCTGCTCGTTCGGTGCGGCATCGATGGCGTTACTCCCCATGACAAACTCGCCTGGTGGAATCAGCATCATCGTCCCGCCCACTTTGTTTACGAAAGTCGGCGCCAGGCGAACCGTAGCTGCAGCCGCTCCGTTCAAAGCGGCCGGCGCTGCGGGCTGTATCGGCTGCGGCTGAGCGCGCTGTATCGGAGGTGGCGGCGTTACGACGGTGCGAGATGGATCCACGGCCGGCGCCGTTGTCAGCTCCTGCTCGTCGAGATAGCGATCGAGCAACTCCTCGCCGCGCTCGAGAACGATGCCGAGGTTCTCAGCAATTTTAGAAAACACGGCCCGCACGCTGTAGGTCGCGCCAGCCAGCTCCAGGCTGCTGAGGCCGAGTATCCGGTTGAACTCCTGTTCCGGCTCCGTCTGTGGCGGCTCTACTGGCGGTTTCGGCGGCGACGCCGCGGCACGGCGCCCGCTGCATCGTTGCAGCTCATCTTGAATGCAGGCCTGGATCTGGTCGTCCGAAAAGCCGTTGTGCTGGCCGAACTCAACCAAATTTGCCTCGGCTGCTGGTGTCAGGATTCGATCCTTGATTGAGAAACTGACGAACTTTTGGAATTCCTCGAGAGCTTCCTGCCGAATACTGGCTGCGAGCTCTTCATCGAGCGCGCGCCGCCGCTCGGGATCCAGTAGCTGGATACGCGCTTCTATCAGGTAGCGTGACGCTTCGTCGATGCCGCGTCCCAGTAGCTGGGCGAGCGGATTACTTGGTTGATTTTTCAGTGGGAGCTTATGCTTCCACCATTGGAGTAGCCCGCTGCAATGTAGTTGGATTTGCTCGTCGTTTGGATTGCTCCGCGGATCGAGGCAAAGCCGCTCGTAGAGATTATCTGAGCGGTACTTGCTCCAGCCGTCCCACTTGCGGGGGTTGTCGGGAAAGAGAAACGAACTATTTGGGTGTACAGCAGGCATCGCGCGCGAAGTGGGCTACCTCCGCTTCTGCCGCAAATTCTGTGCCCTGCGCCTGTCGGAATTTCCTGGCGGTCCCGGCTGCGTCGCGACGGAGCCCGCGGCAAAGGCGGGCGGTTACTTTGGCGGCAGTTCCGGCGGCTCGATCGGCGTCGATTCGACTTCCGGCTCGTTGCCGGGCCGTCTTGGCACAACCGGCTGGGCAGCGGGTGAAAGCTTTGCGCCTGCGCGGCTCATCAGGATCCCGTCGCGGACCATCACGTCTTCGACCCGGTAGATGTTTCCCGCGCGTGCCGGGCCCTCCTTGGCATCGCCGAAATCGGTGTGGCGGTAGAAACGCTCCATCTCATCGAGGTGAAATGGTCGCGAACCGCGGCGGCCGAACACGACCGTTTGTCCCCCGGTTTCGTCGACCACCCGGTCGCGTTCCAGTCCGCGTGAAACGCAGATGGCTTCGCCTTTCATCGGATACGTCGCAATCAGCTGTGGGTTTGGTCGCGGGCTGAACCCTTGCGCGCCCGGCACAGTATCCGGCGAGATCAATTGGATGACGCGGAACCCGTTTCGCCCATCGGCGACAAGCGCAAACTGCGAAGCGTTCACGCTGCCGATCTGCACTGCCCGGCTGTCGTTTATCACGCCACCGCCGTTGAACATCTGGTCGAGCCGCGGGCGCTCAGGATTTTCGACATTGATAATAGCGATGCCTTCGCTGCCATTCGCGACGTAAGCGTAAGTGCGCGCGACGTAGAGCCGATGCGGTTCGCGCAACGCGACGACGGCCTTTTCGATGGGCCGCGGATGAGCCGGGTCGTCGATGTTCAGGACCTTGAGACCGTCATCGTCGGTGACGAAAAGATACCGGAACTGGACCGCGGCGCAGTGTGGATTGCGCAAAAACTTGCCCGTGTATTCCCCGATGATCTGGGGATGCAGCGGGTCGTGAACATCGATCACGTAGATCCCGCGCGGAGTGCACATGTAGAGGCGTTCGCCCGCTGCCGTAACGAACGAGGCGCCAGTCAGCACGCCGTTCGGATTGAATCGGACCGTTTCGCTTTCCTTGAGGAAGTTGTTGTTGGGGTCGCCGTCAACCAGCGTGCCGACCAGGACATTAACGAGACCTTCCTCACGATCGGAGACGTAGACGAAGCCGTAGAACAAGCCAATCGGCTGTTCCTCATTGTCCAGGTTGTGAACACGGAGTGGATCGAGCGCGAGCGTGCTCGGGAGCGCGACGCTCGTCGCGTATTTCGTGTGAATCCGCGTCCGCTGACTGAGCGGTGAAACTGGCGCACTGACAATGCGTTCGCTGAATCCTTTCTGATCAATGTTGGCGATGTCGAATACCTCGAAACCACCGGGGCCATTCGCGGTATAAAGATACTCCCCGCGCAGCACGATGTCCTGGATGTCCCTGCCGCTGTGCTCGTAGCCCTCCGTCAGCACCGAACCTTTTTCGAGATGTTTTCGGTAGTTGTCGGGATACGCGATCTTGTGCAGGTGGCTCCCGATCGCCGCCTGGGGTTCGTCAGCCTCAGTCCAGACGACGGCGTGGAATCCTTCCGGGCCGCTGCCAACATAGGAATAACGGCCGAAGAAGTTGACGGTGCCGGTGCCAAAGCCGAGCAGCGACGCCATCCAGGCGTTGTTGTCATTGTAGGCCGAGAGATGGCAGTCGGTGCAATTCTTGGTCGTGCCGACGCTCGAGGTGGTGTGCGGGAAGTGCGGATTATAAGCCTGGCCGCTGTAGCCCTCCGCAGAGAATGTCTGCTGCTGGGAATAGACCCACTCGCGATTTTGGTTCTGCGAGGAGACGACCACCGCGCTGGAGGAACGCAGCACCGCCAGTCGGTGTTTTTTCACAGTGCCGTCAATCCCGAGCTGGAAGACGTCATCCCGCACGACCTGCGGATTGTAAGTCGTATAATTGCGGTCCGTGACGCCCTCGTACTTGTTCAGCGGCACGCGCTGGTTTGCCTTCATGGGGAGATGACAACCGAAACAACTCGTCGCCCAGCTCGTGTGGCAGATCTGGCAATCCATCGCGCTGTTATCGTGGGCAAGTTTGACTCGGCGTTCGCGGTAAGCCGTATCGTTGCCGTAGCCGGGATCGTCAGGCATCGGCAGAGGACGTCCGTCGCTCGTCGTCTTCACTCCGGCAGGGGACGTCGCACGGTAGCCTCCCTCGCTCACTCCGGTTTCGGCAGTGTCACCTCTTGCCTCACCGCGACCGGTGGCCGGGACTGCAGGGACTGATCCGACGCCCCATGTTGTGCCGTCGCGATGCAGTGTCTTGGCATAGGCGCTCTTCGGGTTGTAGTGCGAGGACGCGGGATTAATCGTGTCCATTGTTTGCGGTACTTCCCATCGCATGTCCGGCGACATCGACGATTGCTGCCAGAGCGCATTGCCTTCCCACATAAAACGTGGGCCGAACGGCGTGTTGCTCGTGCGCAGCAAGTCGACCTGGCCGCCATTGCCCGTCGTAATCAGTGTTGGCCGGGCAAAGATTGTGCCGTGGCAATCAACACAGTTAATCGTGGTCGCATTGCGCGGCTCGCCGTAGAGCATGCCGTTGCCGTGGACGTCCTTGTCGAAATGGCAATCGCCGCATTGCATCCCATGCGCGAGGTGAACGTCGTTCAAATGCACTGCTTTCTTAAACTTCTGCGGATCGTCGTGGGGAATGATGTTGTCGCGCAGGTCGAGCAGGTTGCCCTTGCGGTCGTGCTTGAATGCGGCGCGGAACACCCAGCCGTGGCCATGGTAATCGGCGAACTGCGTGTGCTTGAGCTGCGGATTTAACTCGGAGACCTTCTCGACAAACGCCTTGTCGCCCCACAGTCCCCGCGCTGCCGCCGCCTCAGGATTTTCCTGGGTCTTGATCACGAGTTCGTCCTCGGTCGGATTATGCTGCTGTTTCGGGTACATCAGCTCTCCGTCGGTCTCCTGGTCCCACCAGGTGTAGCCTTCGAACGGATTCACAAACAGGTTGCCCTGATGCATGTGGCAGTTCATGCAGAGGCTCGACGGAATTGATCGCGTAAACTGGTGAACGACGGGGTGACCCTTCTCGTTCTTCGGGATCGTTTTGTCGCCCGTGAAACTCAGTCCCTGGTTGCCGTACTTCGACCACCAGCCGGAGTTGCTCGGCGAGCGGTCGTTCGCGTAAACGACGTGACAGGCGGAGCAGCCGCTCGAGCGGTAATCGCCCGGATGATCGTTGCTCCCGAGAAAATCGAGCAGCGGATCGTGCAGTCGAGTTTTCTGGAGGCCCAAGAACACCGGGTCGGTGCGGTTCAAGGTGCCGAGGCCGCGTTGAGAAAGTCTCCGTTCCGGTTTACCGGGCGGCTCTTCGAGGGTGGGGACGCCGAGGCCCAGCGGCACGCGGCCGCCTTTTTCGAAAATGCGCAGAATGTTGCCCGGCTGACTAAGATTGAACCGCGGTAGTGGCTCAAGAAGCGGCAGGATGCCGTGTCGCATCGTGTCCTCGTGACTAACGGGCGTGTAATTATCGAGCCGGAGCGGCGCACCGTCCGGACCATAAGCCTGGCCAAAGACATAATTCTTCAGGTAGAAGCCGCTGTTGTTATAAAGGGCCGCGCCCCACAACATCGGGCCGGTGCGCATCATGCTGTGACTCGTGTTGCGCACGATTTCGCCGTGACAGAGTCCGCATGTTTCCTGTGCGACGCGCAGATCGCCCGGGTTCATAAATTTGATGAACTCGCGCGACTCGTGGTTCAGCCAGACATTCGAGTTCGGCGGATTAGCCGATGTTTTCCAGAACTGCGGGTTCCGCGGCAGGATGTGCGCCTGCTCTTTGGTGAGGTGACGAGCAGGATTCCCGCCGTGGCAGTCGGTGCAGCCGAGCACAACATTTTGTTCGGCCCTGTGCATCGGCTCGACGCCTTGGTGACACTCGAGGCAGCCGGCACTCTTTGCGTCGGCGGCTGCCTGTGACTGATCGATCCAGTTCTGTTTCGGCCGACCCGCGGCTCGCGTAGCGGATTCGCTCGGCGGAATCGCGGCGGGTGGGCCATAGCCCTCCTGAGGAAAAGCCCGGCCGGTGAAGAGGACAAACAGGCAGAAGAGGCAACGCCCAACCCTCAACGCCCAACGCTCAACTCCCAATGACGGCGACAGTATCATCTCGCGCTCTCCATCAGTACGTCAGCGTCACCGTGACGAGGCCGCTGAAGAGGAATGAATCGACATGGCCCGGAGGCGGCTGGTCGTAGCCGAATACCGGCCGTGTGTTCGCCCGATAGATTTCCTTGTAGCCTTCCCCAGGCACGAG
>JBJMWX010000119.1:0-9260 GCA_045809925.1 Chthoniobacterales bacterium
CGTCTTTATGCCGCTACTGCTCATCCCTGTCCTGATGGCCGCCGTTGGTCGTCTACGCGGAAAAGCCGCGAGGTTCTTTGCAATCTCGACCTGCTTCTTCGCGCCTCTCTGGGTGATCGAGCGGTCGATCAGCACCTATTGCGCGTTGTATTGGTACTTCGCGCGCGGCGGTTATCCTTTCGGGGGCCGAGTGCTAAGCAAGGGCGTCGGACGCGACTGGTTCGCGGGGCGTCGCGCCGCATCGGACGCCGTCCGGTCCGCGAAATGAGCGACAAACTAGGTGATATTGCGGCGACGGAACTGCGCAAATATCTGCACCAGGTCGCCGACTGGATTGCCGATTACCGCGAGAACATCGCAACGTATCGCATCACACCGAGTGAACCGCCGGGTGCGATTCGGGCGCAATTGCCAGCCGCCGCACCGGAAGGCGGCGAGCCCCTCCAACAAATCATCGCCGACGTAGATCGTATCGTTCTGCCTGGTATCACGCATTGGGCGCATCCCGATTTTATGGGCTACTTCGGTGCAACGACGACCGCGCCGGGCATTCTCGCCGAGCTCTTCGTAGCCGCGCTGAATGTGAACGCCATGACGTGGCGCACTTCGCCAGCCGCAACGGAGCTTGAAACCGTCGTACTCGACTGGCTGCGGCAATGGTTACAACTGCCCGACGAGTTTAGCGGGGTTGTCTACGACACGGCCTCCATCGGCAGCATGCATGCGCTCGCGGCCGCGCGAGAAGAAGCCGCTACGCAGGTTCGGGAACGCGGGCTTTCCGGGCGGAATGATGTTGCGGTCTTGCGCGTCTACACATCGGACCAGGCGCACAGTTCAATCGATAAAGCCGCAATCGCCCTAGGGCTGGGCGAGCAAAACGTTGTCCGTATTTCGAGTGATGACTCGTTTCGCATCGACCTCGCGGCGCTGCAGGCCGCGATCGAAGCGGATCAGGGCGCGGGCTTAAAGCCGCTCGCGGTCGTCGCGACGGTCGGCACCACGTCGACCGCGAGTGTCGATCCAGTGCGGGAAATTGCGGCGCTTTGCCGGCGGCATGGCCTTTGGCTGCACGTCGATGCGGCCTACGGAGGCGGACTCTGCGTCGTGCCGGAAATGCAGTGGATCCTCGATGGGTTTGATCTGGCAGATTCGATCGTGATCAACCCGCACAAAATGCTTTTTGTGCCGTTCGATTTCAGCGCCCTCTACGTCCGCGACATTAGCCGGTTGCGTCGCGTCTTCACCCTTGTCCCTGAATACCTGCGCGGAGATGCGGACGATGCAGAAATTAATTACATGGATTATGGCGTGCAGCTCGGGCGGCGTTTCCGCGCCCTGAAAGCCTGGATGGTTTGGCGCACATTTGGCCGCGAAGGCCTGGCCGCACGAATTCGCGATCACCTCCGGCTCGCACACCTCTTCACCTCTTGGGTGGAAACCGATCAACGGTTCGAATTGTCGGCCCCGACGGTGATGGGTGTCGTCTGCTTTCGTTTCGTCGGCGCTGACGCTGACCTCGACGCGATCAATCAGCAAATCGTCGAGAACGTGAACGCGACCGGCAGGACGTACTTCATGCAAACGAAGCTGCGCGGGCGCAGCGTCATTCGGCTTGGCCTCGGAAACATTTTGACGACTGAGGCGAACGTCCGCCGATCCTGGGAGTTGATCCGGGAGACGGCGGTCGCAGTTAGCAACTAATCGCGCGCTCTCGACACCGCAGGAGGGATTCCGTATTCACCTGTTCGGCGCGCGCGCAATCAACGCGCCGGCTGTGAACGAGATCCTCGCCGAGCTGAAACGTCGCCACGTCTACCGCGTCGCCGCCGCTTATGCGGTGGTCGCGTGGCTGCTGGTGCAGGCGGCCTCGATTGTTTTTCCCGCGTTCGAGCTGCCGACCTGGGCGATGAAAGTCTTGATTGTATCGATCGTGCTCGGTTTTCCCGCCGCCATTGCGCTCGCCTGGGCCTTCGATATCACACCGAAAGGCATTCGACGCACCGGCGCCGCTACGCCGCAACTGGCTGGGCCGCGCCGCCTGCTGCTCGCGCTCGAGCTAGGCGGGGTCGTTCTCCTTGTTGGCGTGGTCGCAATTTCCCTCTGGCATTATGTCGAACGCACGATCTCCACAAGCTCGCGCGCGAGCGGCGCAGTCGCCGAGAAGTCGATCGCCGTGTTGCCGTTCGAGAATCGAAGCCGCGACCCGGAGAACGCGTTTTTCGCCGACGGTGTTCAGGACGAAATCCTGACCGACCTCGCGAAAGTTGCCGACCTCAAGGTCATCAGTCGGACATCCGTCATGCAGTACAAGACGGGAGCGGCGCGCAACCTGCGCAAGATCGCGGACGAGCTTGGAGTCGCGCACGTCGTCGAAGGCAGCGTCCAGCGGGCGGACAAGCGGGTGCGCGTCAATGTGCAGCTGATCGACGCGCGGAGCGACACCCACTTGTGGGCGCAAACCTACGATCGCGACCTCTCGGACGTGTTCGCCATCCAAAGCGAAGTCGCACAGACGGTCGCCACTCAACTCAGCGCTAAACTGTCGCCCGACGAAAAAGCCGCTATTCAGCAGCCCCCAACCGGCGACATCGTGGCGTTTGACGAATACAGCCGCGCCAAGACGCTGGTGTTGATTTCCGGCTTCAGCGCGTCGTTGGAGAAGAATTATCGCGAAGCCATCGCGTTGCTCGATCAGGCTGTGACGCGGGACCCGTCATTTCATGCCGCCTATTGCCAGCTCGTCCTGGCTCATGATTCGCTTTACGCCCTCGGCTACGACCACACGCCCGCACGATTGCAGGCGGCCGCGTCCGCGCTTTCCCGCGCCGAGGCGCTGCGGCCCGATTCCGGAGAGACTCACCTTACCCGCGCCTGGCATTTGTACTACGGCCCGCGTGATTACGGAAACGCCATGGGAGAGCTGAAACGGGCGCGGCAAACCCTGGTGAATGATCCGCGGATCTATGAGCTCACAGGCTACATACTGCGGCGTCGGGGCGAGCAGGAGGAGGGGCTCGCAAACCTGGAGCACGCGGTGCAACTTGACCCGCGCAACACTTATACCCTGACGCAGATAGCGCTCAGCTATGGCTTTCTGCGCCGCTACGGGAACCGTGGCGCAGTGCTCGATCGCGCCTTGAGCATTGTGCCGGAGGACGCCGCCATGCGGTGCGAACGCGCGCAGGTGGATCTTGAATGGAAAGCCAATCCGAAGCCGTTGCACGACGCGCTGGAAAACGTGCGATCCGCGCACGCCGATCTGCTCGCCGACACAGCCGATTCGGCCTACTTGTGCGCAATGGTCGAGCGGGACTGGTCTGCGGCGGACCAGGTGGTGCGTAGTCTGGGTGAAAATCCTCTCTGGGTAGACGGCGTCATTGTCATCCGGGGCCGCTTGCCAGAAGGGCTGCTCGCGCGGGCCATGGGCGACGAAGCGCGCGCCCGCAGCGCATTTACGACGGCTCGTGCCGAACAGCAGGCCGCCGTTAACAAGCAGCAGGGCTACGCGCCGGCAGTCTGTCTCCTCGGGTTCATCGATGCCGCTCTCGGCAATCGTGAAGCGGCGCTGCAGGAAGCGCAGCGTGCCGTGGATTTGTTGCCGGAAAGCAACGACTCCATCAACAGTCAGCGAATGCAGGCGTATTTTGCCGTGATCGCAGCGTGGACGGGTGACAAGGACGTCGCCGTGGGCCAGCTGGAGCGTGTTCTTCCCAAGCCCGGCGCAGCTTTCCTGACCAGCTACGGTTTGCTCAAGCTACATCCAATATGGGACCCGTTGCGGGGGGATCCGCGTTTCGAACGGATTGTCGGTTCGCTCGCCCCAAAGTAGCGGCGCGTCCTTGCGACCGGGTGGTGGCGAACTTATATTGGGAAAAGACCGAGCGCTGCGCGCCGTCGGGCCGCTTGGCAGTTCAAGGACAAGCTTATGACAACCACGACACTCGAAGCCCCGGAGACGAAAAAAGCACCGCAACCGCAAGCGGATTTTCTGCCGCTCGAAGGGACCGATTACGTCGAATTTTATGTCGGCAATGCCAAACAGGCAGCGCATTATTACAAGACCGCCTTCGGATTCCAGAGCCTCGCCTATTCGGGACCTGAAACGGGCGTGCGTGATCGCGTCAGCTATGCGGTGCGCCAGAACAAGCTGACGCTTCTTCTCACCACCCCGCTTCGGCCGGACAACGAGCTTGCCGATCACATCTACAAACATGGCGACGGCGTGAAGGCGCTCGCATTACGGGTGCCGGATGCCAGCTCGGCGTGGGAGGAAACGACCAAGCGCGGCGCGAAAAGTTATCTTGAGCCCAGCAGACTGAAGGACGATGGCGGCGAGGTCGTCCTAAGCGGCATCCATACCTACGGCGATACGGTCCACCTTTTCGTCGAGCGGAAGAACTATGGCGGCGCGTTCATGCCGGGTTTCCGCAAGTGGGAGTCAAACTACAATCCGCCCGAGAGCGGCCTGCTCTACGTCGACCATTGCGTCGGGAACGTCGGCTGGAACCAGATGAATCCGTGGGTTCAATTTTACGAAGATGTCATGGGCTTCCGTAACATCCTTACCTTCGACGACAACGATATCTCGACCGAGTACTCAGCTTTGATGAGCAAGGTGATGAGTAATGGAAACGGTTTTGTTAAGTTCCCGATTAATGAGCCGGCCGAGGGCAAGAAGAAGTCGCAGGTCGAAGAGTACCTCGAGTTTTACAATGGCGAAGGCGTCCAGCACGTTGCCATGGCCACGAACAACATCATCGAAACGGTCACGGATCTGCAAAGTCGCGGAGTAGACTTCCTCCAGGTCCCTACAAGTTACTACGACACTTTAATCGAACGCGTCGGGCATATTGACGAAGAGCTGAACTCACTCAAGCGCCTCGGCATTCTGGTTGATCGGGATGACGAAGGTTACCTGTTGCAAATCTTCACCAAGCCGGTGGAGGACAGGCCGACGCTGTTCTATGAGATTATTCAGCGAAAAGGAGCGAAGAGCTTTGGCAAAGGTAACTTCAAGGCTCTTTTCGAAGCGATCGAACGTGAGCAGGATGCTCGCGGCAATCTGTAGGGGACTAGGTTATGCCTCATTACGCACAACTCGGCGAGCTGCCACGCAAGCATCACATCTGGTTCCGTCGTAACGGTGCCGGGCCCGGCTACAAGAACGAAGGCATCTACTACGAGCACGTCGTCACGACGGAGGGTTTCAACGAAGCCTATTCGATCATGTACCATCTCCGGCCGCCTACCCGCGTTCGCGATATTAAGCTGATCAAGTGCGAGGAGCTGAAGAAAGTGACCGACGCTCCGCTCCGGCACCATCACCTCAGGTCGGCGCATGTCCCGCGACAGGGCGACCTTTATACCGGCCGTATCCCGATGCTCTTCAACCAGGACATGATCGCCTACCGTCATAAACCGGCGAAGACCTACGGCGAATTTGAATACTACAAAAATGGCGGCGCCGACGAGATCATATTTGTTTTCAAAGGAGGCGGCACTCTTGAGTCGGCCTTTGGCAAGCTGCGTTACAGGCCGGAAGATTACATTGTTATTCCGCGCGGCATCACTTACCGCCTCGTTCCCGACAAGGTAGAAGAAGAAGACTACCTCATTCTCGAGTCAAACGGTCCCGTTCGGATTCCGCGCCGTTACCTCAATCACGAAGGGCAAATTCGAATGGGATCGCCTTATTCGGAGCGCGACTTCCATGCTCCGGGTGAACTGCTTGTGGTCGACAAGGAGGCGGACACCGAAATTCTCGTCAAGGACGGGCCGCGCTGGACACGGCTGGTCATGGCGAACCATCCCTTCGATGTCGTCGGCTGGGACGGCTACGTCTATCCCTTTACCTTTAACGCTCAGGATTTCGAGCCGATCACTGGCACCGTTCATCAGCCGCCGCCGATTCATCAGACCTTTGAGATACGCGGCTACGTCGTCTGCACGTTCGCGCCGCGGATGCTGGATTATCATCCGGAGGCGGTCAAGATCCCGTGGGTACACGACAACGTAGAGGCGGATGAGGTTCTCTTCTACGTGCGCGGGAATTTCGGCTCGCGCCGCGGCATTGAAGCGGGATCGATCACGCTCCATCCGCGCGGCATCCCTCACGGCCCGCACCCGGGCACGATTATGGCCAGCAAAGAGGCGACGCGGACAGAGGAACTGGCGGTCATGTTCGACACCGAGCACACGCTCGAGCTGACGGAGCAGGCGGTGGCGCTCGACGACGAGAAGTACCCGCAAAGCTGGCTCGACTGAGATGGCTTCCTCAGGCAACGGCGAGACTGAGCTGCAGGCAGCGGAACGGCGCATCCGGCAGATTCCGACCTGCGGCGCGGCCCGAGTCGCGAGCATGGAGCAATCGTTCCTCGCTTTGCTGGAGGCGATTGGCGAAGATCCCGAGCGCGAAGGTTTACTAAAAACTCCGGCGCGTGCAGCGCGTGCCTTCGAGTTTTTGACGGCGGGCTATCGCCAGAGGCTCGGGGACCTGGTCAACAACGCGATTTTTGAATCGGAAGCGAGCGAGATTGTTCTCGTCAAAGACATCGAGCTTTACTCGATGTGTGAACATCATCTGCTGCCGTTCATCGGCAAGGCGCATGTTGCCTACATACCGAATGGAAAGGTGATCGGGCTTTCCAAGGTGGCGCGTCTGGTGGACATGTTCGCGCGCCGGCTGCAGATCCAGGAAAACCTTTCCATGCAGATCGCGGACGCGCTCATGCAGACGCTTCATCCCCGTGGTGTCGGAGTGGTTATCGAGGCCAAACACCTCTGCATGATGATGCGCGGAGTGGAAAAGCAGAACTCGGTTATGACCACCTCCTGCCTGCTCGGCTCTTTCAAGGAAGACGCGCGCACGCGCTCCGAGTTCCTCGCGCTGCTCAAGTAGGTTCCCGCCGTCATGCTCCTGACGGTTAGCAAACGGGTGGAGTTTTCGGCTTCGCGCCGGCTCTTTCTGCCTGAGCTTTCAGCGGAAGAAAATCGCCGTCGCTTTGGTGAAGAAAGCGCCGCGCCATATGGCAGCGGGCGCAACTACGTAGGCTATTTCATTTTCCGCGGCCAGCCGGACCCGGTCACCGGAATGTTGATCAACATCAGCGAAATCAAGCGCCGGGCAGGTGAGGTGATCAACCACGGCTACGACCATCGTTTCCTCAACGAAGATAATCCCGCCTTCCGCGACGTTGTCCCGACACCGGAGAACGTCGCGCTGCAGCTGTTGAAAGAGGTCGGCCCCCTCTTTTCCGACGATCGCGCGCAACTGACTGCCGTTCACATCCGGGAGTCCCGGATGCGAAGCGCGACCGCTTATGCCAATGGCGGAGTGGACGCGAACTACTGGTTCGAGTTTTCCGCTGCCCGGCGCACAGTCTCACCGCATTTGAGCGAGGCCGAAAATAAAGACCTTTTCGGGTCATCGGTGAACGACCACGGGCACAACTATCGTGCGCGTTTGAGTGTGGATGCCGAGAGCGAGCGCGGTGATATGTATCAGCTCGTCGAGCAGCTCCGCCTCGCCTTGGATCACAAACATCTGAATAAGGATGTGCCGGCCTTGCGCAATCAGCCGGTCACGACCGAGTCAATCGCGCGTCTCATTCTGCAACAGACACGGGACTGTTCTACAGTGACGCGCCTTCGCTTGCACGAACGCGACGACTTTTTCGTCGAGGCGTGGCGCAACGACGAAATGCTGGTCGGAATGCGAGAGAGCTTTGGCGCTGCGCATCGCCTCCATGTCGCCGAGTTTTCAAAGGAGGAGAACGCCGAGTTATTCGGCAAGTGCAACAATCCGCGGGGGCACGGCCACTACTACATCACCGAAGCGACTATTGCCGCTGATTACGACGAGCGGACCGGTGCCGGCGTGAACTTCCTGCCGATGCGCTCTGCGATCGCCGAGGCGGTCCGCCCCTGGCGCGACAAGCACCTCGATCATCAGCTCGAAGAATTCCGGGGGCGACCTTCGACGGGCGAGAACATCGTGGCGGCGCTCTGGCCAACCGTGAATCAGGGACTCGGTGATCGCTTGCAGCGTCTCCGGCTTTGGGAAACAGCTAATAATCGGTTTACGCTTCGCCGCATCGCGCCTTGAAGCGGTATCTCATCACCGGCGCGAGTAGGGGAATCGGCCGCGCCATTGCGATGAAGCTGGCCGGCGCAGAGACGACGCTGTTGCTCCATGGCCGCAACGAGCAGGCCCTCGCCCGCACCTGTAAAATGTGCGAAGAGAGCAATGCCGACGCAGTGCCGCTGCGCTATGACCTTTCAGATCAAGGGCAGATCGGGGCCATGCTCGACCAGGTCGGTGCGGAGCCGCTTGATGCACTGGTCAACAACGCCGGGATCGCGCTCGTCAAGCCCTTCGATGCCATCACAACTGAGGAATGGCAGAAGCTGATCGCAGTTAACGTCACCGCACCGTTCCTCCTCACCCAAAAGGCCGCCGCTCAAATGCGCGCAGGCGCGAGTATCGTGAACATCCTCTCGATCGCGGCCCGGACAGGATTTCCCGGCTGGAGCGGCTACTGCATGAGCAAGTTCGCCCTCGAAGGTTTCTCGCAATCACTCCGCGAAGAGCTGCGCCCCCGCGGGGTGCGGGTGATCAACGTCTATCCCGCCGCGACCAATACTGACATCTGGGATGCTGTCGAAGGCCAATGGCCACGGGACAAAATGCTGCTACCGGCCGAGATCGGTGACGCCGTTGCTTATGCCCTTTCCCGCCCGGCAGGGGTGGTGGTCGAAAACATCGACCTCCTTAATCTCACGGGCAGACTGTAGCTCGGCTTCAACAACGCGCTCGCAAGCATGCGACGCGGTTTGTTATTCGTTCGGATATGCAAGCGCTCGGCGGAGAGATCTGGATCAACGTTCTCGCCTCCGTTATCGCGTCGGCCATCCTGCTCGGCGCCGGGTATCTGTGGGGAAAATATCGGGAACGGAAACGCTTCGGACGCCGGCTCGATGAGTACGACTTTTATCCGTACACCGTCAATCGCGACAACTTTCCCGAGTTCAATCTCAACAACTTCCGGCTCGGGATGCATTATTTCCTGAAGAACGAGGACCACACCGCTGCGCGGCAGCTGATTTTTATTGGCGAACAAAGCAACGTGCGAGAGAAGCTTGAACCGGCCGAGCAAAAAGAGTACGCGCGCTTGTTCGAAAAGTACGACGGCAAGAAGATCATCGATGACACGCATGAGTTCCTCGAAAACTATGAGCGGATCGTGCGGTTGGTTGGCAAA
>JBJMWX010000120.1:0-29021 GCA_045809925.1 Chthoniobacterales bacterium
ATTGGATCATCGCGGAGTTTAAGAAAGACAGCGGCATTGATCTAACCAAGCAGCCGGACGCAGTTCAGCGCATCAAAGAAGAAGCTGAGAAGGCGAAGATCGCCCTCTCTTCGACTCAGGAATATGAAATCAATCTGCCGTTCGTCACCGCGGACGCGAGCGGTCCGAAGCACATTCAAAAGAAGCTGACTCGCTCGAAACTCGAGCAGCTCACCGACGATTTGTTCCAGCGGACGATCAAGCCGGTGAAGGATTGTCTCAACGACGCGAAGCTCTCGACCAACGAAATCAACGAGCTGGTGCTCGTCGGCGGCATGACCCGCATGCCGAAGGTCATCGAGACGGCGCGAAGCTTGATCGGTAAAGAGCCGCACAAAGGCGTTAACCCGGATGAAGTCGTGGCGATTGGCGCCGGAATTCAAGGTGGCGTGCTGAAGGGCGACGTCAAAGACGTGCTGCTCCTCGACGTCACTCCGTTAACCCTCGCGATCGAGACCGCCGGTGGCGTAGCGACGCCAATGATTCCGCGCAACACCACCATCCCAACACGGAAGTCGCAGATCTTCTCGACCTACAGCGACAACCAGCCGGGTGTGGAGATCAAGGTCTTGCAAGGCGAACGCCCGCTTAGCCGTGACAACAAGAATCTCGGCACCTTCCACCTCGACGGCATCCCGCCGGCCCCCCGTGGCGTGCCTCAGATCGAAGTTACCTTCGACATTGATGCGAACGGCATCCTGCATGTCTCTGCCAAGGACCTTGGCACCGGCAAGGAGCAGAAGATCTCCATCACCGGCAGCTCGGGCTTGAGCAAGGAAGAAGTGGAGAAGATGCAGAAAGAAGCCGAGCTCCACGCCGATGAAGACAAAAAGGCGAAGGAAGCGATCGAGATCAAGAACAACGCCGACAACCTGGCTTACCAGAGCGAGAAGCAGCTGAAGGATCTTGGCGACAAGATCCCTGGTGACAAGAAGCAGCAGGTCGAGGACGCGATCAAAGCCGTTCGCGAGGCGATCGAACGCAATGACGTCGATGCGATGAAGCGCACTTACGACGACCTGCAGAACAAGTTCCAGGAAATCAGCGCCGACCTCTACAAACAGGCTTCCGCACAGGCCGGCCCGCAGCCGGGCGCCGCTGGACAACCAGGCGGACCTGAGGCAGATTCCCGCTCTGGCGCCGAATCAGGCGCAGGTAGTCGCCAGTCCGGCTCGGGCCGCGGCGGCGACGGCGACGTAGTCGACGCCGAATTTGAAGTGGTCGACGAAGACAAGAAAAAATAACCAATTTGCCGGCGAGTAGCTCCTTCAACTCCTTGAGTTACCCGCCGGCAACCAACCCTAACTAAAGAAGGAGAACAGAAGCAACTATGGCAACAGTTAACGTGAAACCTCTCGGAGACCGGGTGCTCGTGCAGCCGCTCGAGGAGCAGGAAGTTAAAAAAGGCGGGATCATCATCCCTGATACCGCCAAGGAGAAACCGCAGGAGGGCAAAGTCATCGCTCTCGGCACGGGAAAAATCGATGACAATGGCAAGAAGGTCGATTTCACCGTCAAGGAAGGTAACAAGGTGCTCATCAGCAAGTATGGCGGCACTGAAATCAAAATCGACGGCGATACCTATCTGATCATGCGCGAGGACGACATCCTCGGCATCATTGGTTAAGCCCACCCTCAACTCTCAACCAGAGACTAAGAATTAAAACATATGGCAGCTAAACAATTACAATTTGACGAGAACGCGCGGCACGCGCTTCTCCGCGGCGTGGAGAAACTCTCGCGCGCCGTGAAAGCGACGCTCGGACCGAGCGGCCGCAACGTGATCCTGGACAAGAAATTCGGCAGCCCGACCATCACCAAGGACGGTGTGACCGTGGCGAAGGAGATCGAGCTCGAGGATCCTTACGAAAACATGGGCGCCCAGCTCGTGCGCGAAGTCGCTTCCAAGACTTCCGACGTCGCTGGTGACGGCACTACCACGGCTACTGTTCTGGCCGAGGCCATCTACAAGGAAGGCCTCCGCAACGTAACCGCCGGCGCGAATCCTACTTCGCTTCAGCGTGGCATCATGAAGGCTGTGGAAGCCATCACGGCTGAGCTCGCGAAGATCTCGAAGAAGGTCAGCGACCGCACTGAGATCGCGCAGGTCGCAACCGTTTCCGCTAACTGGGACAAGACGATCGGCGAGATTATCGCCGACGCCATGGACAAGGTTGGCAAGGACGGCACGATCACGGTCGAAGAAGCCAAGTCGATTGAGACCAGCCTCGACGTTGTCGAAGGCATGCAGTTCGACAAGGGCTACCTCTCTCCGTACTTCGTCACGAACGCGGAAGCGATGGAAGCCGTGCTCGACAATCCTTATATCCTCATCCACGAGAAGAAGATCTCGAGCCTCAAGGACATGCTCCCGCTGCTCGAGAAGGTGGCCAAGGCTGGCCGTCCGCTCCTGATCATCGCGGAAGACGTGGAAGGCGAAGCGCTCGCGACCCTGGTCGTGAACAAGCTCCGCGGCACGTTGCAGGTTTGCGCAGTGAAGGCGCCGGGCTTCGGCGATCGCCGGAAGGCAATGCTCGAAGACATTGCCGTCCTGACCGGTGGCCGTTGCATCACGGAAGATCTCGGCATCAAGCTCGAGAACGTGAAGCTGGAAGACCTGGGCCGGACCAAGAGAGCCACGATCGACAAGGAGAACACCACGATTGTTGAAGGCGAAGGCAAGCAGGCCGATATCCAGGGCCGCGTCAGCCAGATCCGTCGTCAGATCGAAGAGACGACCAGCGACTACGACCGCGAGAAGCTCCAGGAACGCCTGGCGAAGCTCGCCGGTGGCGTGGCTGTGATCAACGTCGGCGCCGCGACCGAGACCGAGATGAAGGAGAAGAAGGCACGCGTCGAGGACGCGCTGCACGCTACTCGCGCTGCGGTTGAGGAAGGCATCGTCCCCGGTGGCGGTGTGGCACTCATCCGTGCCCAGAAAGCGCTCGATAACATTAAAGGTCTCGAAAGCGACGAAGCCGTCGGCGTCCAGATCGTGCGTCGCGCGATCGAGGAGCCGCTCCGCACCCTTGCCGATAACGCGGGTCAGGAAGGCGCGCTCATCGTCCAGGAAGTCAAGGCACGCAAAGGCAACGAAGGTTACAACGTTGCGACGGAGAAGTATGAAGACCTGGTGAAAGCCGGCGTCGTCGATCCAACCAAAGTAACTCGTAGCGCGTTACAAAACGCCGCGAGCATCAGCGGTCTGCTCCTGACCACCGAAGCAGTCATCACCGAAGCTCCTGAGAAGGAGAAATCCGGCGGTGGCATGCCTCCAGGTGGCATGGGTGGAATGGGCGGCATGGGCGGTATGGACTACTAAGCCGGACTACAAGTCAGTAATTGCAAACAGCCGAGCTCGAAAGGGCTCGGCTGTTTTGCTTGTGCGCTCAATCCTGTTCGGCTGAATTTGCGGCGTGATTTTAGTCGGAACCGCAGGCTGGAGCATACCGCGGGCGGAACAGGAGCACTTTCCGGGCGCCGGAAGTCACCTGGAGAGGTACGCGAGCCGCCTCGCGGTCGCGGAGATTAACTCGTCTTTTCACCGCTCCCATCGTGCGACGACCTGGGCGCGCTGGCGTGACTCTGTGCCGGAGAGCTTTCGGTTTTCGGCAAAGTTGCCGAAGGCGATCACGCATTCGCGCGGACTGAAGGACAGCTCAGACCTGCTCGTTTCGTTTCTCGACGAAACCGCTGTACTTGGCAACAGGCTGGGAGCGTTTCTCGTGCAGCTTCCGCCCAAGCTCATCTTCGATTCTGCTCTAGCCGAGGAGTTTTTCGAAGCGCTGCGTGCACGCACGGCTCTGGCGGTCGTTTGCGAACCGCGTCATGAAAGCTGGTTCGGTGAATCAGCGGAGCGCCTGCTGCAGACGTTTGAAGTCGCGCGCGTCGCGGCTGATCCCGCGCGTGTGCCGTCCGCTGCGGCGCCTGGCGGATGGCGCGGGATGAGTTACTACCGACTGCATGGCTCGCCAAAGATGTATTACTCCGCCTACGCCGCCGAGTTCATCGCCGCCCTTGCCGCTCGTGTGGCGGAAGACGCCGCGAACCGGCGCGACGTGTGGGTCATCTTCGACAACACCACCCTCGGCGCCGCCACTCGCAACGCACGCGAACTAGCTGAAGTCTTGCGCGTCTGGCGATAGCTATTCGGCCATTGTCTCACCGGAGCCGCCGATTGCGCCGGGAAAGTCACGGAGCTTTGGGAGGCCATCCTTCATCGGGAGCACCGTCTCTTCATAATTCAGGTGCACTGTCGGCCTGAAGGTGACGGTTGCCGGGATCGCGCTGCGGACGTCGACCAGCCCGAGCTTCGGGTGATCGATCATGACGTGGGCGCCGCATTTGGTGCAATAGCGGCGGTCGCTGATTTCGCTGCTCTGGAAATGGGCGAGCAACTCTGAGCCTTTCGTTACCTTGAGGTCGTCAGCTTTCCACAAGGTGAAGGCGTTCATCGGCGCACCGGAGTAACGCCGGCAGTTCGCACAATGGCAGTAGCCCATGTCGATCGGGTCGCCGCTTGCTTCGATCGTGACCGCTCCGCAATAGCAGGTTCCTGTGTGTGTCTCGGCCATGACGGGAGTGTAATGCGCGACCGGTCAACGCGGCGAGCATTTAACACGGCGCCGCATTCGAGCCGGGCGAGAATAGTCAGCCCCGTCGCGCACCTTCCTTCGGTCAGTGAACTCATCGAGGGCAAAACGTAACGGATCACCAGAGAATCGACGGTCAGACCGCCGCTGCAGCTGTTAGCGAATGCGCGCAGACGCAACTGCGCGACTAGACCACCGGGACCGGTTCGGTGTCGTGGATCCGGCCGTAGTCGACCTGGAGTTTGCCGTCGGGTTTTTCTTCGTAGATGTCTACGAAACGTTCACCCCAGCGGATGTCTTCCGGGGTGTAGTCCTGCTGGCTTTGCACTGAAGCGGCCATGACCGTCTCGATCGAGGTGACCGAGGCGAGCAGGAAGGCATCGGATCGTTCGAGCGACTCGATTGTTTCCCCGTGTAAGGGACTTTGTTCATCGATGGTATGCCGAATGGTGAGCGCCGCCGGGAACCGGATCATGTGGGCCGGATACACCTTCAGCTCGTAAAAGCGCCGGATCTCTTCGCCTTCCAGAAGCTTTTCGTCGTGGGAAAAGGTCACCCTGAATCTCGCATCTACCATGCTGGTGTGGCGAAGGTTGGCGACGCGTAAGCTAAGGGTCGGCCGACCGTTGTGGTTCCCAATCGCGACCGAATTACTGAAAAGGATCTTCGCCGTGGGCCGAGAGAAACGGACAAAGATGAGACCGGTCATGACCGCGAGCCACACCGTGCCGACCATGATCTCGATGGTGACTACAATATGGCCGTAGACGGTGGCCGGATACATGTGGCCGTAACCGACGGTGGCGAGCGTTTCGACGCTGAAGAAGAACGCCTGCGGGAATGACCCCGGCGTCATGTCGCCGATGCCGTCGCCAATGCAGTAAAGTGCGGCAAAGATGAGGTTGAGGCCGAGATAGCCGCTGAGGAGAAAGAGCGAGAATTTCGGCCAGGTGAGCGAGAGCACCCAATGGTAACCGTCGCGCCAGTCCTGCCGGGCGGCGTTGATCTTGAGGAACTCGGTCCGTCCTGAGCGGACGGGAATCGGCCGGCGTTCGCGGTTCATGGGTGTCGAGGAACGATCATGCGCGCTCCGCCGCGCGCTTCAACATTTTCGTTCCCATTTGCCTCCGCATGCGAGATACGTTCGGCCAGTCCATGACAGATTACACTTCACCGTTAATGGCCGACGTGAAGGCCAGGAACCCCGCCGAGCCTGAATTCCACCAGGCCGTGCAGGAGGTGGTCGAATCGCTCTCGCTCGTGCTTGATCGCCACCCGGAATTTCGCGCGCAGCAGATCATTGAGCGAATTATCGAACCGGAACGTGTAATCATGTTTCGGGTTCCGTGGCGCGATGACGCCGGAAACTTCCACGTCAATCGCGGCTTTCGAATTCAGATGAACAGCGCGATCGGGCCTTACAAGGGTGGCTTGCGCTTTCATCCTTCAGTCAACCTGGGAATCCTGAAGTTCCTCGCCTTCGAACAGGTCTTTAAGAATGCCCTTACCACTCTGCCGATGGGGGGCGGGAAAGGCGGCGCGGATTTCGATCCGAAAGGCAAAAGCGACTTCGAAGTCATGCGCTTCTGCCAGGCATTCATGTCGGAGCTGTTCCGGCACATTGGACCTAACACCGACGTCCCGGCCGGCGACATCGGAGTGGGTGCCCGCGAGATCGGCTACATGTTCGGCATGTACAAGCGGCTAAGGAACGAGTTTAGCGGAGTAATGACCGGCAAGGGCCTGACGTGGGGCGGCTCGGTTATCCGTCCGGAAGCTACCGGCTACGGCGCCGTCTATTTTGCGGAAGAGATGCTGAAGACCCGCAAGGAAGGCTTGAAAGGCAAGGTCGCGCTTGTCTCGGGCAGTGGCAACGTCGCGCAGTATACGGTCGAGAAGCTACTCTCGTTAGGTGCAAAGCCGGTCACCTTGTCGGACTCGAGCGGCTACATCTACGACGAGGCAGGGATCACACGCGAGAAGCTCGCCTTTGTCATGGAGCTAAAGAATGTGCGGCGCGGCCGGATGGCCGAGTATGCCGATCAGTTCAAAGGAGCTGTTTTCACCGCAACCGACTCCACGCTGGACCATAACCCGCTCTGGGACCACAAGGCCGAATGCGCGTTTCCGAGCGCGACGCAGAATGAAATCAACGGCAAGGACGCCGCCAACCTGCTGCGCAACGGCGTCTATGTCGTTTCCGAAGGCGCGAACATGCCGAGCACGATCGACGCGGTCAATCAGTTCCTAGATGCCAAGATACTGTTTGGGCCGGGTAAAGCTGCCAATGCCGGTGGTGTAGCTACCTCGGGCCTGGAGATGGCCCAGAATAGCATGCGGATCTCGTGGACGCGGGAAGAGGTAGATACCCGCCTATACAATATCATGAAAACGATTCATGAGGTCTGCTATAGGACCGCCGAAAAGTACGGCACCCCGGGTAACTACGTTAACGGAGCTAACATTGCCGGCTTCCTCAAGGTGGCGAATGCGATGATGGATCAGGGTTTGGTCTAGGAACGACCTATGGCTACGTTTCCGAAGGCGCCGAGAGATGTGGCCGGCGGTATGATGTACTTCCCGCGCATGCTGGACAAAATCCGGCTGCACGCGCGCGGTGAGCTTGGCGAGGATTACCTCGAGAACTTCGGGGCGCGCCGCGCCGCTGACGGTATGTGCTGCAATTTTCTCCGGATAGAGCACGACAAATTACGCGAACGCGTCGGGCAAGGTGGAACTGACGAGGAAATCCTCGAGTGGTGTTTCGAAAACGGTCGCCGGCTGAACGAGGGCGATTTGTTCGTGTGGAACGGATTCGTTTCCAAGCTCGGTTGGCGCGACCGTGTCACCCCTTTGCTGGAAAGGCGCAAAGCTGAAATGGGAATCTCGGACCGCGGCGACATCGTCACGATACCCGACTTCATCGACTTCGACGAAGGCCGACTGCCTTAGTTCAGCCGCTGGTCTGCCCTTGGCCGAACCAGCGCAGCGCGTCGACGAAGTGCTGAAGCTTGAGGGAGTGCGGGCCAGGGAATGTTTCCTGTCGTATGTTGGTAAAGCCGGTGCGCTGGGCAGAGGCCTTTACCTCCTGCTGCTCGGACAGCATGGCTATCTTATCGTCTCGACCGCTGCTGATGAAGATCGGGGTATGCAGGAAGGCCGGCCCAGGTTGGAACTTGCGGTAACCATCGCTGATCTGATCGTCGATAATGCCGGTGAGAAACATACCGGTAATGTGACAGCCATAGTTAGCGAGGAGCGGCGTAAGGAAGGCGGCGCGGCGAGCGCCTCCGGAAAAGCCGGCACACGCCATCGGCCATCGCTGTGAGCCGGGAAAGCTATGATGGAGCGCGTCGATTGCGGCGAGGGTGAAAGCAACGCGCCAGGCAGCATTATCCAGGCGAGGGAGACGCGGTCCATCGCCCGCGATGAGCACCCAGTTCTGCTGCAAGGCCGGCGTCATGTAGAACTCGGCCAAATCCTCGCGGTCCTGCCTGCGACCGTCGCTGGTGGAAAAGACCACGAGCACGGGCCAGCTCTTCGCGGGATCGAAGTTCCGGGGCACGGCGAGCACAGCAACGCCCGAGGAGGCGCCGCCGTTCCCGCCTTCGCTGGCGTAGGACTGCTCCTGCGGTGTCAGGGGTACGGCGGCCCGCGTGATTCCACCAGGAACGACGGCGGCGCCGGCGAAAGCCGCTGCCAGGGCCGAAGACCCGGCGAAAGCGAAGAGGAGACCGCAGACGGCGGGTAGCAGAATTCGCTTCATTGCAGGCAAAGATTGCGCGCCTTGCGACGAAACGCGAGTGCCGGCGAGCTTGAAGTGACGCGTTAACGTCGTAGGAATGAGAGCCGATGGCGTCTTCGCTTCTCGAGCCGCAGCCGCCGTCCCTTGCGCGGCAGCATTATCGCGGGCGGATCCATTCGCGCCGTAAAGCAATCAAGGCGTTGCGATTCGCCGCCTGGATCGCATTGCTCTTGTTTACGATTACCGCCTTTTACGTCGGCAAACGCGGCTTCGGCCGCCAGTGGCGCTACCGCATCGTGGAAGAACTTCGGAAGCGCGGCGTCGAAGTCGCGATCCAGCGGCTGACACTCGACCCCTTCCGCGGCCTGGTCGCGCAGGACGTGCGGGTTTTCGATTTCAAGAACCACGACAACGTGCTCGCCGTTATCAGCGAGGTCGCGGTCGATATTAATTACGCCGCCCTGCTCCATCACCAGCCGTTCGTTAACGCCCTCGAGGTGCGCGACGCGCGCGTCACCATCCCGCTGGGAACGAATCCCGGAATGCCCGACCGCGCGCGAATCACCAATTTTCGCGCGCACGTCTATTTTCCGCCGGACCAGATCTACGTGAACGAGGTCGAAGGAATTTTCGCCGGTGTGCGCATTTCGGGAACCGGCCAGGTAATCAGGCGCGCTGACTACCAGGCCGGACCGCCGGTTTCGGAGGAGGAATGGCGGCAACGCATGCAACTGCTGCAGCGGATCGTCAAGGAGATCAGTTCGTGCAGCTTCGCGGGCGGCGAGCCCTGGCTGCAGATCAAATTCTCAGCGGATCTTTCCAAGCCGGAGAGTGCCCGCTGCATGGCGACTTTAACTGCGCCGAGCGTCCGTCGCGGCCAATATGAAATCCGAAATTTGCGAGCGGCGGCGGAATGGGCGGAACAAAGACTCGCCGTGACGCAATGCGAATGGAGTGATGCGAGCGGCGCTTTCTCAGCGCGGTTGGCGTGGGACAGCAAGACCGGCAGCGGCGATTTCCAGGCGCGGAGCAGCCTGCGGTTGAACGAGTTTCTTGCCGCGTGCGGGTTCCCGAATCCCCTCGCCAGGACGACGTTCAATTCGCCACCGCTGCTGGAACTCTCCGGAACAATCGGCAGCGGCGACTCGGCGCCGCGTTTATCCGTCATCGGTCGCGTCTCGGCTGCGAACTTCACCTGCAAACGCGTGCAGGTGGCGAGCGCAAGCACCGACTTCGCGTGGGACGGCGCGCGCACGATGTTGCGCAACGTGCTCCTGCGGCACGAAAGCGGTTCGGTTGCCGCCGACCTGCTCGATGCGCCCGGCGATTTTCGTTTGAACCTGCGCAGCACCGTCAATCCCGGCGCCATCCGTGAGATCTTTCCCGAAGAAGCGGCGCGGTTCCTTGGTGAATGGGAGTGGCAGCGTTCGCCGGAGCTGCAGCTGATGATCCGCGGCTCGAGCAGGTCGCCGGCGAGCTGGACTGGCGAGGGAAACGTCGCGTTTGATCGCACGCGTTTTCGGGGTGCCTGGATGAACAACGCGAGTGCAAAGCTGCGCTTCGCCAATCATTCGGTGAATTTCGATAACTTCCGCATCGCCCGCGATGAAGGAGTCGGGACCGGCACGTGCGCCTACGATTTTTCAGTGCCGGAAATTCGACTCACGAACGTGAAAACAAACCTCCGGCCGACGGACGCGATTATGTGGGTCGAGCCGAAGCTCTACAAGCACGTGGCCCCTTACAAATTTCGCCAGGTGCCGAACGTCACGGTCAATGGCCGGGTGCAGTTTCACGGTGGCACGGGCGATCACCTCGAGCTCATCGTCGATGCGCCGACAGGCATGGAATATGTGTTTATCGGCAAGACGCTCCCGATTGATCGCGTCTCGGGCCGTCTCCTTTTCACGAACGATCGGCTGCAGATCAGCGACCTTAACGGGACCCTCTTCGGCGGCGCCGTACGCGGCGGAGTCGACATTTCATTGACCAGTGGTGATCCGCATTATCGCGCCAACGTGGCGGTCGAGGGCGTGAACTTTCCCAGCCTGACTAATCTCTACTTCGACTACAAAACGGCGCAGGGGCGGCTCGCCGGCACATTCGACTGGAAAGGATTCAGTGACGATCGCCACCGCATTGATGGCACGGGCAAGCTTCGCGTCAGTGAAGGCAATGTCTTCGCGATTCCGATTTTCGGACCGCTTTCGACCATAATGGGTGCGATTATTCCCGGTGCCGGTTACAGCGTGGCACATCAGGCCACGGCGGATTTCAGTATCAAGGAAGGGGTCATTCATACCGATAACTTCAAAGTCTCGGGGAGGCTTTTTGGAATGGTCGGTCACGGCGATATTCGATTCATTGAAGACAAGCTAGACTTCGATGTGAAGATCAGCGGCGGCGGGCCGGGCGCCTTGCTCACTCCCGTCTACAATCTGTTCGAATACAAAGGCGAAGGCAGCATCACCAAGCCAAACTGGCATCCGAAACACTTTTAGGGGTGCCGCCTGCCGCCGCGCGACTTGTCATGTCGAGCGAAGTCGAGACATCTACATTGATTGTGCGCGCAGCGTACGGGGGAGATTTCTCGACTACGCTTCGCCCCGCTCGAAATGACACGAAGAAGCCTCGGCCGCCAAGATCGACCAACTCGACCGTTGAAAAACACGGGGCGCCGCAGTCGATCGAAAACCGAAAATCCGAAATCCGAAATCCTTCTCGGCGCGCACATGTCGATTGGCGGTGGCGTGCACATGGCGATTGAGCGGGCGTGCTCGATCAAGTGCAGTGCGATGCAGATTTTCGTGAAAAACAACATGCAGTGGTTTGCGCGGCCAATGACCGAGGCGGAGATCCGCGCCTTTGTCGAGCACAAGCAGCGCGCCCAGGTCGCGGCCGCATTCGCCCACGCCAATTACCTGATCAATCTCGCGGCCACTAATCCGCAGTTTCACGCCAACTCGATGCGCGCGCTGGCCGAGGAGCTCATCCGGGCCGATCAACTCGAGTTGCCGTTCCTGGTCATGCATCCCGGCGCGCATCTCGGCGCCGGCGAACAAGCGGGCCTCGACAAGATTGTCGGCTCGATCGACGCCGTCTTCACGACTATTCCGCAGGTCGAAACCCGGATCGCGCTCGAAACAACCGCGGGCCAGGGTTCATGTCTCGGCCACCGCTTCGAGCATCTCGCCTATATCATGCAAAACGTGCGTGAGCCGGAGCGGCTCTGTGTTTGCCTCGATACCGCGCACGTCTTTGCCGCCGGCTACAATCTCTCCACGCTGGATGGAGCGAAGAAAACATTTCGCGAATTCGATCGTGTGGTGAGCCTGAAGCATCTCGCCGCGATTCACCTTAACGACTCGAAGACGAAACGTGGCTCGCGGCTCGATCGACACGCACACATCGGCAAAGGCGAGATTGGGCTGGAAGCGTTTCGCTTTATCATGCGCGACCCGCGGTTTGCGAAGATTCCGAAAGTGCTCGAGACGCCGAAGGGCAAAGACCTGGCCGAGGACGTCGAGAATATGAAAACGCTGCGCGAGCTGATCTAGAGCTGGCTGGCGATCGTCACCTACTTCATCAGCCGCAGCGACAACGGATAACGGAACACCTTGCCGTGGCTTGCCTGAATCGAGGCGATAATCACGAAAACGACGTTGAGAATGTGCAGGACGCCGAGGAGCGCGAAGCCGATCACAATCAGACACAAAAGAGCGGCTGCGGCGTTGTAGATCAGCATGCTGATCTGGAAATTGACC
The DNA here is from genome assembly GCA_045809925.1 of Chthoniobacterales bacterium. Taxonomy (GTDB): domain Bacteria; phylum Verrucomicrobiota; class Verrucomicrobiia; order Chthoniobacterales; family UBA10450; genus CADDYX01. The sequence continues at coordinate 12,141 of JBJMWX010000120.1, forward strand.
GATTCTTTCCCCTGCTCGTCCAACTCAGGTGAGTCGCCGCGCCTGGCCAGCCAGATGACAAGGGGCCCGACAATGTGGCCGCCTACCGGTACGAAAAACCCGATCAACGCGATCGCGTGCACGAGCACGGCCCAGTTACGCGCCTTCGCCGCCTGAGTTGTATTTGTCAGGCCGAGGCCTTCACGCGCTCGATGTCGGCGCCGAGTTCGATAAGCTTTTCGTCGAGGTGCTCGTAGCCGCGATCAATGTGGTAAACGCGGCTGATCTCGGTCCGGCCTTCAGCTTTCAATCCGGCGAGGACAAGAGCGGCGGAGGCACGCAGATCGCTTGCCATGACCGGCGCACCGAACAGGCGATTGACGCCGTGAATGATGGCGGTCGGTCCTTCGAGCTGCACATTCGCGCCCATCCGCTTCAACTCGGCCACGTGCATGTATCGCTGCGGAAAAACGTTCTCCGTCACGACGCTGATGCCCTCGGTGGTGGCGAGTAGCGCGCACATCTGCGCCTGCATGTCCGTGGGGAAACCGGGATACGGATCGGTCATAATCTCGAGTGGCTTGGTCGCGCCGTTCGGTGAAACCGTAATCGAATCTTCCGCCCACTGAATCTGGTAGCCACACGCAATCAGCGCGTCGGTCACCGCTTGCACGTGATCGCGCTCGAGCCGCTTGACCGTTACCCCGTTGCCACACATGGCAGCTGCGACAAGAAATGTTCCAGCTTCAATCCGGTCAGGAATAACGGTGTGCTCGGCACCCTGGAGCTCTTTCACGCCTTCAATGATGATGCGGCGAGTGCCGGCGCCTTCGATTTTAGCGCCCATCTTGTTCAGAAAATTCGCGAGATCCACGACTTCCGGTTCAGCCGCCGCGCCTTCGATTACGGTGACCCCGTCGGCCAGCACGGCTGCCATCATGACGTTGTCGGTGCCGAGAACGGTCGGGCCGAACTTGCCGCGAAGATTGATGATTGAGCCGGTCAGTTTCGGCGCGAAAACCCGGACGTTGCCGTTCTCGACCCGGATCGCGGCGCCGAGCGCTTCGAAGCCTTTGAGGTGCAAGTCAATTGGCCGATCGCCGATGACGCACCCGCCGGGGAGCGAAACGCTCGCCTCTTTGCAGCGCGCGAGCAGCGGCCCGAGCACGCAGACGGAGGCGCGCATCTTCCGAACCACATCATAGGGCGCGACCGATTCCACCTTTTCGGCCGTAACTGTGACCGTCCCGCTCGCTCGCTCGACGTCCGCGCCGAGATGCCGCAAAATCTGCAGCATGTAATTCGTGTCACTCAGGTCGGGCACCCGATGAAGCACGCACGGTTCACGCGTGAGCAGAGTCGCGGCAATGATCGGCAGCGCGGAATTCTTCGAGCCGCTGACCTTGATCGTGCCGGAGAGAGTCCGGCCGCCATGAACTACAATTTTATCCATAACGGGCGAAGAGGAATCGTATCACACCGGCGAAATCTCGTCGCGCCTCGATGTCGTGAAAATTCCGCTGTTCCGCGAAGGCGGCGAGCGCCTCGACCTGGCCAATCCCGCACTCCAAAGCCACCATCCCCCCAGGCCTCAAATGCGCCGGCGCAGTCTCAATAAGGCGCCGGATCGCTTCGTCCCCTTTGTCGCCTGCAAAGAGCGCGACCTCGGGATCGTGCAGCACTTCCGGCGAAAGACTCTCCCGATCCGCCGTCGGCACGTAGGGCAGGTTCGCCGCGATCAAATCATATACGTCATTGACGGACGTCGCGAAATCGCCGTGGAGAAACTCAACACGATTCGCCAGCCCGAGCCGCTCGGCGTTCTCCCGCGCAAGCGCGAGCGCCTCTTCCGAGATGTCAACGGCATCGACCGTCGCTGCGGGAAGATTCGCCGCCAAACTGAGCGCAATCACTCCGCTGCCAGTGCCGACATCCAGAATTCTTTCCGGTTTCCGGTCTGCAAAATTCGAAATCAGTAGCTCAACCAGCTCCTCTGTCTCCGGCCGCGGCACGAGCGCGCGTTTATCGCAGAGAAAGGTGTGGCCGCAAAACTCGACCGTGCCGAGCAGATGCTGTAACGGCTCGCGTTGTCCGCGCCGCCGAACAAGCTCCCTGAGTGGCGCCAGCTCCGGCTCGGTGAGCTCACGCTCGAATTCCAAATACAGCTCGATCCGCTTTCGCCCAAGCACATGGGCGAGCAAATGCTCCGTGTTGAGTCGCGGGTTGTCGATCTGGCGCTTCTCGAAATAATCCGTCGTGGATTGCAGCACTTGCAGAAGGGTCATGCGCTCAGCGCCGATTCCTTCAGCCGGTCCTGGAGATCGGCGGACTGCAGGGCGGCGATGAGCTCATCGAGGTCGCCCTCCATCACGCGATCGAGATTGTAGAGCGTGAGGCCGATGCGGTGATCGGTGATGCGGTTCTGCGGGAAATTATACGTCCGGATTTTTTCTTCGCGGCCGCCCGAGCCGATCTGGCTTTTGCGATTGGCTGAGTATTTCGCTTCTTCCTCGCGTTTCTTGTCTTCGAGAAGACGCGCCCGCATAATGGTGAGCGCTTTTTCCTTGTTCTTCTGCTGGCTGCGGCCGTCCTGGCAGCGGACGATCCGGCCGGTCGGAATGTGCAGAACCTGGACGGCTGAGTCGGTGGTGTTCACGCCCTGCCCGCCCGGACCACCGGCACGGCAGACTTCAATCCGCAGGTCCTCTGGTTTCAGCTCAAGATCGATCTCCTCGGCCTCCGGCAGCACAGCGACGGTCGCCGTCGACGTGTGGATGCGTCCCTGTGCTTCCGTCGCCGGAACGCGCTGGACACGATGAACGCCGCTCTCGAAGCGCAATTTCCGGAAGACGGTTTCGCCGGAAACCTTGAAGATCACTTCCTTCAGTCCGCCAAGTTCGGACGGGCTTGATTCAAGATCCTCAACCTTCAATCCAGCGCGTTCCGCATACCGGTTGTACATCCGGTACAGGTCGGCGGCGAAAATCGCCGCCTCGCTCCCACCGGTCCCGCCGCGGATTTCAACGATGGCGTCACGCGATTCGTTTTCGTCCGGCGGCAGAAGCGCGATTTGCATTTCGCGCTCCAGATTCTCTATCCGGCTCTCGAGTTGCGGGATCTCTTCCTGAGCCATTTGCGCGAGATCAGAGTCGGTCGAGCTGGCAAGCTCGCGACTGTCATCGAGGTGCCGCCGCGCCGTTTCAAGTTCGTCCGAGACGGCAAGCAACTGCTTTGCAGTGGCGTGCTCGCGCATGATCTCGCTCGCGCGTTTTCGGTTTTCGAAAAGCGCTGGATCGGCAATCTCCTGTTCGAGTTGCGCAAAGCGTTCGCGTTTGCGTGCGAGGAGGGAGTTCAAGTCCATGGCGGATGGCCGCGATTGCCGCTCGCGGCAGGCCGGGGCCGACGACCCCGGCTACAGAAACAGCTCAGCTAAGATTTTTTGCCGGTGCGAGCAGCCTTCGTGCTGCCATAGCGGCGGGCGAACTTCTCTACGCGCCCGGCCGTATCGACAAACTTTTGCTCGCCGGTGAAAAACGGATGGCAGGCCGCGCAAATGCCGATTTTAATATCCCGCCGCGTGGAGCGCGTGTGATAAACCGCGCCGCAAGCGCAGGCGATTTCGGTCTCGTGATAATCGGGATGGATCTCGGCTTTCATGCTGGAAAAAGAGCAATAAAACTAAGCGCGTTCGACCGGTTTCGCAACGGATGAAATCACAAAACGGAGACCCGTTATTGGCGGCGTGGTCCGCAGTTTCGCGGCGGCTCGGCGAGCAGCCGGCCATCTTCGACATCGAGGCGAGGGTCCTCCGCACGTTCGCGGCTATCGAGAGCGAGTCGCAGGCAATCGAGCGAGATCTGTTGTCCGAGATTCAGCCGGGCCAGGTGCTCGCGATCCAGCTCGGAAACCACCCGTCGTGGCCGGCGGTCCTGCTCGCGTGTCTCCGTCGCCGCATCGTTGTCCTCCCGCTCGAGAACACGATCAGTGCAGCGGAACGCGACGCTGTCTTCATGGTATGCGGCGTTGCAGCTGCCGGCGTCTCTGGCGGCAGTGAGCTCGAAATTCTGCCAGTAGAGACGGCGGCCGCTAGAACTCGGCTCGGTAGCGACACCTCCTTTCTTAAGCTCACCTCCGGAACGACGGCGTCGCCGCGCGCGATCCGTTTTCGGAGCGACCAACTGCTGGCCGACTGCAGACAGATTTGCGCAACGATGGAGATCACGGATCGCGACCTGAATTTCGCCGTCATTCCTGTATCGCACTCCTACGGCTTCAGTAATCTGATCACGCCGCTTCTGGCGCACGGAGTGCCGATGGCGCTGAGCCATGACCGTATGCCGCGGGCCGTTCTTGATGGCCTGCTGCGCACGGAAGCGACGGTCTTTCCCGGCATGCCGGTATTGTACCAGGCGGTTTGTGAAATCGAGGAGCCGCCGCCACTGCCGGCCTTGCGGTTGTGCATTTCGGCGGGCGCTCCGCTGCCGCTGGAGCTTGCGAAAAGCTTCCGCGCCCTCTACGGCCACTCGATCCATTCGTTCTACGGAGCGTCGGAATGCGGCGGCATCTGCTACGACCGCACGGCGGCGCTGGTGGACGAGAACTTCGTCGGTCCGCCCATGGAAGGCGTAGAGCTAGATTTCATCGACGCGAACGCGGCGTCGGGCCAGATGCGGGTACGGAGCGCAGCGGTGGGAGCCGGGTATTTCCCCGACGCTGATCAGGCGAAGCTTGGGGGAGGGGTTTTCATTCCAGACGATCTGCTCGCGCAGGCGGAAAACGGTTTACAGGTGGTGGGGCGTGTTTCGGATGTGATTAACGTCGCCGGCAAAAAGGTGAACCCGGCCGAGGTCGAGGCCGTGCTTCTCGGATTCCACGGCGTCCATTACGCGACCGCGTTCGGGCGTGAATCTTCGCGTCGCAACGAGGAGGTGGCGGCTTGTGTGGTAGCGACCCCTCCAATTGACGAGGGCGCACTGCGCGAACATTGCCGCCGCCGGCTCAGTGCGTGGCAGGTGCCGAAACGGATCTTCTTCGTCGATCAGATCCCGGTAAACGAACGGGGCAAGGTCAGTCGGCGGCTATTGAGCGAGCGTTTTCGCAGTTGAGCGCATCCCGCACACGCTCATCGGGAGCCCGCATTGCGATTAGAAGATAAACAGAGGTAACGACATGCGAACCATCCTATTCTCCATACTCAGCGCCATCATTTTCCTCGCGGCATTCAGCGGCTGCTCCACCACGGTGCGGACCGACGAAGGGCACGCGGTGAGCGCGGGCGTCCACGCTCGCTAATCCAGCGTGCTGGCCATTGGCCTGCGGCTGGTTGCAGCAAGCCGGCGACGACGTTGACCGCGTCTGTTTTGTCGCCGTGTAAAAGTGCTTTCCATTTCCGGATAAGCAGGCATCTCTACCTAAGCGGCGTCGCGTGTGCGACGCCTGCACAGGTATCATTTTTTGATCGTGAAGTTTTCGAGTTCGATTAACCGCGTACAGTTACCAGAGCAGAGCGCGTAATGAAGGAACGACCCGGCGATTCGGCGGCAAACAAGCGGAAGGTGCTTGTGATAGACGATAGCGTGATGCTGCTCAGCTTCGTCAAAGAGATCCTCGGCGAGGCCAACTATGACGTGACCACCGCCGCGACCGGGGAAGAAGGGATCTCGGCCGCAGGACGCGAGCGACCGGACTTGATCCTGCTCGACTACGTTCTACCCGACATGCAAGGCGACAAGGCGAGCGAACGGTTGCGGGCGAGTGACACGACGGCCCGCATTCCCGTCGTCTACATGGCAGGTTTCGGCACCGAGCTGCGAGCGGAAGAAATCACCGGCAACGTGATCGGCTCGTTGAACAAGCCATTCACCTCTGATTTGTTGACCCGCAAAGTGGCGGAACAGATGCGAGTGCGACCACCGGAGGCGGCGGCAAAAGCAGAGCCGAACGCAGCGGAGCCCGGCCGCCCCGGTGAGGCAGCTAAGCCGACGAGCGAAGCGGCGAGAATCGAGACTGTACTGGAACGGCCGCCGATAGCGCGGAGCGACTCAGCCGAAGGCGTAGGCGACCCGATGGAAATTAAGAGCGAGCCCGTCCAGTCGATGAGCGGTGCGGCCGAGGCGGTGGGTGAGCCGATCGAAACGGCGAACCAGGGGATGGAACGCGCCGACGAGCCGGCCGACACGAAAAACGAGGCGGTCGAAAGCGTGAGCCAACCGTCGGAAATGGAAGCCGGCGCCGGTGCGACGGCCGAACCATGGTGGAGCACACCGGTAACACCGAGCTCGTGGCCGGAATCTCCCGCGACGGTGGAGACAGCGGCGGAGGCCCCGGTCACCGAAGCGCCCGCGGCCGAAACCAACGAGACGTTCGGAACCAGCGCGCCCGACTTCCACGTTGAGGCGGAACAAAGTGCCGGGATTACACCCGCTGCGCCGCTCCCGTCGCAGCCGCCTGAACCGTTGCCCGCGAGCGGCAACACATTTTTCGCCGGCGCTTCGAGCTTTTTCTCGTTGCATCGCGCGCTGCAAACGATCGGCAAAGAAAAGCTGACCGGCGTACTTCGTTGCTTCTGGGACAAAGAACCCGTCGAGCTACTCGCCCGCGATGGCGGAATCGTCCTCGTCACCACACGGGATCCGCAGCTCTATTGTCCCGAAGCGCCGATCACTCTCGTCAACGTCGACGCGGGGCAGACGGATGCGGCACGGGCCGAACAGCGCGAGACCGGCTGCCCGCTGTTTCTCGCGCTCACACGACAGGACCTGATCCCGCGCGACACCGCCACGCAGCTGATGCAGCACTACGGCCAGAAGCTCTTTGCCCAACTCTGGTCCGGCGGACGGGTCCGCTTTATCTTCGAGCTGACACCGGGCCTGCCGCCTTACGCCAACGATGTTCCGGGAGACGATGAAGTCGATCAATGGGCGCTTGGCACGTTGCGCTTCATCCAGTTTCACGAATTGAGTGAAACGGCGGAGACGGAGCCGAACCTGATTCCCGCCTACACACGCGACGGCTACGAGCGCGTCCAGCAACTCCGCCTCACCGTGGCCGAAGCGCAGTTCGCTTCTCAGTTCAACGGCGTGCGATCGACTGCACAAATCGCGAAGAACCTGCGACTCGACATCAAATTTGCGCGCCTCACGCTGTTCCGCTTCATCGCGCTTGGAATCGTTGAATGCTGGCCCCCGACACCGCAGGCCAAACAGGAGCGCCGCGGATTTTTCCAGCGCATCGGTGGCACGATTGGGCTCGGCGACTAACGGCCGTCGTTCGGCGCGATGAGGAAAATACTCGTCGTCGACATCGGCGGTACGCACGTCAAGCTGATGATCTCAGCGGGCGCGCAGCGGAAGTTCGATTCCGGGCCTGACTTCACCCCCCAGCAGTTGGTCGAGCGGATCAAAGAAAACGCGAGTGACTGGCGTTACGACGCTGTCTCGATCGGTTTTCCGTCGCCCGTCATGAAAGGGCGGATCGTGAAGGAGCCGCGGCACCTCGGCCGGCCCTGGATCGGATTCAATTTTTCCAAAGCTCTGCGGAAACCAGTCCACGTGATCAACGATGCCGCCATGCAGGCGGTCGGCAGCTATCATGGCCGACGGATGCTGTTTCTCGGTCTCGGCACCGGGCTCGGCGCGACGCTGATCTGGCCGGGCACGGTCCTCCCGCTCGAGCTCGGCGATTTGCCCTACGACAACGAGATCATCGATGGGATTGTCGGCAAAGCCGGCTTGGAACGACTCGGTAAAGCGAAATGGAAACGCGTCGTTCTTTTCACAGTGCAGCAGCTGAAGATCGCGTTTCTCGCCGATTACGTCGTACTCGGCGGAGGTAACCGCTATCAATTCAACTCGCTGCCGCTCGGAATCGAGCCGGGCGACAATCGCAACGCATTCGTCGGGGGCTGCCGGCTATGGCAAACCGACCCACGGACGCGGCGTTCCAAGTGGACGGTGCTCTAGTTGTCGAGCTTGTACGCTTCGGCTAAGGCGATGCCCGTCGTGTTGTTCACGCCGCGCACTACACTCGTGTAATTCCCGGAGCTCAGCGTCGTCAGGATGGCTGGTTCGCGGTCGTCTCCAGGCGCGAGGCCGGTGGCTTGAATCTCCGCTGCATTCGGTGCGCTGCGCCAGCTGTCATTGTTTGCCATAAGGCTGCCGTTCGCGTCGTGCAATTCGAGCATCGGGTCGCTCAGCTCGCCAGTAACGCCGCGGTCGTGCAGCTCGGGACCGATGCCCCGGAAAAGAACCCGTTTCGGATTACCGCCGCGCAGGATGACGCCGCCTATCAGAACGTTGTCTCCGCTCAGGACGTTGGCACGCACCGAGAGGTTGCCGAGCTGCGCGCCGCTCGTTGAATCGATGTCATATATCTCGGCCAGCCCGATGCCGCTCGTGTTGTTCGCACCGCGCAAGATCGCGGTGTAGTTGCCCTGCGGCAGAGTGACTAGAATGGCCGATTCACGGTCGTCTTGCGGCGCGAGCCCGCTCTGCTCGATTTGCGACGCGTTCGGTGAACTGCGCCAGTTGTCGTTCGTTTCGCTTCCGCCATTGCTGTCGCGCACCTCCAGGACCGGGTCCTGTAATGCGCCGGAGATCGGCTGCCCATTGTTGCGGAGCGACGGCCCAATCCCACGGAGGACGACGCGCTTTACACCGGCGCCTTCAACGATGAACCCGCCGATTTCGGCATTGTCACCTGTTTGAACAAGAGAACGCCCGGAAATGTTAAGCAGCTGAACGTCGGCTGGTGTACCGCTCGGGGCTGGAGTTGCAGTTGGACTTGGAGTTGGTGTCGATGTCGGTGTGGGCGTCGGAGAGCCGCCAGGGGTCGGTGTTGGTGTCGGACCGCAGGGAGCCGGCGTGTAAGAGACCGCCGGGCCGGACTGCACGCGCGCATATCGAATGGTCGTCGTCGTCGTCGCGTTCGCGACATCCTGCCGCATCCAGGTGAGATGTGCCGCGCCCGTCGAATCGATGATCGAGGTGATGAAATCGCCCGCGAAACGGTTTGTGCCCATGCAGTCCGCTGCGATGCAAATCGGGCCGGTATGAATGTTGTCGTCGACCGTCGTGACCGTCCATGTCGGCGCGGCCGAGTCTGCATCACGAGTTTCCGCCCAAACCGCCGACCAGGTCGCATTGGTCAACATGCCGGGATCTCCATTGGCGGCTGTGTAGTAATAGAGCACGCCGATATGGCCGGGCTCGCCCGCAGCAACCCACGTGAAAATACTGGTGCCGGTGGCGGTTTGCGGGACCGGCGGCAGCTTGGTCCAATGCAGCCCTTCATCGCTCGAACGCGCAACCACTACCTGGCGGCCGCCGGCGGGATTCGCTTCTTCCGATGAAACGTAGAGAACACCGTCCCCACTCAACGAAGCGCTCGGCAACGCGAGGGGCAATTTCAATCCAGTGCCGCGCACATCCGAGATGAGCGCCGTCGGCGAAGTCGGATCGTAAACGTAGACCTTCAGCTCTTCCTCGTCCGAACTGTTCCCGTAAATCTTCGCCACCTGGAGAACAAATTTACTGCACCGCCTTTGCAGCAGCGGGCCTGTCTGCGGCTCAAGCAAACCGCTGCCGACAGCTCGCGGCACCCATGTTTGTCCGCGATCGCTGCTGGCAAGAAATGTCGTTTCGTACAGTCCCTCGTTGGTCACTTCGTAGGCTGCAGTGGTGCTCGGTGCCAGCGTCCACATCCGGTCCGTGCCGCCGGGAACGACCGCGGGATTGCAGGCCCATGTCTCGCCGCGATCGTCGCTCGTGCAAACCGCCGTCGATCCCGCATACGGATAGTCGAACGTGAAGTAGAGCCGATTACCGGGATCGACCGAGATCGAACTGTCGGAGTTCAGGTTAAGACTCGACGCATAGATCGGTCCCGCCAGCTCCTTCCATGTCGCACCGCTGTCAGTCGACCGATACAGATGTTGCAACGCGCTGATATAAAGCGTTCCGTCCGGAGCGATCGTGACGAGCGGTTCGTTGCCGTGCGCCCCGACAGTCACAGGTGCCGCGATCGTGTTCAGGCAAGGTCCGCAGACGTTGCCGAGGATAATTGCGGCGCCGACGCAGCGAAGAAATTTGTGTCGCATGAAATTCCGTTTACCAGTTCCCCACGCGTGGCCGTTCAGCGCAGCCGCGTGATTACACACAAGCCTGAATCGCTCTTCGTGGGCGGTTCGGCTCCGCGATACCGATGAAACGTTATTTACCGTTCGTGATTGTTGCCGTCGTCCTGCTCGGCACACTCAGTCTGGGCGTGGCACTTTACCGCTCCCATCTACCCCCGCCGGTCCCGACTGTCGGCGATCCGGGTGCGGAGCCGGCGCACACGCGCGGCGAGACGCGCGCTCCCGCCGTGCTCGAGGAATTTGGGGACTTCCAATGTCCGCCATGCGGCAAACTCGCGCCGGATATCGATGCGCTTGATAAAAAATTCGGCCGCAAGCTGCGCGTCGTCTTCCGCAATTTCCCGCTCGCCATGCACAAGAATGCTATGCCCGCCGCCCGCGCTGCCGAGGCGGCCGGAATGCAAAATAAGTTCTGGGAGATGCACCGCATGCTCTACGAGACGCAGCCGGCCTGGAGCGACAGCCCGGACCCGCTGGCCAGCTTCGAGAAGTACGCGGCCAAGATCGGTCTCGATCTCGCGCGCTTTAAGGCAGACATGAAAAGCGAGCAGGTGAACGCGCGGATCAGCGCCGATCAGCGCCGCGGGAAATCCATCGGGGTTGAAAGCACTCCAACTATCTTCGTGAACAATCAGCGCGTGCAAGCCGGCCCCGGGGTAGCCGAGCGCCTGAGCAACGCAATCGACGCCGCACTGACGAAAAAGTGACTCGGTCGGGTCTCTTGCTCTGCGCTGGGTTGGCGCTGATGGCGAGTCGCGGATTACGCGCAGCAGATGCCAGTTCGGGCAGCGCGCGTCATGTCGTTCTGATCGTCTGGGACGGGATGCGTCCCGATTTCGTGGACGACCGGTACGCGCCCACGCTGGACAAGCTCGCGCACGACGGCGTGCGCTTCCAAAATCACCATTCTGTCTATCTCTCCGCCACGGATGTGAACGGCGTCGCGATCGCCACTGGTGTTTACCCGAACCACAGCGGCCTTTTCGCGAACTCCGAATTCCGTCCATCGATCAATCCCCATCAGGCCATCGATACGAGTGAGCCGGCGACCATCGCGGCCGGCGATCGCGCGACCAACGGCGGCTATCTCCACGCGCCGACCATGGCTGAACTTCTTCGGCGCGCCGGAAAAAGCGTCGCGATCGCCGGCAGCAAATCAGTCGTTCTCCTGCACGACCGGCAGAATGAATGGACCGTCGCGACTTCGGTCGCCAAGGGGCTCACGGTCTTTGCCGGCGCGCCGATTGCCCCCACGTTGCGCGACGATCTGACGAAACGCATCGGCGCATTTCCGACCGGACCCGGAGCAAGCGGCGCCGAGCGTAGCGCATACGCCACGCGGGCACTCACCGACGTGTTCTGGCGCGACGGTATTCCGGACTTCTCGCTTTTGTGGCTGGTCGAACCGGACCTCGCCGAGCACAACAACGCCCCGGGATCGCCTCCAGCTCTCGGCGCAATCAAGTCCGCGGATGAGAATCTCGCGCGCATGCTCGCCGCCCTCGACGCAAAACACGCTCGGGATGCTACCGACATTCTCCTGTTTTCTGACCATGGCTTTTCCACCATCCGCCGCTCCTTTGACGTCGCGGCTCTGTTGAAGGATTCCGGATTTCGCGCCGCAAAGGAGATTTCGGAAAGCCCGCGTGCCGGCGACATTCTCGTCGTTGGCAATGGCGGCACCGTCCTGTTCTACGTGCACGAACATGACCGCGCGGTATGCGAGCGGCTCGTCACCTGGCTTCAACACCAGGATTTCACCGGCACGATTTTTACGCGCGACAAAATCGAAGGCGCCTTTCCGCTCAGCGCGGTCCGCATCGACACACCCGACGCGGCTGATGTCGTGATGTCATTTCGTTGGACGTCGGAAAAAAACGAGTTCGGTGTGCCCGGCCTGATCGACGCCGACTGGAACCGGAAGCCCGGCGAAGGCACGCACGCGACGCTCAGCCCATCCGATCTTCACAACACTTTCATAGCCGCCGGCCCGGATTTTCGCCACACCTTCGACGACACTCTGCCTACCGGCAACATCGATATCGCGCCGACCGTGCTTCACTTGCTTGGAATCAAGGATCTGCCGCATTTCGATGGCCGCGTTTTGCGCGAAGCGCTACGCGATTTTACCGGCGAACTGCCGGTCGCTCACTCCGGCACGCTTTCCGTTCGGGCCGGTGGCGAAGAAGCATGGGAGCAATCGCTCCGTATCAGCGGGGTCGAAGCGACAACTTACTTCGATGCCGCGCGTGGCGGCATCTCGCGGAAATAACGAAGTTGAGCCAGCCAACCGACTGCTACATCTGCACGCAATGTGCGACCCAGTTCGCTGCCACCGTTGGGCCGCCGCAGAGCTGTCCGATTTGCGAGGACGAGCGTCAGTTCGTGAATCCTGCCGGGCAGCAATGGACGACGGCCGGCCAGCTTCATAGAACCCACCGCAACGTCATCGCGTCCGAAGGGCCGGGCGTGATCGGGATTGGAATGACACCGGATTTTGCGATCGGCCAACGCGCGCTGCTCATCCAAGGCGCGGACGGACTCGTGATGTGGGATTGCATTCCGTTGCGCGACGAAGCGCTCGCCGAAATGATTCGAGCGCTTGGCGGATTGCGCGCGATCGCGATCTCGCATCCTCATTTCCACAGCGCAATGGTCGACTGGGCGCACGCCTTCCAGTGCCCGGTTTACATTCATGCCGACAATCAGAAATGGATCATGCGTCACGACCGGTCGATCTGTTTGTGGGAAGGCGAATCGCGCGATCTCGGCCACGATTTGACCTTGCTGCGCTGCGGCGGGCATTTTCCGGGTTCGGCCGCGTTGCATCACGCCGGTGATGGTGGCGCGCTCTTCACCGGCGACACGTTTTATGTAAACCCCGACCGCGAGACCGTCGGATGGATGTACAGTTTCCCCAATCATATACCTGTCTCAGCCGCCGCGGTGCGGCGGGCGGTCGACGTACTCCAGCCGTATTCGTTCCGTCGCGTTTACAGCGCGTGGTGGAACGCCATTATTACCGATCACGGCAAAGAGGCGATCAGTCGAAGCGCCGAGCGCTACATCGCGGCGCTCGCCGGTGCTTAAGACGACGGACTGCGACGGATTAAGTGCCAGGGAGGGGACTCGAACCCCTAAGGATTGCTCCACCAGATCCTAAGTCTGGCGCGTCTGCCAATTTCGCCACCCTGGCGGACCGACGAGTTAGCCGATTTTGCTCGATCTTCGACCACGCTCAACGGACAGGCAAGATTCCGCGAGGGTTGGTTCGACTCGCCGCGTCCAAACTGCGAGCTGATGCGATTTCTTTTCGGTGGCCGCAACTGACCGTGATCTGCCGCAGGACGAATCGTCGTCACCGACGGGTCCGGAGCGGATCGACGAGCTGCTGATCTTTGGCAATCCGGAGACGCGCCGCAAATTTCTCAAGCAGGTCGCCGGGACGAGCGCTGCCCTCGCGCTTGGGCCGCGGATTGGTCTCTTCGCCCAAACGCGTGCCACCGCCAGTTCGGCGGCTTCTTCCACAGCAACTGCAACAACGTTGCCGTTGAAGTTGAAGATCAACGGCCGCGACGTCGCCTTGAATGTCGACACTCGCACGACACTGCTCGATCTCTTGCGCGAGACACTCCAGCTGACCGGTTCGAAGAAAGGCTGCGATCACGGGCAATGCGGTGCATGCACCGTCCTGGTCAATGGCCGCCGCATCAATTCGTGTCTCAGCCTCGCGGTTACGCACGACGGCGAGGAGGTGACGACGATCGAAGGTCTGGCCAACGGCGAACAACTTCACCCCGTGCAGACGGCGTTCGTGGAACACGATGGATTTCAGTGCGGCTACTGCACGCCCGGGCAGATCTGTTCTGCCGTCGCCTGCATCAAGGAAGGCCACGTGAAAAACGACGACGAAATCCGGGAGTGGATGAGCGGTAATCTTTGCCGCTGCGGTGCCTACCCGAACATCGTGGACGCAATCAAGGAAGCGGCTGCGAAGGGCGCATGAATCCGTTCAGCTACACGCGCGCAGCCGACGCGCAGCAGGCCACAAACGCCGCCGGGTCCAATGCCAGCGCCAAGTTTCTCGCCGGCGGCACGAACCTGATCGACCTCATGAAAATGGGCGTGGAACGCCCGACGCAGCTCGTTGACGTCAATCGCCTGCCGCTGGCGCAAATCGAAGAGATGCCGAGCGGCGGCGGTGTTCGGATCGGCGGACTAGCCCGGAATTCCGATGTCGCGGAGCACCCGCTCATCGTGCAGCGGTATCCGGTTCTGAGTGAGGCGCTGCTTGCGGGGGCTAGCCCGCAGCTCCGTAATCTCGCCACGACCGGTGGCAACCTGCTTCAGCGAACGCGCTGCTACTATTTCTATGATCCGGCGTTTCCGCAGTGCAACAAGCGCCAGCCCGGAAGCGGTTGCGGGGCGATTAATGGGTTCAATCGGATACACGCCATTCTCGGACAGAGCGAGCAGTGCATCGCGACCAACCCGAGCGACATGAACGTGGCGCTCGCGGCGCTCGATGCCGTTGTGCAGGTGCAAGGCACGAATGGCGCGCGGTCGATACCCTTCGCAGACTTTCACCGGCTCCCGGGCAGCACGCCGAACGTCGATACGAATTTGCGTGCCGACGAGCTGATCACGGCTGTCGATCTGCCGGCCATCCCGTTTGCGACGCGCTCGCACTATCTGAAAGTGCGCGACCGCGCGAGCTACGCCTTCGCGCTGGTCAGCGTCGCTGCCGTACTCGACGTCCAGGATGGCAGGATTAGCGCTGCCCGGATCGCGCTCGGCGGCGTCGCGCATAAACCATGGCGCGCGCAGAAGGCCGAAGCCGCGCTGGTTGGCCAGGTTGCTGACGAGAAGACATTCCGGGCCGCTGCGGACGCGGAGCTGGCGGCGGCGAAAGGGTACAAGCACAACAGCTTTAAAATCGAACTAGCCAAGCGCGCAATCGTGCGCGCCCTCAGCACGGTCGCGACGATGGCCTGACGACAATGGCGGAAACCGCGAACATCCTTGGGCCTGCTCGCAATCGCGTGGACGGCCACGCGAAAGTGACCGGCGCGGCCAAGTACTCGGTCGAATTCACGCCGCCGAAATGCGCCTACGCATGGCCGGTCGAGAGCAACATCGCCAAAGGCAAGATTACGTCTCTGGACGCAAGCGAGGCGCAAAGCGCGGCCGGCGTCCTCGCAGTCATCTCGCACGTCAATGCGCCGAAACCGAAGGAGCCATCATCGCCAAAGGAGCGGAATAGCGGCCACGGCATTCGTAATGAAGAACGATTGCCGTTTGCCGATGACGAGGTGCATTACGCCGGCCAATACGTTGCGCTCGTGGTCGCGCAATCGATCGACGAGGCGCGCTACGCGGCGCGGCTGGTGCGGGTGAGTTACGCGCCGGAAGAACCGCTGCTGACGATGGAAGCCGCGCAAGGCAAGGCGAAGAAGCCGTCAAAGAACAAAGACGAGCATGTGCAGCTGAAGAAGGGCGACATCGACGCCGCGCTGGCCGACTCGAACCTGGTCAAGGTCGAGCAGACCTACATCACGCCTACGGAAACACACAATCCGATCGAGATGTCCGGCACGATCGCGGCCTGGGACGGCGATGACAAACTGACGCTCTGGGATGCGACGCAGTTTGTGAAGGGCTGCCAGAGCATCGTTGCCCGGGCGTGGAACTTGCCGACCGAAAACGTGCGCGTGATTTGCCCGTTCGTTGGCGGCGCCTTCGGCTGCAAAGGCGCAGTCTGGCCGCACGTTCTCGCCGCGACGATGGCCGCCAAGGCGGCCGGCGTGCCGGTGAAATTTCACGTACGCCGCCAGGATATGTTCACGTCGACCGGTCACCGCACACCGACCGCTCAGACGATCGCGCTTGCTGCATCGCGTGACGGCAAATTACGCGCCATGCGCCACGTGACCAACACGCTGACGTCGACGGTCGGCCAGTTCACCGAGTCGTGCGGCGCGCGTTCGACCGGTATCCTTTACGACAGCCCCGCGATTCGCGTCGAAGAGAGCGTATTCCCCGTCAACGTCTCAACCCCGACGTTCATGCGCGCGCCGGGCGAATGTCCCGGCACGTATGCGCTCGAGTGCGCGATGGACGAGATGGCGGTGGCGCTCAAAATGGACCCGGTGCAGTTCCGACTCGCGAACCACGCCGACAATCATCCGACCAAGGACGTGCCGTTCAGCGCCAAGCACCTGAAGGAATGCTACCAGGTCGGGGCGGAGAAATTCGGGTGGGCGAAGCGCAATCCGCAACCGGGTGCGATGCGTGACGGCAATCTGCTTGTCGGCTGGGGCATGGCGACAAAGACATATCCGGCGCACAAGATGAACGCCGCGGCCAAGGTGATCCTGCGCGCTGACGGCAGTGCGACGGTGCAATGCGCGACGCACGATCTCGGCACCGGCGCCTATACCGCGTTCACGCAAATCTCATCCGAGCAGCTCGGCGTTCCATTCGAGAAAGTAACATTCGAACTCGGAAAATCGGACTTCCCGTTTGGTCCGGTCGCGGGAGGATCGAACTCAACGGCAACAGTTGGCACTGCGCTGCATGAAGTGGCGGGGATGGTGCACAACGCGCTCGCCCAGCTCGCGGTCAAAGATGCGAAGTCGCCCCTCTACAACCAGAAGCCGGAGGAGATCGCGATGGTCGCGCCCGGCCGGATCGGGATGAAGAACGAGCCTGCGCGCAGCGATTCCTACACAGATATTTTGCGGCGGGCGGGGCGTGAGTCGCTCGAG
>JBJMWX010000121.1:0-20712 GCA_045809925.1 Chthoniobacterales bacterium
GGAATCGAGAAGTGCCCTGACCGACTCGATCAGACTAAAACTGATGTCACTCGTTCCGTGATAACGCAGCCAACTGCGGATCGCGCGGCGTTGCAGTGCGGTCGGCTGTTTGCCTAACGAGTGCACGTTAAGCTGATCCCCGGTCGGGGCGACGAGGCTCTCGAGCAAAACATCCTCTTCGTCTGCGATCACGGCCGCGCGCCAGACGGCCTTGCGGATGCCGCGACCAAATTCATTCTCCAGTGCGGGGATGATTTTGTGTCGCACGCGATTACGCGTCGCGGCGAGGCGCGCGTTGCTCGAATCTTCGCGGAACTTCAATCCGGACGCGCGAATGTAATCGTCGATCTCGTCGCGCCAGACGTGCAGCAGCGGGCGGACAATGGTGAGCTGCGTTTTGCCTAACCAATGCTGCGAGACCGACCGCATCGTGCGCGCGCCACCGCGGAAAAGATTGAACAGATAAGTCTCGACCAGATCATCGGCGTGATGCGCCAGAAAGATGGTCTTGCAGCGGCGGCGGCGCGCAACGTCAAAGAAGAATGCGTATCGCAGCGCGCGTGCGGCTGTTTCGATCGAGGCGCGATTCTCTTTCGCAAATGCGCGCACATCAGCCGCGCCAATCTCGCAGGTGAACCCGTGCCCTTCGGCGAGTCGGCTGACGAACCGCGCATCGGCCGTGGATGATCGGCCGCGTAGCCGATGATCGACATGACAAACGATCAGCTTCCGATAGCCGCTTTCGGCCAGGTAGTTGAGCAGGGCAACTGAATCGCGGCCGCCAGAAACTCCGATCAGATATCGGCCCGTTGTGGGAAATTGCCGGACAAGAGTGGGATCGAGCGCAAGCGCCGGCATTTGGCAGGAGCGTAGGGGTAACGTGGTCGCTGCGCGAGGCCAGTTGACAATGAATGAACGTTCATTCATTGTGCTCGTTAACATGCCCCCGAACAATGGCGCCAATGGTGAGGACCGCCCCACCCAGATCTTGCGTGCGGCGATTCTCTGCTTTGCCCAGCGCGGCTTTCACCAGACCAGCATGCACGACATCAGCGCCGAAGCCGGCATCAGTGTCGGGCTGATTTACCGCTACTTTCGCAGCAAAGAAGCAGTCATCGCGGCACTGGCGGAGCAGTACAAAACCGAGATTGGCGCATTGCTCGAACGGGCGCGCCGAGCTCCCACCCTGCTTGAGTCGCTGGAAATCCTCTTTACCGCGCATTGTTGCGAGGACTCCCCCAAGCTTCATTCCGCTTTTGTCGTGGACCTGTATGCCGAAGCGGCGCGTAACCCGCAAGTGGCCGACCTCGTCCGCGACATTCTGCAAACCGCCATGGATGGCGTGACAGATTTGATCGCGCGATCGCCGGAAGCGCAGCAGACCGGCCCCAGTCTCGAGCCGCATGAAATCGCCGAACTAATTTTCGCCGTCGCGCGCGGAATGCTCATGCGCGACATCCTTCAACCACCAGACATGACCGCAGCTGAGCGGCGGGACCGTCAGCTCGCGGTGACGCGCCGTTTATGGCGCCTGATTTTCGAAAATGCCAACGAACCTGCTCTCGCGTAATCCAGTCAGCTCCGCCCCGACGACCCCGCCCGCACGCAAGCGGTCGCGCGGCGCTATTTTCAAAGCGGTACTCGGGATCATCGTGGTCTTCGCCGTGGTGGTCGGGATCAAAGCGCTCCAGATCGTGAAGATGACGCACATGGCAATGACCCCGCCGCCGACCACGGTTTCAAGCACAGTGGTGAAGGAGGAAGAGTGGGCGCCGACACTTTCGTCGGTCGGTTCGGTCTCGGCGGTGCAGGGAGCCGTGGTGTCGACCGAACTGGGCGGAGTGGTGGCAGAGGTACGCTTCCAAAACGGCGGCGTGGCGAAGAAGGACGACGTTCTCGTCCGGCTCGACACCTCCTCGGAAGAAGCGCAGCTGAAAACGGCGCAGGCCGATGTGGATCTTGCCCGAAACGACCTGGCACGCGCCCACGATCTCGCCGCGCGGAAGGTGATCTCAAGAGCCGAGCTCGACGCGGCCGAATCGAAATTCAAGCAAAAGCAGGGCACGGTCGACAACATGCGTGCGATGATGACGAAGAAGGAACTACGCGCTCCCTTCGATGGCCAGCTCGGCATCCGCCAGGTGAACGTCGGCCAGATGATCAATGCCGGTCAGCAGGTGGTTTCGTTGCAGGCGCTCGACCCCGTCTTTGTCGATTTTGCGTTGCCGCAGCAGTACCTGGGGCATTTATCGCAGGGACTTGAAGTGAAGGTGAAGACCGACGCGGCGCCGGGCCGCGAGTTTGTCGGCAAGCTGACCGCGATCAATTCCGCGGTCGATCCAGTGACGCGAAACGTGGCCCTGCAGGCAACGCTGGAAAATGACGAGGGGGCCTTGCATCCGGGGCTGTTCGCGAAAGTCGAGGTGGTCTTGCCGGAGAAGAACAAGACGCTTGTCATCCCGGGGTCGGCGGTGTCGTACGCGCCATTTGGAGACTCGGTTTACGTGATCGAAAAGAAGCAGGACGAGAAGACGAAGAGCGATACTCAGGTGCTGCGGCAGGCGTTTGTGCGCGTGGGTGAGGCGCGCGGCGACTTTGTTTCCATTACCCAAGGGGTGAAGGCGGGTGATACGATCGTGGGCACGGGCGTTTTCAAATTGCGCAACGGCATCCCGGTGGTGATTAACAACGACCTGGCGCCGAAGCCGCAGGAAAATCCGAAGCCGCCGGACACCTAACAGCGCAGATGAACTCTTTTACTGACCTGTTCATCCGTCGCCCCGTCCTGGCGATGGTGGTGAGCTTCGTCATTCTGATCGCCGGATTGCAGGCGATGAAGACGATCAATGTGCGGCAATACCCGCGCAGCGACATCGCCTCCATCACGGTTACGACCGCTTACATCGGGGCCGACGCTGAATTGGTGCGCGGATTCATCACTACACCGCTCGAGCGCGCGATCGCGGCGGCGGATGGAATCGACTACATATCGTCACAAAGTCAGCAGAGCGTTTCGACGATCACAGCCCGCCTGAAGCTGAATTACGACGCGAACAAAGCTCTCTCGGACATCAGCTCGAAAGTCGATGCCATCCGGCGCGATCTGCCGCCGGAAGCTGAGATCCCCGTAATCGCGATCCAGGCGGCCGACTCACAATTTGCCTCCGCCTATCTGAGTTTCACGTCGAACATTTTACAGCCGAACGAGGTGACCGATTACATGGTTCGCCTGGTTCAGCCACGTCTGACCGCGCTCGGCGGCGTGCAGAAGGCCGATATTCTCGGCGGCCGAACATTTGCGATGCGGATCTGGACCAAGCCGGAGCGCATGGCGGCGTTGAACGTCAGCCCGGCGCAGGTGCGCAGCGCGCTTTCCCGGAACAATTATCTCGCAGCGGTCGGCAGCACCAAAGGTTCGCTTCTCCAGGTCAACCTGACGGCGAACACGGATCTTCACACGGCCGAAGATTTCAAGAAGCTCGTCGTTCGCCAGGATAAAGGGACCCTGATCAGGCTCGGCGACATCGCCGATGTGGTGCTCGGCGCCGAAGATTACAACACGGAAGTGCGCTTCAGCGGTGAGAAGGCCGTGTTCATGGGCATCTTTGTTTTGCCGAATGCCAACTCCGTTGACGTAATCAAACGCGTCCGCGCCGAGCTCGAACAGATCAAAAAGGAGCTGCCCAGCGGCATGTCGGCCGAGATGGCCTACGACGCGACCGCTTACATCAACGATGCCATCCACGAAGTCATTAAGACTCTGGGCGACACGTTGATCATCGTGATGATTGTCATCTTTTTGTTCCTCGGCTCATTCCGCTCGGTGCTTGTGCCGGTGGTCGCCATCCCGATCTCGTTGATTGGCGCGTTATTCCTGATGCAGGTGCTCGGCTTCACGCTCAACCTGCTCACCTTGCTCGCGATCGTACTGTCCGTCGGTCTTGTGGTCGACGACGCAATCGTGGTGGTGGAGAACGTCGAGCGGCACATGCGCGAAGGGCTGTCGCGCGTCAACGCCGCGCTCGTTGGCGCACGCGAGTTGATCGGGCCGATCATCGCCATGACGATCACGCTGGCGGCGGTCTACACACCGATCGCTCTACAGGGCGGGTTGACCGGCGCGCTCTTTCGCGAGTTCGCTCTCACTCTGGCCGGCGCTGTCTTTATTTCCGGGATTGTCGCGCTGGTCCTGTCGCCAATGATGTCGGCGAAGCTGCTGAACCCCGAGCACGCCGATCATGGCTTCAACGGGTTTGTGAATCGCACATTCGACCGGTTCCGCGACTGGTACGGCAGTCATCTCGATCGAACGCTCGACGCGCGTCGCGCAGTTTATGTTGTCTGGGCGGGGATCTCACTGCTCGCGCTGCTCATGTTCGTGATGATTCCCAAGGTGGCGACGAAGGAACTCGCACCCAAGGAAGACCAGGGCGTGATCTTTGGCATCATCACCGCGCCGGCCAATGCCACGATCGACGACACGATTCGTTATGCCGACGCTGCCGGTAAGGTTTTCCATGACATTCCGGACACGCGTTTCACTTTCCAGATCACCAACCCGAGCGGCGGGTTCGGCGGGATGGTCTTAAAGCCGTGGGGCGAGCGCAAAACGCCGACCAAGGACTACCTGCCGATCGTGCAGCGAAAGCTCGGCGCGATTCCCGGCATCCAGATGTTTCCGATCATGCCCGAAGCGCTGCCCGGCAGCGATAATTTCCCGGTGAGTTTCGTCATCGCTTCCACTGCCAGTCAGGAGCGGATCCTCGATCTCGCCCGCCAGATTTTCCTCAAGGCCATGCAGGCGCACGTCTTCCAGTTCGGCGATATCGACACCAAGATCGACCAGCCGCAGGCGCGAATCATCTTCGATCGCGACAAGGTCTCGGCCATGGGAATGGACATGCAGCAGGTCGGTGCCGACCTCTCGGCCAGCATCGGCGGCAACTTCGTCAACCGCTTCAACATGGAAGGACTGAGTTACAAGGTCATCCCGCAAATTAAGCGGACGGACCGATTGAACCCCGAACAGTTGCAGAACATTTATGTGACCGGGCCTAACAATCAGCTGGTGCCGCTAAGCACCGTCGCGACAATCGACCGCAAAACGGTTGCGCGTTCGCTCAACCGGATGCAACAGCTCAATGCCGTCACCATCAGCGGCGTGCCAGCCGGCTCGGTCGACACCGCGCTGAAGTTTCTCGAGGACGAGGCCCACAAGGTTTTGCCGGCCGGTTACGTGGTCGACTACACCGGCGGCTCGCGCCAGTTGCGGCTCGAAGGGAGCAACTTCGCCGGCGTCTTCGGTCTCGCCGTCGTCCTGATCTTTCTGGTGCTCGCGGCGCAGTTCAACAGCTTCCGCGATCCATTCATCATCCTGCTCGGCTCCGTCCCACTCGCGCTCTTCGGCGCCGGGATTTTCATGTTCCTCAAGATGCCGTTCGGAACGTTTATCACCGATTCCTGGACCACCTCGTTCAACATCTACTCGCAGGTGGGGCTGGTCACCCTTGTCGGTCTCGTCGCGAAGAACGGGATCCTCATTGTCCAGTTCGCGAACGAGCAACAACGCAAGGGTTTGGGTAAGCTGGCCGCTATCCAGCACGCTTCACGAATTCGCCTCCGGCCCGTCATGATGACGAGCGTCGCTACGGTCGCGGGTCACTTCCCGCTTACCCTCGTTACCGGTGCGGGCGCAGCGGCCCGCAACTCGATCGGTCTCGTACTGGTGGGCGGGATGACGATCGGCACCATCTTCACTCTCTTCATTGTTCCGTCGCTCTACATGCTGATCGCAAAGGAACACCACGAAGGACAGCTCGAGGCCGAAACGCCGGACGAAGAATTGCCAGCCGATCTTGAGCCCGCCTACGCGCTCGCAAACGGCGACGGAAACGGGAACGGCTGGAAGCACGCGTAGTTACCTGGCGCGTTCACCCGGCCGCGAGACCTCCTCTTCCCGCTGTTCGATACAGACAGCGTAGTCATCCGGTTCGATATGCGCGCCGCTGCGATTCGCGTAGACCTGTGTGAACTCGGCGCCAAAGAGAAGGATCTGGGATGAGTAATAGATCCAGAGCAAGAGCGTGATCAGCGAGCTGGCTGCTCCATAGGCCGACGCGGCGCTGCCGCTCGCCAGGTAAAGTCCGAGCGCCCATTTGCCGACGAGAAAGAACACCGCGGTCATAACCGATCCGATCCAGACGTCGCGCCAGCGAATTTTCACATCCGGAAGGACTTTAAAGATCATGGCGAAGAGCACGACCACGGTGACGAAGTCAAAAATCAAATAGGCGCTCATCGCGATGGCGAGGCCGCCGGGGATTCGTGCCTGAATGTAATGACTGAATGCCTTGAGCACCCCTTCGATTACGAGCGACACGAGAAGCAGAAAGCAGACGCCGGCGATCATGGCGAAAGAGATGAAGCGTGCGCGCAAAAATCCCCAGATCCCCGCGCCGGGTTTGGCTTTGACGCCCCAGATCGTATTTAGCGCATCCTGTAGCTGACCGAACACGCCACTCGCGCCGAAAATCGCTAGCGCAATCCCAATCATGGTCGCCATCGTCCCCTTCCCCGGCTGGGCCGCCTTCTGCGCGATGCCTTGGACGATGTCGACAGCGCTCTTGTCGAGATAATAGCTCATCTGCTCCGTTAGCCTGGTCCACGCGCCGTTCGGATCGTTCCGGAAGATGACGCCAATGACCGCGAGCAGAATCAGGATGAGCGGTGCGAGGGAAAAAACAGTGTAGTAGGCAAGTGCGGCTCCGAGCTGCGGGGCTTTATCGTCGATCCATTCCGTCGCGGTTTGCTTCAGAAGGTCGAAGGCCGTGCGATAAAAAGGCTGCCTGCGTGAAGATCTCCTCGCCATTAGAAATGATTCGTGGCCGGCGGCGTTGCAGGACGCGCGCTTCTGCCAACGTAAAGCGCGACCGAAGGTTACCTGTCGGCGCGCCGCGCGATTAGCCGCACTCGAAGAGGTCGGCCCGCCCGCTCACACACCGAGCGACGTTTTAGGAACGTGCAATGGCTCGAACACCTGCAATGGCCGGCCATGGCCGCAACGTTGCTCTCGGCTTGGCTCGTCGCTGCGCAATCGAAGGTGCGGCGTCAGTGGGGCTTTTGGATTTTTCTCCTCAGCAACCTGCTCTGGATCGGCTGGGGCTGGCATGACCACGCCTGGGCGCTCATCGTCCTGCAGGTCGGCCTCGCGATTCTCAACGTCCGCGGCGTGGCCAAAAATGAGCGCGGTTAATTGGCGGCGATCTTCGGTTCCGTGCTCCACGACTTCGAGAGCCGCGCCCTCGGCACTTCCGGAATGGCCATTCCGCTGTTGTCGTAGTGCGACGTATCGTTGAACAACGTGAGCCGCGCGTTCACCGTGCTCTTGAAATCGACGATGTTCAGAGCGGCCGGATTTTGATCGAGCACGTCGCGATACCGACGCGGATCGAACCCGAGGACAGAGCTGAGAAGGAGGCGAATCGTTGCTTTGTGCGACACGACGATCACGCGCTCGCCGGGATGCGCACGCACGATTTCGATCAGCACCGGCAAGGCACGCGCGGTCACCGCTAACCCGCTCTCGCCGCCCAGAGGGGCGAAGGTATACGGGTCCTTCTCCCACGCCGCCGCTTCCTCGGGAAATTCCTTCTCCACTTCGCGGCGGGTCATCTGCTCCCACCGCCCGTGTGAAATCTCACGCAAGCCGTCACGCGTTTGCACATCGAGCTTGTGCGGCTCGGCCAGAATCGTTGCCGTCTCCACTGTCCGGCTCATGGGAGAGGCGTAGATCGCCGCGATTTTTTCCTTCTTCAGCCGTATCGCGAGTCGCCGCGCCTGCTCCCGCCCTTCGTCTGACAATTCGACGTCGGTGGCGCCGGCAAACCTATCCTCTGCCGTCAATACCGTCGCGCCGTGACGGATGAGGAAGGTGCGCGTCGTCATCGACGGCGGTTACCAGCTCTGCTCCTCGCCGGCGCGACCCTGTTGTGGGCCGTTGTGCCGTTCGCCGGGTGTCGTGCCCTCCGGATCTTCGTGTCTCGCGTACGGGTCTGGCGCTTCGCCTTCCGAGGCGCAGCCGGCGATTGAAAAAAGGCCGAGCGCAACCAGCCACGCACATAAAATTCTTCGCAACATTGGCCACACAAAAACGCCGTGGCGCGTTTCACGCAAGTGTCGATCTTGCGCGAGCAGTCCGCACGGCCATTTCCGGCACTGGTCGCGAATTTGGGTGGGGAATTTTATGGCACTCACAACACAACCTTTCGCAAACTCACCGGAACTCAGACAGCCACTCGATCGGATCCGTGATTCGCTCGAGAAAAATGTCGAACTGCCCGAGCGGATCGGCTCGGTCGCAGCAGGCGCGGCGCTTGCCCTCTTCGGTTTATCGCGCCGCTCGTGGAGCGGTTTGGCGCTCGCGCTCCTCGGCGGCGGCCTGCTTTACCGCGGCAGCACCGGCTATTGCGCGCTCTATCACCAGCTCGGCATCAACTCGCGGCAAATGAACACCGAAGCGGGTGTGCCCGATAAGAAAGGAATCAAAATTGAAAGCACGGTCACCGTCGAGCGGCCGCCGCAGGAGGTCTATCGCTTCTGGCGCAACCTCGAGAACATTTCTCGATTTTTCGAGCACGTAGAATCGGTCACACCGATCGATGACCGCCGCTCGCATTGGGTCGTAAAAGGCCCGGCCGGCGCCGATTTGGAATGGACGGCGGAAATCCTGACCGATCACGAAGGCGAATTAATTTCATGGCAGTCACTTCCGGGAGCCGAAGTGCAGAACGCCGGCTCCGTCCGATTCGAACCGGCTGGGGACGGCCGAACCTGCGTGAAAGTAGCGCTAAAATATCAGCCGCCGGCCGGAATCGTTGGCGCGGCTGTCGCCAAGCTCTTGGGCGAAGCGCCTGAGCAGCAGCTGGCCGAGGACCTCGGCCGATTCAAACAGTTGCTGGAATCGCCAGCGCCGGTCGCTGCGACTTGATCCAGGCTGCGCGATGGTCGAGCACGAAAACTAGGGGTCGCTGACGCGCCAGGTGAGCGCGGCGCGCGAATATCAAAGCGGAGGTTCGGCTTATGCGGACAGGGCAACGGAGCTTGGTGTTTGGCACATTACTGTTTTGCGCCGCGACCAGCCCCAGCGATGCGCAAAGTGCAGGCGCGCCGAGTGTCACCGCGTCGAGCTATTTTGGAAGCTCGAACCAGGATAACGCATGGATGTGCGCGGCGGATACGAATGGGAACGTTTATATCGCCGGGTATACGCAGTCGGGCGACTTTCCGGTCACGAGCGGAGCACTGCAAACCAAGTATGGCGACGGGGGGCAGGATGGGTTCGTCGCGAAGTTCGACAAGAATGGCCAGCTCCTTTGGTCGACTTACCTCGGCGGTTCCGGTTTTGACAACTTGTTCGGCCTCACAGTTGATCCCGCCGGCAACGCCGTCGTCACTGGGGTTACGGCTTCGGAGGACTTTCCGACTACGGCGGCCGTCCAATCCATCGCGCCGAAAGGCGACGCGGCATTTGTCAGCATCATTAGTGCGGACGGGGCAAAGCTTCTTTACTCCACCCTGCTTGGCGGCACGCAATCGGATGGGGTTTCGAATCCGACGCCGATCAGGATTCCTCCGGGTCTCCTGCCCCCGGCGGATGTTCAGGCGCTCGGTATCGCCGTAACAGTCGGACCGAATGGTGATCTTTTTGTCGCCGGAGAGACGAACGTCACCGACGCGCCGGTTACCGCCGGTGCGGCGCAGTCGAGCATCGGCGGTGATCGAGACGGTTTTATTGCGCGAATCGATCCAAGGAAAACAGGCACCGCAGGTCTGGTTTACTTCACGTATCTCGGTGGCGAAGGGTACGATTTTTGTCAGGCGATCGTGGTCGATAAAAACAGCAACGCGTTTGTCACTGGTGAAGCGGAGTCGCTCAACTTTCCGACAACCCTTGGCGCGTTTCAGCAGGTGCACGCGCCGGGAACAGCAGCATTTGTCACGAAAGTGAGCCCTGACGGAAAAAGTTTCGATTATTCAACATTGCTGAGCGGCACGAAGGGCGGCAGCGCAGGCAGCGGCAGCAATGCTACCGATGCGCTGGCGATTGCAATCGACGAAAACGGCGACGCCTTCGTCGCCGGGAACACGAATGCGACAGATTTCCCGACCACAGCTGGTGTGGTGCAACCCACGCTCAGCGGTCAGGATGATGGATTCGTCACTGAATTTTCGCCGGACGGAGGCTCGCTCGTTTTCTCCACCTACCTGGGCGCAGATGACTACGAAGGCCTCTACGGATTGAAACGCGACGGCATGGGCAACCTCTGGCTGAGCGGCTTCAGTTCCAGCAAGAAACTCACGCAGGTAAATTCGTTTCAGTCGCAGTTTGGCGGAATTACGGATGGATGGCTGGCCGAGCTTTCGTCCGATGGGACGAAGCTGTTGCTTTCTTCATGGTGGGGCGGCAACGGCCAGGATTTCGCGCATGCGATCGACATCTGGAACGACCGAATTTATTTTGCCGGCGTTACGTCTCCTCCGAACGAGACGACAGCGGACACATTCCCGGTCACCAGTTCTGCCGCGCAGCCCAACTACGGCGGCGGAGTCACCGACGCATTTCTGACCATCGTCAGCCTTCCGACGATAACGCCGTCCCCAACTCCGCTCGGCACGGCCACACCGACACCCACACCGACCGCGTCAGCCACACCGACACCCACGCCGACCGCGACAGCCACATCGACACCCACGCCGACCGCGACACCGAGTACGACACCTACTCCAAGTCCGACTCCTGGTTTAACTCCGACGCCGACCCCGACGCCGACAGCTACACCGATGCCGACCGCGACTCCCCCGCCACCGCAGTTATTGAACATCTCGACACGATTGCGCGTCCTGACCGGCGAGAATGTCGGCATCGCCGGGGTTGTCGTGACAGGTAACGCGCCGAAACGCGTGATCCTGCGCGCGATCGGACCGTCGATGACCGTCAACGGCAGCCCGGTGGCGGGGCGACTGGCCGACCCGACGCTTGAGTTGCGGGATGAAAGCGGTGGTCTGATTGATTTTAACGACAACTGGACCGACTCGCCGCAGCGCGTCGAAATTTCTCTCAGCGGCCTTGCTCCAACCGATGAGCGCGAATCCGCAATCTCCCAGCAGCTCGCACCAGGCAAATACACCGCCATTATCCGCGGAAAGAACGACACCACCGGGATCGGGCTTATCGAAGCTTACGACCGGGAATCCGCCGGCGATTCAAAGCTGGCCAACATCAGCACGCGCGGTTTCGTCGACACGAATGACAATGTAATGATCGGCGGCTTCATTGTCGGTAATAATCAACCGACCACGAGGGTTGTGGCTCGGGCGATCGGCCCGTCACTCACGAGCAGAGGGGTCGCAGGCGCGTTGCCGGATCCGCGTCTCGAGTTGCACGATGCGAACGGGACGGCATTCGCGACCAACGATAACTGGCACGATGATCCCGGTTCCGCCGAAATCGAGAAGGACCAGCTCGCTCCGACTGATCCGCACGAATCCGCAACCCTGCAGACGCTTAGGCCGGGCAACTACACCGCTGTCATTCGGGGGGTAAACAACACTACCGGCGTGGCGTTGACCGAAGTGTACAACGTCCCGTAGTCCGAGCCGGCCTACGCCAATCGCCGCCGATACAATCCCGCTCTGTTGTATCAGCGGTTCGACCGATTCATTCTGAGGTGGGCTGGCCTGCCGGGTCGTCGGCTCGCCGTCGACGACGTGCTCCGGGCCTGGAGGAAGAAAGCCGCGGCGCGACGGGCAGCGAGGAGAAACGCACTGCCCCGTCCCGCAGGAACTCGAAAGCCCAGCTTTCCTCTCGCGTGATCTCCACGATGCGCAGGAAGCACTCGCTCGGCGACAAATCCTCCGGACAGAGCACGCGCAGCTCGTGCCATTGCACAACTGCGGCGCCGAACCGGTTCACGTTTGAACGGATCTTCGCCAATTGTTCAAACTTGGTGACGGGGGGAATTGCCACAGCCCGATTCCACAAAACGTCGCAACCCTCAGGCAATGTTTTTCTACGAAAAATTCGATCCGACCGCGCGTCGGAAGATTGGCACCGATTCGAACAGCGCCCTCTAGCGGCGGTCTGCGACGGCCGAATCTCGCGAAACCCTTCGGAGCTGTCCTCAGCGCAATACTCAGAACCTCCGCTGAGGACAGCGGACTCTGCAGCGCTGTCGAGCGGGATTATCCGCGGGGGAGAATTACCTCGAAACGGCTGCCTCGCCCAAGCTGCGACTCGAGATGGATCTCGCCTCTAAGGAGATCGACCAGGCGTTTCACGATCGAGAGGCCGAGCCCGGTGCCTTCCAGGTGGGCTGTATCGGCAGCGCGGTGGTATTCGCTGAAGATCTGCCCACACTCCTCAGGAGCGATGCCCGGCCCGGTGTCCTCGACGATCAGCGCCCACCTATCTGCGTCAACTGCGCGCACGCTTAGCACGACGCGCCCCCGCTCCGTATACTTGAGCGCGTTCGAAAGCAGATTGTAGCTGATCTGCCGCAGCTTGGTCGGGTCGCCTACGACAAGCTCGAGCGACGGATCGTAATCCGCCTCGAATGCGAGGCTGCGGAGTTCGGCAGCCGGCTGAAAATGCGCCACCAGCTCGTCCACCAGCTCGGGGATCCGAACCCCCACCATCCGCGGACTGTTCGCCGCATCGAAGAGCGTCGCGTAAGTTAATAGATCGCTGACCAGTTGCGTCATGTGCGACAGATTCCGCCGCATGATCGCACGCAATTCCCGGCGGGAGTCTTCGTCTTTTTCCTCAGCGGCGGCAATCGTCAGCTGGCAGGCGTTGATCGTATTCCGCAGGTCGTGCGCACTCGTCCGGAGCAACCGCAGGCGCGAGTCGTCCACGGCGCGCAAATGGTCGTTGCGCACGCGTAGCTCCCCTTGCTGCTCCGCGACGTACTGCGCGATCGAGCGGGTGATCATTTCTTCGAAAAAAAGATGGAACCGTCGAAGTGCGGTTCTTTTTTCCTCACCTTGAAATTCCGGGTGCTCCTCCTCGAAAGTGAAAACATGATCGACCAGGATGCTGCGGACCCGTGCCAGCTCGCGCAGTAATTCCTGCAGCTCATAGCCTTGTTGCCAGCGGTGTTCCCCGTGGCGTTTCGCATTGACAGACGCGGGCGCGTCATGCTCCGGGTCAATGTCGGCACGGAGCGCGTCCGCGAGATCATTGAACATCTGCGGCACGTGATCGACCAGCTGCGCCCTTGTCAGACTGTCGGCGGCGACAATCCGCTCATCGCCGTGGATTGACGCCGTCCACTCCTCGGTAATCTGTTCGCGACGGGCACACAGAAAATCGGCCAGCTCTTTGGAGCATTGATTGACCGCGGCATGGGAAGTAATCCGCGAGCGCGAACGGGCTTCTCCACCGTTGAAACCCATCGTCACTCCCCCAGGCCTCTCGCGGACGTTGACGATCTATAAGAGTGCATCGGACTTCCTGACGCGGCGAGGTACCTGCGGCGTCGCCGATGGTAAGGGCTTCCGAAGAACAGAATCGGCAGGATTGTCGCGATGGCAGCTGCGCCGATGGGCAGGAACCGAAAGATCGGGGTTAACGATTCGGCGGCGAACTCTTCCGACAATCCAGCGACGACCGATCCAAGAACAACAGCAATTGCAATCGATTCCAAGGCGACGAAACAAATGAATCGCGTCCGGCGCCGGCGCGGAATGGCATCGCCCCGAAAGCCGCTCGACGCGATGGAGCGGAATGACGCCGAATCATCGCGGACCACAGCATCGGCACCATTCTTCCCTCGAATAGCGACCTCAGAGTCGGTTGGCATGTCCCTAAGCCATATCCAATTTAGTATCGGTTTCGGCGCGAATCTGGACGTGGCTCAAACAGCGATAGCGGCCGCTTCCGATCGAATTCAGCTAACCGGGTGAAACGCCCGCTGGCGCGCAAGCGCACGCACGGCGAATTAGTCCAGAAATACCTTGGCACGCGGAAATAAACCTGCGCCTGATGCATGCGTGCAGGTTGATTATGACACTTCCCTGAACTGGTGGTGCCCGAATTGTCTGAAGGAAATCGTCAAACCGCTGGCGTTCTTCCTTGCCCCGCGATGCGCATGCCCGCATTGCGGAACGACGCTTAACATGTCGCGTTTGAGCCAGGCTCTAGATGATCTAAAACCCGCCCGGACGGCTGAATCGACAGAGATCCGCGCGGCACCGCCGGCGCGTTAAGTGTCGCGCCGGGCCGATTTTTCATCGCCGGTCGAGCGCCGAGAACGGGCTGGAAGAAGACGGGATTGCAAACCGCTCTGCTCCTAATTGCGTTCCGACCTTCGGCTGGGTCCCATTCGGCTTGCGCTCGGGGCAGGCTGTTGGACGTTTGCGTCCTCTCGTCCCCGTAGTTCAACGGATAGAACGGAGGTTTCCTAAACCTTAGATGTGGGTTCGATTCCCGCCGGGGACGCGGTAATCGAACCGTTCGATTGATTCGGCTTCTCCCGAAACCTCACCGCTGACGCGGCTTCGTCCATGTCGCACCGCTTCCCGCGGGCTCCATTCCCGCCGGGGACGCGGTAATCGAACCGTTTCGATTGATTCGGCTTCTCCCGAAACGATAGCGCCGGGGCTGTTTTCGCTTTCGGGCCCGCCGACTCACTATTCGACCTAGGGCTGCGAGTGAAGCCGCGATTCGGCTTCAACCCGGCTGAATAAATGCGGCGAAATGGCGCCTGAAAATAACCGCTCGGAGGTCACCTTCGGCCCGCCGTCTGCTGCTATTTTCACCGTGATCCTGCGAATTCATCGTCTCAAACGCGCCGTCGAGCGCAATCACAACTGCGCCGCCACCCACGCGGGTTCGCGGCTTATCGTCGAGCCGCTTCCGAACGGCGGCATCTGGCGCGGCCTCGTCGAAGTCTTCGATCTCGCTGGACACCCACGAGCCGACCGCTGTTACGCCTGGATGGAACCGCGTGGCCGACGCTCGGTCAGCATTACGCGATTGCGAACATCATTCGCGAAATCCGCGCAGACCGCGGTGCGGGCAGCCCTCGCCGGCCGCCTCCTGACCAGACTGCCTAAACGTTAGCCGGCGTTCGCCGACAGGGGCTGGAACCGCGAGGCTGTTCGTACCTCTAATATCCCTGTTGAGCCTGCCTGACTGCGCCGACGATCTCAGCGTTGCGCATTGGCTTTTCAAGCACGCGGCTCACGCCGAGCTGGCCCAAGCGTTGGCGATCGCCGGGCATTATCTGTCCTGAGTAAACGATAAACGGGCCGATATATCCGGCGGCCCGCGCCTGGACAATCAACTCGAATCCGTCCATGCCCGGCATCCGCAGATCGGTGATAATCAGGTCGATGGTATAGGGCGCCTTGCTGATCTTCATCAGGGCGCGGTTGCCGTTCCTTGCTGTGTCAACGTCGTAGCCGGCATGGTTGAGACAGTCCGCGAGGTTTTCAACAATCGTAGGGTTATCATCCACGCAGATGATGCGGAACTGCTGCCGCGGAATCATTTCCATAACCCAACAGCAGCGGCGTGTGCGATCAAGCCCGTTATGCGGCCTCCTCTAGAGCAACGCTGGCCACATTTTGCCGCCCGATCACTTCACATTACCGAGGTGCGCTGCGGCGGCACCAGAACGACCAGGGCAGCGAGAACGAAGACGAGCGCTGCCGAGACGAGGCAGTAGCGGCAGAAGGAATGCAGGATGAATGCCTGCACGCTCAGCAGCCATAAGGTCGCGGCGAACATCAGCCAAACAATGGCGGCGAAGAAGGTCCGCGCGCGGGCGTAGCCGAACGCCGCGAAGGTGGCGCAACTGAATGCCGTGAAGTAGCCGAGCGCTCCAATGCTTGCGAGCGGCACGGGGCCGATATGCGCGAATTTGCTGCCGAGCACTTTCGAGCAGCCGAGCGAGCCGCCGCAGACCAGCGTTTCGCCGGTTAGGTGCGCAATGGTCAGATAAACCGCGTCACCCAGCCCACAAATCGCGATCACCGCCGCAATGCTGTAGATGATTGTGATCGCGCGCGAGCGCCGGGCAGCGTCATCAGGCGCGCGTTCTTTCTTCGTCCGTCGGCTCATCGCTGGATTTCATCGTCGATTCGGCCTCGCAACGCAACGCGCTAAGTGGTCGACGGACGGGCGCTGCCCCGTCCTCCCAGGGACGAGGCGGCCGTCCCTCGAAACGCGCGCGCCGAATACTTGAATCCAATTCGTCCGCCGCGCGCATCCTACATGCAAGATGATCCACGATTTTCGTTTTGCCTTTCGGCAGCTGCTCAAGGCGCCGGGGTTCACGACCGCAGCCGTCCTCGTGCTCGGTCTCGGGATTGGCGCCAACATGGCCGTATTCACCCTGATGCACACCATGCTCTACGCGCCGCCGGGCTACGCACGGCCTAACGAGCTGGTGCAGATTTTTTCACAGGACACGAAGAACCCAAAGACTTTCCGACCCTTCTCCTACCCCACTCTTAACGATATCCGCGAACAGAACGCAGTCTTCTCAGGCGTTGCCGCGCACAACGTGGCGATGGTCGGAGTTGGTGAAAAAGGAAACACGCGACGAACTTTCGCTGACATTGTCACCTCGGATTACTTCAGCGTTCTCGGCGTCACGCCGGTGATCGGCCGAACGTTTACAGCCGAAGAAGAAACACCGGGCCGCGCGGCGTCAGTTGCCCTTGTCAGTTACGGCTACTGGACGAGGCACAATCGCGACGCCTCGCTGGTTGGCTCAGTCATTCAGATCAACGGTCGCGCCTACACGATCATCGGCGTGCTGCCACGCACGTTCAGCGGCACGCTCGCATTATTTTCGCCCGAAGTGTGGGTGCCGCTCAGCGCTTATGATCTCGTGATTAATGATTTTGCGAGCGATCAGCGGGAATCCCTCGCCAGCCGCACGGGTCAACACCTGCTCCTGGTGGGCCGGATGAAGCCCGGGATGACAGCGGCCGCAGCGGAACCGGCACTCAAGACACTGGCGAGTAATCTGGAGCGGGCCTACCCAGTCGAACAAAAAGATCAGACATTTGTCACGCGCCCGATTTCGCGTTTCTCGATCAGCGACGCGCCACCGGACGACAGTCAGCTGACCGCAATCGCGCCGTTTCTCATGGGGATGGCGGCAGTCGTGCTGCTCGTTGCCTGCCTGAACCTGGCCAACATGCTCCTCGCGCGTGGAACGGCACGGCGTAAGGAGATTGCGCTCCGCCTCGCTTTGGGCGGCAGTCGCTGGCGCATCATCCGACAACTCCTGACGGAAGGATTCGTTCTGGCGGTGATCGGCGGCGTGGCAGGCCTGGTGCTTGGGCTGTGGTGTTCGAGTCTCCTTACGACCTCGATGCGTCAGTTACTGCCGATCGAGCTCGTTTGGAATGCCGGACCGAACCTGCCGATTGTTACAATGACCTTTGCCTTCTGCCTGCTTGCCACGGTGGCTTTTGCGCTCGGGCCGGCGTTGAAGCTGTCGCGCAGCAGCGTTGTGGGCGACCTGAAGGAACATGCCGGTGAAGACGTGGTGCGACGCCGCTGGCGCTTCATGCCGCGCAATCCTCTGGTCGTCGCGCAAATCGCGTTTTCGCTCGCTCTCCTGACCGCGGCAGCGCTCTTCATTCGCGGGGCACGGAAAGCCGCCTCGGTGGAAACGGGGCTTCACGTCGACACCGACATGCTGCTCGAAGTGGACGCGAGTCTTGGCGGATTCGATGCACAACGCGCGCAGCTACTCTATCGGAACCTGAACGATCGCCTTGCCGCGATACCCGGCGTGCAGCAAGTGAGCATCTCCGCAACCGCACCATTCGGGATGATTTCGCTGGGCAAACCTATCCAGCGCGCAGGCATGCACGTTGCCAAAGAAGCGAAGCCGGCTACCGCCGCGGAGGGACTGGCGTATAGCTCGCGCTACAACAGCGTGGGCGCCGATTATTTCGCTGCTGTCGGTCTGCCGATTCTGCGCGGGCGAGCGTTTACGCCGACGGAAGCAACTCAGTCGGGCAACGCGGCTGTCGCGGTGATTGATGAGGCACTGGCGAAGAAGCTGTGGCCGGATGGCGATGCGCTCGGCCAGCGAATCCAGATTGCGAGCGACAATGCACCACGCGCGAAACGCGACGGCGGAGGAGGCGGCATGGGAATTCAGAGCGGCGGCAATGAGAGCATCAAACCGGAAGAGGCAATTGAAGTGGTGGGGATCGCGAAGAACTCCCGAAGCGCGATGTTTGAGAAGGAGCCGGGCGGCACCATCTACGTGCCATTCGCGCGCGGCTTTCAGGCAGAGACGTTCTTTTTCATCAAGTTCATGGGATTGAACGACGCAAACGTTGCCGGCGTAGCCGATTCTATCCGGCGCGCCGTGCGCGAAACCGATCCCGGTTTGCCAATTCTGTCGCTGAAGAGCTTCTCGCAACATCTCGATTCCAACATGGAGATGTGGATCGTGCGCGCGGGTGCCACGCTCTTCTCGATCTTCGGGATCCTCGCCTTACTTCTGGCGATCGTTGGAGTCTACGGCGTGAAAGCGTACTCGGTCGCGCGGCGCACACGGGAGATCGGCATTCGCATGGCGCTGGGAGCGCAGCGCGAAGCCGTGCAGTGGATGATCGTGCGCGAGGGCGCATTGATGCTCGGGAGCGGCGTCCTCGTCGGCCTGCTGCTCGCGATCGCTGCAGGGAAAATTCTGTCCGGTTTGCTCTACCAGGTCGGCGCACTCGACCCGATTGCGTTTTCGACCGCGCCGCTCCTTCTCGGCGCCGCGACACTGATTGCGACCTGGCTGCCGGCACGACGCGCGACGCGGATCAGCCCGATGGCTGCACTGCGCGCCGAATAGCCGCGCCGGTTCATTGTAGATTGTAAACTTCGACCAAGCCGACCCCGGAGCCGCCGCTCTTGCCTGCGACTATCGCGGTGTAATTACCGGGCGGAAATGTCCCGAGGATAGCGGAATCAAGATCGTTCGACGGCGCAATACCCGTCGCCTGGATGGCGGCCTGCTGCGTCTGCTTCCAATTGTCGTTGGAGGCAATGAGCGCGCCATTTCCGTCATGCAACTCGAGCGTCGGATCGGAGAGCGCGTTAGCTATCCCGGACTGACTTAGCGAAGGACCGATCGCACGCACAAGCACATGCGTGCTTCCACTGGCAACGCCTAGAATAAATCCACCGATCATGACGGCGTCACCGTGCTGCACGAAACCGCGGGTACTGATGTTCGCCAAAACCGGCCCGGCGGTTTGGTTTAAGTCGTAAACTTCTACCAACGCGATGCCTGTTGAGCTATCGCTGCTTCGAACGACCGCAGTATACTGGCCAGGGGAGAAGAGATCGGTCACAATTGCTGATTCGCGATCGTCGGTCGGAGGGAGCCCTGTCGCTTCTATGCCTGCCTGCTGCGAGTCTTTCCAGTTATCGTTCCCGAAGATCAGCGCGCCTTTGTTATCTCGCAGTTCGAGAACCGGATCGGCCAGGGCGTCCTGAAGCCCTGCTTTGGCCAACGATGGACCGATCGCGCGCAGCAGCACTCTTTTCGGAGCAGCGCCGGCGGCAATGAAACCGCCGATCAGAACGTTTTCACCCAATTGCACTGAAACGCGCGTGGAAATGTTCAGTGATTGTGCGAGAGCGGTCGGGCCGCCGATGCGAATCATATTGTTGGCCGCATCGGCGACGTAAAGATAGCCATTGGTATCTATCGCCACCGCTGCGGGGCGTGAGAACAATGCCAGACTGCCAACTCCGTCGGTACTACCATTTACAGTTGGGCGTCCCGCCAGTGTCGTAACCACGCCGTTCGGCGTCACCTTTCGGATTGTATTGTTGTAATAATCACCGACGTACAAATTGCCTTTCCCGTCTACCGCTAACCCTTCGGGAAAGTTGAATCGCGCTGCGCTCCCAGTCCCGTCGCTGCTACCACTTCCAAAGCCAGCGAGGGTTATGACAGTTCCGCCCGGAAGGATCTTACGGATCGAATTGTTCCCGGTGTCGGCGACATAAATGTTGCCGGTTTTGTCCGCAGCTACACCTCCGATCCCGCCAAAACGGGCCGTGCTTCGCGGGCCATCGACGTTACCGCGGCTGCCAGCCATTCCGGCAAACGTCGTCACGATTCCATCAGGGGTGATTTTGCGGATTGTATAATTCAGGCTGTCACCCACAAAAATGTTACCAGCCTGATCAACGGCGATGCCCTGAAGGTAGTAAAAGGACGCAGCTGGACCCACACCATCGGTGCTGCCTCTTACGCCAGGCGATCCCGCAAGCGTCGTAACTACGCCATCCGGAGTAATCTTGCGGACGGTACAGTTACCCGTATCGGTAACATAGATGTTGTCAGCCACATCTGCTGCCAGCTGGGTAGGAAAATAGAATCGCGCGGCGCTCCCCGATCCGTCAGCGCTGCCAGGATTGCCAGCAGTTCCCGCGAAAGTAGTGACCACGCGGTCAGGCGTGATCCTACGGATCGTGTGATTCTGGTGATCCGCCACGTAAACATTGCGTGCCGAGTCAATGGTTACGCCGGAAGGCAGCCAAAAGCGGGCCGCCAGCCCCGTCCCATCGACGCTGCCTGAACCTCCGGACCCACCCGCGAGAGTACTCACGGCCGCGTTCGGAGTGATCGTGCGGATCGCGTCATTGTATTTATCCGCGACGTAAACGTTACC
>JBJMWX010000122.1:0-10266 GCA_045809925.1 Chthoniobacterales bacterium
GAAGCAGAAAACGCCGAACGCTCAACGTCCAACGCCCAACCTCGAATTCAGAGCAGCCAATTCGGCATGCGGCGTTTGCTTGGATTATTTTGTATTGCAGCGGCTGCGCTCCCGCTTGAATACGCGCCTGCGGCGAAACGCGAATCTTCCAACGTGATCACGATCCTCTCCCTCGGCGATAGTCTGACCGCTGGGTACGGGCTGCCGCGGACCCAGGCTTTTCCGGCGCTGCTCACGGAGAAAATTCGCGCGGCGGACATTCGCGCCGATGTAATCAACGCGGGAGCGAGCGGCGACACGACGGGCAACGCACTCCGGAGGTTGCCGAATTTTCTCCGCCACAAGGTCGACATTCTCGTTATCGAGCTCGGGATTAATGATGCATTCCGCGGGGTGCCGGTGGAGACGATTCGCGGCAATTTGCA
The DNA here is from genome assembly GCA_045809925.1 of Chthoniobacterales bacterium. GTDB lineage: Bacteria > Verrucomicrobiota > Verrucomicrobiia > Chthoniobacterales > UBA10450 > CADDYX01. The sequence continues at coordinate 426 of JBJMWX010000122.1, forward strand.
GGCGATCATCGACCAGACGCGCGCGAAATGGCCGAAGGTCGAGATCATTATCGCGGGCATGCAGGTGCCGCTCTTCGCCAACGACCCGTACGTGCTCGCGTTCAGCGAAATGTTTGGCGACCTCGCCGAGAAAAATCACAGCGCGCTCATACCTTTTTTCCTTAAGGGCGTCGGCGGCGATCCGACCCTCAACCAGGCTGACCGCATTCATCCGAACGCGGCCGGACAGCGCGTCCTCGCCGAGACAGTGTGGCGGGCACTCGAGCCGGTGCTGCAAAAAGTCGCGTCCGCAAACACGGCTGCGCGCGTAGAGTAATTGATGGACCCGGCGGACCCGCACAACCTGCACGATACGGCGGATCACCCGATTCTGGAGACCGTCCAGATCGCGACGGAAGGCCAGGACTGCCGTGAATGTGTGGAACGAGTTCGCGACCCGCTCATGCGCGTAAACGGAATCACCGACGTAAAAGTGGACGAGAACGTGCAGGCGGTCTTCGTCACCTTCGACGCGCGCAAGATCCAGAACGCGGAAGTCCACGAGGCAATTCTGCGCACTGGCTACAAGCCGGGGGCGGTGGCGGAAAGCTAGTAGCCACGGACAGAGCCGCTGCGCTGCCCGCGCACGCCGCAGCCCGAGTCCGTCCGATCGGCCGCGGTGGCGTCTCTACTTACGGTGGTCGCGGACCAGCGGCTCGGATCGTGCTTTCCCGAGGGGATGCCGATCCTGCAAGAGCCGCTCGCCCTTCAAAAGACGAGCAGTCTTGTCCGATGCGGCCCGCAGTCGCGCCGTATCGGCCAGGCGTGGAGAACGCACCGTTACATTCTGCCGGCCTTTATTGTCACTCTGCTCGCCTGCGCCTGGTTTTGTACCTGGGGGGACTGGCGATTTTTCGAGCCGGAAGAATTCTGCCGCTTTTACGACGCACAAGCGATTGCCTTGCTTGACGGTCGGCTTGACGTCCCACCAACGGCGATCGGCACGGAAGCGTTCATCGTCGGCGCGAAAACGTATGGGTATTTCGGTATCGCTCCAGCGCTTCTGCGTCTGCCTCTGGTGATCGCATTCGACGGAATGGACGGACTGTGGAGCCGCTTGATGATGATGGCGGCGGCGACGATAAATCTGATCTGCGCATACCAGATCCTGCGGACGGTACGTGGCCAGCAACGGGTCACCGCTCGCACAAAGCTGCTCCACTCAGTGTTCATCATTTGCGCCGGTATTGGTTCAACCAACGTCTTTCTCGTTGCGCGGTCCTTCACGTATCACGAAGCCATCATGTGGGCCGGAACATTTGCGCTGCTCTTTGTCTGCGTCATTTTAAAATATTTAGCGCGGCCGCGTTACAAGCTCCTCGCGCTCGCCGGGTTCTTCGCGTTTATGTCCTTCCTGAGCCGGCCGACGGTCGGGGCGGGCGTGTTACTCGCGGTCGGCTTTCTTGGGCTGGCGCTGCTTTGGTGCGCAACTCGAAGCGATAAAGAGCCGCGAAAGTTAATTGGATTAATTGGCTTCCGCCCGACGGATCATCCGCTGCGGCACGCGGCGGCAGCAGCGGCCATCGTGATTTTGACGCTCGCCGTCTACTTCGGTGTGAATTACGGGAAATTTCGGACGATCAATGGCGTGCCCTTACAGTATTATTATTACTCCAAAGTGATGCCCGCTCGGCTGCAAATCACCGGCGGGAAACAACTCCACGCCGAGAACATTTTGTCTACTGCTGCCAGCTACTTTGGAGTGTACGGATTCACCTTCAGGAACAGTTTTCCATGGTTTGACAGGACGCGTCGGCCTTCGATCGTAGGCCATCCAGCGATTGATATGGTCGATGGATTTTCGAGCGTTCCCGTCAGCATGCCGTGTCTGACTTTGCTCGCTCTGCTCGGTGCGTGGATCGTCGCCCGCGGACGAGACGACGTGGCTCGCCGGCTGCGGCTGCCCGCCGCGGTTCTACTCATTGGTGGCAGTATTGTCCTGGCAAACGTTGCGTTGTCTGAGCGCTATCTCCACGATTTTTATCCGGCGATCATTGTCCTTGCCGCGGCCGGACTCTGCCGTCTGGAAAGAGTGAGGAGCGGTTTCGCGTGGAAAATGGGAGGGCTTGTCACGCTGACGGCGATCAGCATCATGCTGAACTGTTCGTTTGCACTCCTTCATCAGCGACTTACCACGGGTGCACCACCCGAAAAGGTGACGGAATTCAGACAATGGCAGTCGCGAATCGACGGCTACTTCCACCCGCGCTCCGGCGCCGAACTGTAGCGCCGCTCGATGACCGCTGATCGGCGCGCACGGAGCGCCGTTACAGCATTGCAGGCTGCTGCTGGGTCAGGCAGTGAAACGCGCCGAGGCCCCAGATTAGCTCGCGGCAGTCGATGCCGATCGCGCGGCGCTTCGGGAAAAACCGCGCGATCGTCGAAAGTGCGCTCTCGTCGTTCGGATCCGCGTACTGCGGCACGAGCACAACCGTGTTCCCGATGTAGAAGTTCGCGTAGCTCGCCGGCAGGATAAGATGTTCGCGTTCGATTCGCTTCGGCATCGGCAGCGTCACGACGTCGAACGGCATCTCACGCAGGCGCGCCAGATTTTCCTGGAGTGGCTCGTAGTTCGCGTCCGCGCGATCGTCTTCGACGACAGTGAGCACCGTCCGCTCGTCCACAAAGCGGGCCAGATTGTCGACATGTCCGTCGGTGTCATCCCCTTCGGTGCCGCGCGCAAGCCAGTAAATCTCGCGGATGCCGAGATAATCGCGCAGCCGCCGCTCGATCTGCTCGCGGGTGAGATCCGGATTGCGATTCGGATTGAGAAGACACGACTCGGTGGTGAGTAACGCGCCGCTGCCGTTCACTTCAATCGAGCCACCCTCAAGAATCATTCCGCCCTGCGAAACCGGGAGCTCGAGCAGCTGTGCGATGCGGGTCGGCACAACGTCGTCCAGATCAAACGGCGGGTATTTGTTTCCCCAGGCGTTGTGCCCCCAGTCAACGATCGCGAGGCGCGGCGCTTCTCTACGGGTGAGGAAGATCGGGCCATGGTCGCGGCACCACGGCTCGTTCGTTGGAATTTCGTAGAACGTGATTCGCTCCGGCGCGAGGCCGTCGAGCACCGCGCGCGCTTCGGCTTCGTGGGCACCGTTGCAGACGTTGATGCAGACCGGCTCGGAGTCGATCAACGCGGCGACCATTTCGCGAAAGGTCGGCAGCACCCGATCGAAAGCATCGGGAAAGCTGATGCCTTCGCGGCGCGGCCATGATAGCCAGGTCGCGGTGTGGGGTTCCCACTCTGCCGGCATGTGATAGCCAAGGGCTGCCGGAGTTCCGTTCATGAGCACGATTACCGCAGACCAGGCGCGGGTGCAGGGAAAATACGGCCGCGGTCGAAGCCGCAGCGTGCACTGCGCGCGCACGACGCTCAGAGAGCGCCGCTACAGCACCGCGTCATCGCGTCGGGCGCGATGACCGCGCTCGGAAAGCACGGTCCACCGGTTCAGAACGCCGTTCTGCGTTGTTGAGCGGCCAGCAGCGGCGGCAATTCGAGCAGCGCCGGCGAGGTCGATCGGTCGATGTATTTCGCCGATTCGGCTTTCAGCTCCATCCAGCGGGTCCACTCAAGCGGCGGCGCGGAGATGATGTGCCGGAGAAGGCTGCGCCATTCCATCAAGGCACGCTCGATGTCGCCATGACGGAGCGCCTCGGAGGTAAATTTGTAGCGCGAGGCGGGGCTGTCGATCATGTCGCGCACGACCTCGGCTGCTCCCGATCCGTAATGTACCGGCACACCCATCTCGAGATAACCGGGACAATCTGCGCGGCCGTAGACCCTCTGGCACAGGATGCCGAGGCGCCCGCCCAGCGGCGCATCCTCGGCGGCGAACCGCGGACCGGCGCGGATATTTGCAAGGTCGAAAACCAGGTCTTGGACAGGATACGTTTCCTCCTCGAGGGCGGCGGCAATAGCGAGGCCTTCCCCGGCCTGGAAGAACGAGCAGACAATGCCGCGGCGGGTCGGCGTTCCATCGTGTTCGACCAGTCCGAGAGTTCGCCACGCGTAAGCGGGCGACGACGTAATCGTGACCGTGCGATCGTGCTCGAGCTGATCGCAATTTCGGCAAACGAGCGGCAGAGCCTCGCGTGTCGGCGGATTCTGGAGCGCGCAGCCTAACGAGTCGAGATGCGCAGAAATCGGAATGCTGGAAAAATCAATCCGTGCCGTCAGGGTATCGCCGCGCTGGACCAATTCAGCGAGCTCGCCGCCGCGGGTGAATTCGGGAATGCGTGGCAGCACCTCGGACTCGAAGTCGCCGCGCGAGATATGTAGCGGCGGCCTGCGAGGACCGGCGTCTGTTTTGCCTCCATGTTGTCGCCCGGAGAGCGCCGCTACAGCCAGGATTTTCCGCAGCCATTTCACCGGCGCGACGTGCTCTTCGCCGATCAGCGTGGCGAGCGGAATCTCCCGACCGTAAATGCCGCGATCGCGCAGCTTGCATAGATTGCCGAAGCCAAGGCCGTCGAGGGTGCGCGGCAGCGAAAGCGCCGGAACCCAGCGCTCGGTTTCATGGACGAAGCTCTTGCCTAACGAATAATCGGCGGCCATCCCGATCGGCTCCCATTCGCCGCGCGAATTGAGCATCTCGACAATTGGTCGGCGAACAAAGCGGGCGCGCTCGTCGTCCACCCACAGACGGCAAGGCCGCGGGCCGGTCGTGAGCGAGTGCTCGCATCCGAGTGCGACATTTTGCGTGCTGAAGAGCGAACGCGTCAGCTCGACTGCCGCGCCGAACGGTTGCTCGCACCGTTGCGCTGCGCCGCGCATGACGCTGATCAGACTGGGCCAATCCACCTGCGTCGCCCGCCTGAGTTGCCGCGGGCGCGCATCGCCCAGTCGTGGCACGTCCGGAATGAAAAGGACGTAGCCGGTGTCGTCGAGTCCTCTTCGTCCGGCGCGGCCGAACATTTGCAGCAACTCGTCCGGCTGGACGTGACGCTCAAAATTTCCCGCCATGTAACGAGTGTCGGTCACGAGGACTGACCGCATGGAAAAATTGATGCCGGCGGCCAGCCCCATGGTGGCGACCACGACATTGAGCTGGCCGGCTTTTGCCAGCGGTTCGATCACTCCGGCACGCGCGGCGTAGCTCAGCCCGCTATGGTGATGGGCGACGCGGCTGCGGAGGAGCTTCGCCAGCTGTTTGCCGGCGATTGCTTCCTGGGCGGCGGAAAGCGTGAGCGGGTCGCGGATCGAAACCGCGGATGCGATCTGTTGCGCCATCTCTTCCGCAGCTTTGCGTCGCGGCGCGAAAACGAGCACAGGCGCGAGATCTGCGCGGAGCGCTTTACCAATCATTCGTGGCCAGAAATTCTTCGTCCGGACGAAGGCCGAATCGGAAAGCGACAGCAGATCGATCTCCTGCAACGGGACGGGACGTTCATCATGACGGACAAGCAAGGCATCGCGGTCAATCCGTTGGAGCCACGCGACAACATCCTGCGGGTTTGCGACGCTGCCGCTGAGGAGGAGGAGCTGTGTCTGTTTTGGGGCAAGCGCGAGCGTCAGCTCGTAATGAACGCCACGGACGGCGTCACCGATCATCTGATATTCATCGACAACGAAGAGCTGCGGACCTTGCCGTCGCAGAAAACGGGCACGTTGCGTTTCGAGCGTAGCGACAAGCACTTTCGCGTCGGTATTAATGGCCAGATCGCCGGTCGCGATGCCCACATCCCAGCCACGGGCGCGCCATTCAGCGAGCTTGTCGTTGGCGAGGGCGCGGGTGGGAACAGTGAAGATCGCCTGCCCCTTGAACGCGGGATAGAGCAGCTCGAAAATGTAGGTCTTGCCCGAGCCGGTCGGCGCTTGCACAACGACATCCCGTCCGCCCTGCAAGGCGCGCACCGCCTGTTGTTGCCAGAGATCCGGCACGATCAGGTTGACCTCCAGCCCCTTCAACATTCGAGCAACATCCCGCGAAGCGAGACGGTATCAAACACGCACATCCAGAGGGCGTTCGATGGACGAATCTTGGCTGACGATCCGCCGTTTCTTACGAAGATAACGTGTTGGCGATTTCGTCTCTCACCCCCTAGCATCAGAACAGAATGAGCGATCACGGTACCCGTGATAATCCCAAGATCGCGACCGGCATTTCCGGTCTCGACCAAATCCTCGGCGGCGGCCTGCCCCCGCGCCGGCTGTATCTAGTTCAAGGGGAGCCGGGCAGCGGCAAGACGACACTGGCGCTGCAGTTTCTTCTTACCGGCGCGCGTCTCGGCGAAAAGGTCCTCTACATCAGCCTCTCGGAAACGCGCGAAGAAATAGAGGAGGTGGCGCGCTCGCACGGCTGGTCGCTAGATAACGTGGAGATCGTGGAGCTTTCGGCCCTGGATCAACAACTGACGGCAGAGTCGCAGAACACGATCTTTCATGCGGCTGAAGTCGAGTTAACGGAGACAACAAGGCTGCTGCTGGACGCGGTCGACCGGGTAAAACCGCGGCGGGTCGTGTTCGATTCGCTCTCCGAACTGCGCCTGCTTTCGCAAACGCCGCTCCGCTACCGTCGCCAGATACTCGCCTTCAAGCAATACTTCGCCGGCCGGAACTGCACGACCCTGCTGCTCGACGACAACACTCATGAAGCGTCGGACAGCCATGTGTTAAGCCTCGCCCACGGCGTGCTCGTGCTCGAGCAGCTGGCGCCGGAGTACGGCAGGCACCGTCGCCGGCTGAACGTGCGCAAGGTCCGCGGCACCACCTACAGCGGCGGCTACCACGATTTTGTCATCGAGCGTGGCGGCTTGTCTGTGTTTCCGCGGCTCGTCGCGGCGGAACACCATCGTCACTTTGCGAGCGAGAACATTTCCTGCGGTGTGCCGGGCATCGACACTTTATTGGGAGGTGGGCTGGCCCGCGGCACGAGTACGTTGTTCTCCGGGCCCCCGGGAACGGGCAAGTCAACCGTCGCGCTCAAGTTTGCTGTCGAAGCGGCAAGCCGCGGCGAAAAAGTGGCGCTCTACACGTTTGACGAGAGCCTGGGGATTCTGTTTGCGCGGGCCCAAGGGCTGAACTTCCAGCTCGATCGCCACATCGAAGCGGGCCATTTCGAGGCTATTCAGATCGATCCGGCGGAGTGGTCACCGGGCGAGCTCGCTGCCCGCGTGCAGCGGGCGGTGGAGGACGAGGGCGTGAAGGTTGTGTTCCTCGACAGCCTGAACGGCTACCTGCAGTCGATGGGCGATGATCGCTTTCTCAACCTGCAGTTGCACGAATTGCTGACCTATCTCAACCAGCAGGGTGTGGTTACGATGCTCATCGTCACGCCGCAGGGTCTGCTCGGCAATATGCAATCGCCGGTTGACGTAACCTACCTTGCCGATGCGGTCGTCACCTTCCGTTTCTTCGAGTCGCATGGCGCTGTTCACCGAGCGATATCTGTCATAAAGAAACGAACAGGCGCACATGAAGCGACGATTCGCGAGTTGATGATTGAACCCGGAGCGATCAAAGTCGGGCCGCCGCTCACGCACTTTCGCGGCGTGCTCACCGGCACTCCGACGTTGGTAGACACAAAAGAGCGGCGGACGCGCCGCCGGAATGAAGACTGAGCGGGAAGTTGCCGAAGGTGCCGTCCTGATCGTCGCGCCGATCGGCAAAGACGCGACGCTGGCCCGGTCGGTCCTGGAGCAGGCCGGCATTGCCGCGCGGACTTCGGCAACCCTCGCTGACGCGGCCACGCAGCTGCGTTCAGGTACGAACGCCATTCTGATTGAGGAGGAAGCGCTCGTCGCGTCGGAGGTCGAGCTCCTCCTCGAAAGTCTGAATGCTCAGCCGCCGTGGTCCGACATTCCGCTCATCATTCTCTCCAGCGCTGGAGCTGGCAAATACGTCAGCGTGCGCGCCACAGATATCTTCGGATCGCAAGCAAACGTCACGTTTCTCGAACGCCCGCTCGGCACCGTCACGTTGATCAGCGCCATTCGCGCGGCGCTGCGTGCGCGACGCCGTCAATATCAGCTCCGCGACCTGCTCGAACAGCGGGAAGCTGCTTTCACCGGAATCAGCGACGCCTTCGCGGCGCTCGATCGTGACTGGCGGTACATCTACGTGAACGAAACCGCTGCGAAGTACGCTGAGCGGAGCCGCGAGGAAATGATCGGGCGCAAGATCTGGGAGATCTATCCGGAGGCGGTTGGCGGCAACTTCTATAACGCCGCCCATCGCGCGCTCGAGACACAACAGCCGCAGATGTTCGAGCAGTATTACGAACAATGGGAGTGCTGGCTCGAGACTCGCATTTATCCCGCGTCGGACGGCGTCGTCGTCTTCCGCGCCAATATCAATGAGCGTAAGCGGCAGGAGGAGTTGATGGGCGATGCCGAGCGGAAAGTGCGTGAAAGCGAAGCGGTGTTGCGTCTCGCGCTCGAGGCCGCGGGTGCGGGGACATTCGATTATTATGCGCGGCCACGCGAGATGCGGCTCGGGCCGCGCGCCAGGCAATTGGTCGGCTTCAATGTCGATGAGCAGCTAAGCCTGGATCAAATCATCGCGGTCTTGCATCCGGAGGATCGCGAGAAGGTCCTTCGCGCCTTGCGTAACGCAGCTCGCGCGGCCGGCGAAACCATCAACGTTGAATTCCGCGTCATCCGCGCAAGCGACGCGGAGGAGCGCTGGATTGCTGCGCGCGGGCGGGCGCTATTGGGGCCGGACGGCCGTGGAGAGCGGTGCGTTGGCACGATGCTCGACGTCACGGACCGAAAGAATGCCGAATTCGCACTGCAGCGGGCGAAGAGCGCCGCCGAAACGGCTAATCGCGCAAAGGATCAGTTCCTCGCCATGCTCTCGCACGAGCTGCGCACTCCCCTCACGCCCGTCCTCATGACGACCGCCGCGCTGCAACACGACCCGTCCCTTGACGACCGGTTCCGCGCCGACATCGATTTGATCCAACGAAATATTCACCTCGAGGCCTCCCTGATCGACGACCTGCTCGATGTGACACGCATCAGCCACGGCAAGCTCGAGCTGCGGCCCGACGCGACAGACATTCACAGTCTGATCGAGCACGCGCTCACTATCTCGGCGGCCGAATTAACTGAGAAAGGCATGCACGTGGCACGCGATTTCCGCGCGCACGAGCACCATTGCTGGGCCGATGCGGCGCGGTTGCAGCAGGTCTTCTGGAATATCATCAAAAACGCCGTGAAGTTCACGCCGCCCTGCGGTCACTTGCGCATCGCGACGTGGAATGACAATGCGCAGCATGTCATCATTCAATTCGCGGATAACGGCGTCGGCATCGATCCCGAGGTGCTGCCGCGCATTTTCAATGCTTTCGAGCAGGGAGGCCGGACGACCACGACGAAGTACGGTGGGCTCGGCCTCGGTCTCGCTATTTCCAAGAGCATCATTGACGCGCATGAGGGTCAGATCACGGCCGAGAGTGGCGGTCGTGATGGAGGCGCCGCCTTTACCATCACGCTGCAGGCGATCGCTACCTCTCTTCTCGACGGGCCTGCCTACGTGCTCGCGCCGCGTGGACGAACCGCTGCCGGCCGACGCGTTTTGCTGGTCGAGGATCACGACGACACCGCGCGCGTCTTGCGCCGTATCCTTGAGCATGCCGGCTACGAGGTCGCGTTGGCCGCCACTGTCGCCGAGGCACGTCAATGCGGCGCGAATCAGCATTTCGATCTGCTCATTAGCGACATCGGCCTGAGCGACGGAAGTGGCCTCGACCTGATGCGAGAGCTCCGCGCGACCACGGCGATCGAAGGAATCGCGCTCAGCGGCTTCGGAACTGAGGATGATGTCGCGGCGAGCCGGGCCGCGGGATTCGCCGAACAC